>NZ_PDBS01000008.1:0-300000 GCF_002572525.1 Natrinema sp. CBA1119 | reverse complement strand
CAGCCAGATGGCGCGTCCGGAGGTCGTGCTGAACTTCCTGCAGTTCGAGGACTTCGGACTGCTGTTCGTCATGTTCGGCGCTGCAATCGTCTCCGGGATCGCCTTCGCTGTGATGCCCCGGATCCGAGACAGCGCGCCGCTGACAGGTGACCGGTACGAACGGCGGCTGAAGCCGTTCGACCGGAACGTTCTGATCGGCGGCACGATCTTCGGCGTCGGCTGGGGGCTCTCGGGAATCTGTCCCGGCGCTGCCTACGCCAGCCTCGGCGTCGGCAACGTCTCGATCCTGTGGGCACTCGCCGGTATGTTCGCCGGCGCCTACCTGCAGGGCGTCTGGCGCAGCAAGCGCGCTGCGGCCGACGCAGCCCCAACGGGTGCCGACTAACGCCGTTCACATTTCGTGTTCCGCAAACTGAAACAGAGACTTTTCGTACACTAATGGATCCGGGAACGATACTACTGTTCGCAGCCGCCGCTCTCGCGAGCCTGTTCATGGCGTGGGTGATCGGCGCCGGCTCGAGCGGCGCAACGCCCTTCGCACCGGCCGTCGGCGCGAACGCGATTCCGACGATGCGCGCGGCGTTTCTCGTCGGCATCCTCGGTTTCGCCGGCGCGGTGACACAGGGCGGGAGCGTCTCCGAAGCCGTCGGGAGCGGCCTCATCGACGGAATCAGCCTCCCGGTAAGCGGCGTCATCGTCGTCTTGCTGATCGGTGCCGGACTGATGGCGATCGGTATCTTCACCGGGTATCCGATCGCGACCGCGTTCACCGTGACCGGATCGGTCATCGGCGTCGGATTCGCGCTCGGCGGCGATCCGGCCTGGGGGAAATACGCCGAAATCGGTGCGGTCTGGGTACTCACGCCGTTCGTTGGCGGGGGAATCGCCTACGGTATCGCGAGCGTTCTTCCGCGACCGGACGTTCCCGAGGACGTCAGCGTTCCACTCCTCGCCGGAATCGTCGGTACGGTCGTCGCGAACCTCGAGTTCGCGTTTCTCTCATCGGTCGGGGGACGCTCGCCGCGGCCGGAACCACCGCGATACCGTTCGACGGAACCGCCGCCACGGCCGCGGCCTCACTGGGCCTCGGAGCCGTCGCAGCGGCCCTCGTCCGCTGGGACATCGGTCGCGATCAGCCCGGCGGTCTGCGCCGATTCCTGCTCTCGCTGGGCGCGCTCGTGGCGTTCTCGGCGGGCGCGAGTCAGGTCGGGCTGGCCGTCGGGCCGCTGTTCCCGCTGCTCGAGGACCTGCCGTCGGTGTCGCCGATCGCGGTGTTGCTCGGCGGCGGCGTCGGGATCCTCGTCGGCTCCTGGACGAGTGCACCCCGAATGATCAAATCGATCTCGCAGGAGTACGCGTCGCTGGGGCCGCGCCGATCGATCTCGACGCTCGTCCCCTCGTTTCTCATCGCACAGACCGCGGTCCTCCTGGGAGTACCGGTCTCGTTCAACGAGATCGTCGTGAGCGCGATCGTCGGCAGCGGACTCGCGGTCGCCGGTGGAACCGGCGTCAACCCCCGAAAGCTGGGAGTTACCGTCGCCGCCTGGGTCGGGTCGTTCGTGCTCGCGTTCGGACTCGGCTACGGGTCGATGCAGGTCGCCGGTTTCTGACTGTCGAGCGTCGAACCATCTCGGTTCCGCCATCCAATACGCTCAACCCGATCGGTTCGAGTAGTAGTCGTATGTCGCTACTGAAATCACGTCGTACCGGCTACTACCTTCTGTTGGTGGCCGTGACGACCGTTTTCTTCACGCTTTTGTACAACCACGGAATGGGCGCGTGGGAGGACCGCCCGCAGCCCCTGTACCGGTCCCTCGAGATCGTCTTCCAGACGTACACGACGACCGGATACGGCGAAGACGCACCGTGGCAAACGCCACAAATGAACCTGTTGATGATCGGAATGCAACTCGCCGGGATCGGGCTCATCCTCACGGCGGCCGACGTCTTTGCGGTCCCGTGGCTTCGGAACGCGCTCTCGCCGTCGGCACCGACGACGACGGACGCGGTCGACCACGTCGTCATCTGCGAGTACACGCCGCGCGGCGAGGAGTTCGTCGCGGAACTGAACTCCCGGGGACAGGAGTACGTGATCGTCGAATCCGACGTCGAACGGGCGACGGCCCTCCACGAGGCTGACAACCGGGTCGTCCACGGCGATCCGGAGTCGATCAAGACCCTCGAGAACGCGGGTGTTGATCGGGCGCGGGCGGTCGTGGCCGACGCGGCCGACGACGTCAACGCGAGCATCGTTCTCTCGGCGAAAGAGGTGAACCCGGACGTCCGAACCGTAACGCTCGCCGAAGACGTGGCGCTCGAGGAGTACCATCGAATCGCTGGCGCGGATAGCGTCCTATCACCCCGACAACTATTGGGCGAGAGCCTTGCCCGGCAGGTCCCGACGGTCGTGACAACGGTCGTCGACGACGGCATCGAACTCGGTAACGACCTGGAACTGGTCGAACTCTCCATCGAGACGGGAAGCGAACTCTGCAACCGAACTGTCGACGAGGCGCGACTCAGGGAGCGGTTCGGGGTCGACATCGTCGGCGTCTGGGTCGACGGCGACTTCAAGAGTCCGATCGTTCCTGAGATCGAACTGAACGAGGACATCCGGCTGTTAGTCGCCGGCGAACCGAAACGGATCACGGCCCTGCGCGAGGAGGCGACGTCGTCCATCCAGTCGCTCTCGGTCCAGCGCGTCCTCGTCGCCGGATACGGCGAGGCGGGGTCGACCGCAGCCGACGTCCTCGCCGAGACGAACACGGAGGTGACCGTGATCGACAGCGAAGAGAAAGCCGGCGTCGACATCGTCGGCGACGCGCGAGAGCCCGCCGTCTTCCGCGAGGCCGGTATCGACGACGCGTCGGCCGTGATCGTCACTCTCAACGACGACACGACAGCGATTTTCACGACGCTGATTGCCAGCGACCTGAACCCGGACGTCGACGTGATCGTGCGGGCGAACGAACCGGAGAGCAAGGGCAAACTGTATCGAGCGGGCGCAGCGTACGTTCAATCGCTGGCGACGGTCAGCGGCCGCATGCTGGCGTCGACGATCTATGAGGACGAGTCGGTGTTAGCCGTCGGCAGGCAGATCGACGTCGTCGAACTCCCCGTCGGTCGACTGGCGGGTCGAACGCTCGTCGACGCTGACGTCCGTTCCGAGACCGGCGCGACCGTCCTCGTCGTCGTCCGCGACGGGGAGACGATCGCAGATTTCGATCCCGACACGTTTACTTTCGAGCCGGACGACGAGGTCGTCCTCGCGGGGACTGACGAGAGCGTCCGTCGGTTTGAAACGGAATTCCTCAGCGGGGTGTAGCAGTAGCCGGCGAACTCGAGGTCGACGGACCGACAGCGCTCTCACACGACCGACGGAAGCAACCGGCTGATCAACGGTCGGTTCGACGCGACGAGTCGATACACGAACTCGCGAACGCGGCCGTATCCCGGAACGCGACGGAACAGCGGGAACAGCTGCGACGGCGGGAGGCCCGTTCGTTCGTAGGCACGCTCCATCGCTTCGCCACAGGAGTACGTGGTCCGGTCGGTGACGAGGTGCGCACACTCCTCGTAGTCGGCCGGCAAACGGGCTCGTCGGTCGTCCGAGAGTTCCGAAAAGCCGACGATATCGATCGCCGCGCGGCGGTCCACGAACCGCGCCGCGCGAGTACAGACGCCGCAATCGTCGTCGTAGACGAGCGTCGGTGGTGGCATTCTCGAAACCCGCTCTTCGATGTGGCTGTGGCTCCGGAGTCACTAAAATCCGGTCCCAAAGATTACCGCCATGCTTCTCGTTCGGGTTCCTATGTCATCTGAGTCGGGGTCGGACGACGTTCGCGTGTGGCTCGTCGAACGCGGGTACAACAACCGCGATCTGATCATCCTCACGTACGCGACTCCCGACGGCGCTCGAGCCTTTCGGCGGGAGATCGCAGCGCAGGCGATCGACATGGACACGGTCACTGCCGCACGGGACGTCTCTCCCGACGATCTCGCGACCGTCGAGGACGCTGACGACCGGGAACGGTATGCCGAAGAAGCGACGCGGATGGCAGCTGAGCACGATCCTGACGAGACGATATGAACACGACGAGATTCTGAAAGTCGGCGGATACTGTCCGTCGTTATCTCCCGTCCCGCCCGTTCTGCTCGGAAATGGCTCGTCCAGCGCTTGCGTATTCGATCACGACGAAATTCGAACTCGAATACCCTGCGAGTCGCAGTATACTTTTCACCCCTGAGACTGCTATCTATGGTCGTATGCAGAAAATCGATATCGACGACATGAATCCGGAATCGGGACCCCAGAATCGACAAAGTGTGTCGGAGCCACTCGACGCCCAGGATTTCTCGATGAACTATTACGCACTCGAGCCGGGCGAGGAATTCGCTGGCAGTCTTCACACGCATCTCGACCAGGAGGAGTCGTTTTTCGTGCTCGAGGGAGAGGCCGCGTTCGAGACGAAGCCGGAGCTAGCGGCGGATAGCGAAACCGTCACCGTCAGCGAGGGAGAGATGATCCGGTTCGATGCGGGCGAATACCAGCAGGGTCGAAACGAATCGGACGACACCCTCCGCGCGCTCGCCCTCGGCACTCCACAGGAGTCGACCGACGTTCGGGTCGCAGTGCCGTGTCAAGACTGTGGTGAAAGCGAGTACCTGGAGTTCACGATGGTCGACGGGGAACCAGCAATGGAATGCCCGGACTGTGGCACCGAACTCGAGGTCTAGTACTGACGTCCTCTCCGCGCTACCGTGTACGGATCCAGCGTGGGAGGTTGTGGGCATCGAACGGTGTGTAACCGGCCGAATCAATCCCGACCGGCTACCTACCAACCTACTCTACCGCGCTCGAGGCTACTCGTCCCTCGCTTGGTGTATGTATAGTAACAACTGCAACGATTTACACACTGATCGCACAGTCCGCGGTTCTTGCTCGCGGTGCTCGCTCCGAACCGCGCTACTGTCGTGCGAGCAGGTGTGCAGTGACTTGCAGTGGCTACTATCGGTTTTCCTGTTTCTGTGTCGGTACGTACAGAACCGGTGAGCGTGACTCGGCCGTCGCGCTTCGTCCGAATTCACACGTCTGGTATGGACGTGTTCTACGACTCAGTGAAACGCCTGTTCGCCGGCCTCGATCGGGACCTCGAGCCAGTTTTCCGTCGGCGGGAGCGGACACTCGTATCGATCGGAGTAGGCGCACGTCGGGTTGTACGCCTCGTTGAAGTCGAGGACCCAGTTTCCGTCGTTCGTTCGATGGCTGTCGTACTCGAGGTCGAGATATCGACCGGCACCGTAGGTCTCGTCGCCGCTGGTCGTATCTCGGAACGGGACCCAGAGCCGCTCGTCGTCCGGATCCGCCTTGTAGGCCTGCAGTGCGACGTCTTCGCCGTCGACGGTGAACCGGAATTCACCCCAGCGCAGGTACTCCCGCTCGCCGTCGGTGCTCGTCCCGACGGTGACCGATTCGGGGTCGTCGTACTCGTCGAGGGGGAGTTGGAACCGGTAGTCCTCGTCGATCGGGTAGTACTCGAGGCCGTCGAACGACTCGCGTTCCGCGTCCGGGATCGGCGAGTGCGGATCGTCGCCGAAGTACCGGTCTTTCTCTTCCCGTTGCGTTTCGATCGCTCGTCTCCAGTCAGTGGACATGGGTGAACGTCAGTATGTCGTGGTCGCGTCGCCGGTCCCGTGTCGGGAGTCGGACCGGGGGAACTGTTCTGGTGGTCGCTATCGTCCGCCGTGAGCCGGGTCGGCGCTTCGCTACGCGTGTTGCTCGATCAATCCCTCGAGCGTCCCGCGGTCCTGGGCGCCGACCGTGCGTTCGACCGGCTGGCCGTCCGCGTAGAGGACGAGCGTCGGGACGCCGCGAGCGCCTAGTTGCTGGGCGATCTGCTGATGAGCGTCGACATCGACCTTCGCGACCGCAGCGTCGGTCTCCACGGCGAGGGCCTCGATCGTCGGCTCCATCATCTGGCAGGGGCCACACCAGTCGGCGTAGCAGTCCACGAGGACGACGTCGTGCTCCGCGACGACCTCGTCGAGGTGGCCCTGACCCGTGATCTCGATCGGCTCGTCGGGCGTGGTGCCCTCCCCGCCGGCATCGGCCGCGTCGAGGCTCCCGCCGTTCTCGAGGCGCTCCTGCAACTCTCGCTTCCTCTGTTCGCGGATCCGTTCTCGTTCGTCGTCGATGGACTCGCTCATCGGTCGACGGTACGGGCTCCACGATTATAACGATTTTGTGTATCGAGGACAATATTGAACCGGCGGAGCGTCCGGGGTTCCTCGCCGCGGCGACGTGACCAACTGATCGATGCTCGCGGCGGTCGTCCCGAGCAGCCCCGAACGGAGGGAAATACTACTCCTCCCGACACGGATCCTGTTGGGGAAGGGTGCCCGATGCGATCGCTCACTGCGGATCCGTTACGGAACGATCCGGTGAGCGGGAATCTGCTCGAGACCGGTTGCCGGGATATATTTATCGCCTATTCCTGCACAGGTGGTTTTTTCGATAGTGGCATTACTATACAATACTACTCTTCGAGTGTGATCGAACGATGACCGACCCATACGAAACGATCGGGCGGTATGCGAGCCGAGCGACAGCCTTCGGCGCCGTCCTCCTCGTCGCCGCGACCGCGACGGCGTCCGCACAGCCCCACGGCGGCGGTACCGGCGGAGCGATGGGCGGCTGGGGAGCGTTCGGCGGCTGGATGTTCCTCTGGCCATTCGTCCTGCTCGGCCTACTAGCCCTGCTGGTCGTCTGGGCCGGCAGTCGGCGCCGGGGTGACCGAACCGACCGCACCGACCGCGCCGACCGCGCTGACCGATCCGACCGTGCGCTCGAGGAACTCCGCGAGCGATACGCACGCGGCGAACTCTCGGAAGAGGAGTTCGAGCGACGACGACACAACCTGTACCCCTAGACCAATGACTGACGCACACAATCCGGACGTAACGATCGACTCACGAGACGCAACGTGTCCCGGCCCGCTAATGGACCTCATCGGGAAGGTGAAGAATCTCGATCCCGGCACCGTGGTCGAACTCCAGACCACCGAGCGCAACTCCACGACGGACGTTCCGGAGTGGCTCGAGGAGGCCGGCCACGACTTACTCGAGATCGAGGAGCGCGACGAGTACTGGAGTATCTATCTGGAGGTCAACTGAGATGCACCGAATCGCTATCGTCGGCGGCGGAACGGGCGGGACGGTCCTCGCGAATCGGCTCGCAAGCGAGCTACAGAGTGAGATCGAGGCCGGGGAGGTCGAGGTCCGGCTGCTCACGGCCGATCCGAACCACGTTTACAAGCCTACGTTCCTGTACGTGCCCTTCGGGAAGAAGACGGTCGACGACGCGAAGCGGCCGATCGAGGAGCTGGTCGACCGTCGCGTCACCCTGACGATCGAGGAGGTAACTGGCGTTGATACGGATCGAAACCGCCTGTCGTTCGCCGATCGGACGACCTCGCTGCACTACGACCAGCTCGTGTTGGCGACCGGCGCGACCCTCGAGCCCGAGGCCGTCCCCGGACTCGCCGAAGGCGGCCACCACTTCTACGGCCCCGACGGCGCCGAGCGGCTCCGGGACGCACTCGCCGACTTCACCGAGGGCCACCTCGTCCTGAGCGTCGTCGGCGTCCCGCACATGTGTCCGGCGGCGCCCGTCGAGTTCCCGCTGATGGTCGACGCCTGGCTCCGCGAGCGGGGCCGGCGCGAGGACGTCGAGATCACCTATACGTACCCGATCAACCGCGCCCACGGCCTCGAGTCGGTCGCCGACTGGGCCACCGACCTGTTCGAGGAGCGTGACATCTCCCTCGAGACGTTCTTCAACGTCGACGAGGTCGACCCCGACGCGGAAGTCATCGAGACGGTCGAAGGGAACGAACTCGAGTACGACCTGCTCGTGGCCATCCCGCCCCACCGGGGCAGCGATCTTGTGACCGACGCGGGGCTGGGCGATGACGGCTGGGTCGACGTCGATAGACACACGCTCGAGGCCACGGCGGCCGAGGACGTCTACGCGATCGGCGACGTCGCGGACGTCCCCACGAGCAAGGCGGGCAGCGTCGCCCATTACGAGGCAGGCGTCGTCGCCGATCGGATCGCCAGCCGCGCCCGCGGACGGTCCCGACGGCGACCTACGACGGGAAGACCGTCTGCTTCCTCGAGGCCGGAATGGACGAGGCCACGTTCATCGAGTTCTCCTACGGCGAGGAGCCGTACGTCCGCGAGCCGTCGAAACCGCTCCACTGGGCGAAACTCGGCTACAACGAGTCCTACTGGCTCACCGCACGGGGTTGCTGTAGATGTCCGAACCTGAATCCGAACCCGCGCCGGAAGCCGCCGAGGACGCAGCGACCCTCGAGGATCTCGTTGCCGACAACCCCGACGAAGTCGCTCGATTCCTCGAGCGCCTCGGCGTCGTCAACGAACTGCTCGACACCGCGGACCTCGCGACCGCCGCGATGGACGACCGGATGGTCGAGGAACTCGCTGGAACGGCGACGAACCTCGGCGCCGCGGCCGACGGACTGGCGACGCCCGAAGCCGCGCGACTCGGCGAGGCGACCGGCGAGAACGCCGACGAGTTGGCCGACGCGATCGAGACTCTCGCTCGCCTGCAGCGGTCGGGCACGCTCGACGACCTGCTGGCGATGGCGGACCTGCTCGCGCTCGCATCGAATGCGATGGACGACGACATGGTTACGGACCTCGCGGCGACCGGGACGCGCCTCGGTGAGGTCGCCGACACTGCGACCGACGACGACGTGGCCCGGACGCTCGAGGACGTGCTCGAGGCCGTGGGTGAAGCGGGTGACGAACCGACGAAACCGCTTGGTGTACGCGGGCTGGTGCGTGCCCTCAGAGACCTCGACGTTCGGCGGGGTCTGGGGTTCGTGATCGCCATCGCTCGCAATACGGGGCGGAGGCGACGGGAGCAGTCCGAGCGATAAGGTCCGCCACTGCATTCGCCTCGAGTATCAGCGCGAAATCCGTCGAACTTCTCGCACGCCAGACTCGATACCACGATCGGCGACGGTATTATCGGCTCGCGACGTGTTCGTGCATGACTTCGAGGGGAACGCCAAGTCGGGATGAACCAAGAGCTATGGTCCGTCCAACATAGGTATATCGGAGCGAAGAATCCGTTCTCGGTCGGCTCACGCCGCGATACCGACACAGATGGCCGCCCCCGACATCGGAGCCCGACAACAAACGAGGACACTGTCGGCCGGAAGAGGCAGCGTTCGGCCCGGCATGCGTCCACCAGCGTACTACTTCTCCCGTCGCAATCGTTCGCGGCGCTCCTCGAACTCCTCGTCCGTGAGGTCGCCGCGGGCGTAGGCGGTTCTCAGTTCCTCGAGTGCAGGATCCGCCCGTTGCCCGCCGGACTGGCGAACCGCGCTGTACAGGAGATATCCGAGACCGAGTATGACCAGTAACGGGATGATCGACATGAGCGGCCACATCCACGTGGCTCCAGTGCCGTTCCACATCCCGCCGTCCCACATATGACCCCCGCCCCAGACGCCCATCATGGGCATCGTGATCGCCATCATGAGAACCGGCAGGAGAAGGATCGCAACGATAACGATCAACAGTGTCCGAATCAGAGAATCGTCGGTTGCCATATATCCCCCTTTGGTTGCCACAGCCTTGAACGGTATGGTGGATACCGGTCACTGAAAACTGGTCGTCTGTCTGCGTCAGGGAAAGCAGTCGGTTTTCCGCGACGGCCACGCTCGAGCGTCGGACTCGGAGTCCGTACAGCAGCCGCCGTCGCGCTTCGAATTCGTCAGGGGCGATCTCGAACTCACCGTCCGACATGGTCGGAATACCCGCCTCGTAGAGGGAGCGGGCGACGAGCAGCGAGCCCGCGAGCGCGATCGGAAGCGCCCAGCCGAGGAAGAGAAAGTGCAATGCGCCGGTCTCAATCCACGGGTCGGGGATGCCGAGTGGCACGCCGAACAAGATGAACGGGGCAAAACTCGCCGGGCCGAGGATCCATAGCTGCACGACGAACACCTCGGCGCTCGTGGGCGCACCTGATGATACAGGCCGGGTTCGGTTCCAGTTTCGGGTCGCCGATCAGACTCGGCGGGCACGAGCGCGGCCGCCGTCGCGGCGGTAGACTCCGACGGCGGTTATCAGACCGACGACCGTGCCGACGACGATGGTCAGTGCAGTCCCGATCGGAAGGAGCAGTCCTGCGACGATCGCTACGAGAACGGCCATCGCGAAGGCGCCAAACGAGGACGCGATCCGCCGCCGCCGTTCCGGCGCGCCGTCGGCGTCTCCCCAAGCGACGAGGCCACCGGCGACCGCGCCGGCGACCAGCCCTGCCGGGATACCGACCAGCAGCGAGAATTCGATGCGCGACTGGAGAAGTTCTGTCACCGTAACGGTGACGAGCAGGAAGGTCGCCAGGCCGGTGGCGACGAGACGACCGATCGATCCGAAATTCATGTGTATCACTGGGACAGACGTGTCGGTACGGGATATACTCGAGTCCACATTCCTCCCAGCTGAGATTCAGCCTTCGCGCGGCGGAATCCACCTCGCTTTTCGTCGTCGCTCGAGAACGATCAACAACGATGGACAGAGAGTCGACGAAAGACGTCGATCCGAACGACGCAGAACACCGGGAGATAGGGGCCGGCCTCCTGGACGAAGACATGGGACCGAGTTCGGCCATGGCCCACCTCTACCGCGGCGAGATCCACCGGATGAAGTTCTGGCGCGAGCGGCTCGATCAGACGACGTACTGGGCGATCGTCGTGATGAGCGCGATCCTGACGTGGTCGTTCTCGAGTCGGAACAATCCCCACTACGTCGTGTTGCTGGGTGCGGCGGCAGTGACCGCGTTTCTGGTCATCGAGGCCCGTCGCTACCGCGGGTACGACATCTGGCGCGGACGCGTCCGAACGTTCCAGAAGAACGTCTTCGCGTACGGGCTCGACCCCTCCGCCGGTGTCGTCGATCCGTCGTGGCGCGAGAAGCTGAGTCAGGACTACCGACGACCGACGATCAAGATCTCAATCGAAGAGGCGATCGCCCATCGCCTGCGGCGGATCTACCTGGTTCTGTATACGATAATCCTGGGTGCGTGGGTCATCCGCGTCACGTCGTTCGCCAGCCGATCGTGGCCCGAAAGCGCCGCAATCGGCGAGATCCCCGGTCTCCTCGTCTTTGCGGTGGTCGCCGCGTGCTACCTCCTCGCCGTGTTCGTCACGGTCCGGCCGCGAACGTGGGAAGCCGAGGACGAACTCCACGAGGCGGAGATCGGCCGGCACCGCTGAGCCGGGAGCGACGACACCGGTCGGGGCGGAGCCGGAACGTGCCCCACACCGGCTGCGCCGCTTTTTCGAGGTACCCCTGCAGTTTATCCCCGTTTCTCGCGTATCGGACGGTCATGGGACGCCGCGAGACGGAACGACGACTGTCACGGGCGAGAATCGGACCTGAACCCCGAAACGCGACGGCAGGTGTCCGAACGTGACCGCTCCCGAAACGAGCGCGACGTTCGATCGCCTCCTCTTCCCAACCGACGGCAGTGAGGGGGCGGCCACCGCGCTCGAGCACGTCCTCGATATCGCTGCCGAACACGGGTCGACGGTGCACGTTCTCACCGTCATGGATACGGTGCTGTACAGTCCGTTTCAGATGGAGGGCGACGTTGTCGATGCCCTCGAGCGGGAGGCCGACCGAATCGTGCGCGACGCCGCCGACCGAGCAGAGGGCCGGGGAATCGACGCGGTCACCGCGGTCGAGAGGGGAGAACCGTATCGGGAGATTATCGACTACGCAGCGTCGCACGATATCGACCTCACCGTCATGCCGACGCACGGACGTCGGGGGCTCGAGCGGTTCCTGCTGGGCAGTACCACCGAGCGCGTCGTCAGGCGTGCGGACGGCCCTGTACTGACGATACGCCCGGACGCCGAAACCGAGTTGACGTATCCGTACCGACACGTGCTGGCCCCGACCGACGGAAGCGAGTGTGCGAGGGACGCGCTCGAGTTAGGCGTCGACGTCGCGAGCACGACCGGCGCGGCGCTTCACCTCCTTACGGTCGTCGACGTCGTCAGCGTTGGCGTCGACGTCCGCTCCGATATCAAAACGGCGATGCTCGAGGCGGCCGCGGACGAGATCCTCGACGAGGCGTCGTCGGTCGCGGAAACCCGTGGCGTCGAGCCGGCCGCTGAAACGGTTGCGTACGAGTCATCGGTCCAGGAGGCGATCCGCTCGTACATCGAGGAACAGGACATCGATCTCGTCGTCGTCGGGACCCACGGCCGGACGGGCTTCGATCGGTACGTGCTGGGAAGCGTCACCGAGCACCTCATTCGAACGGCTCCGGTTCCCGTCCTAACGGTCCGTGAATCGGCATCTGAGGGGTCGTAGTCGCATTCACGTCCCTCGGAAATCCCTCTTCCGAAACGTGTGCGTCGAAGAACGCTACTCGAGAGCGGACTCCCTTGGCGATGGGCGTGCGACGAGGTCGACGCGACGTCACCCTCGCCCGCTACACTCCGATAGCGTCGGCGGTAGCCCACCAACGATCACCGTTCGAGAGATCGTCCTGCAAGGCCGTCTCGAGGGAGACGGTCGACCGGGACCGGTTTTTTTCTCGCCTGACGTCGTACGATGCGGTATGTCACCAGACATCGGTGTCGAACTAGACGCCGAGGAGATCGACGCGTTTCTGCGGGAGCAGGGCCTCGGCGTACTGGGTATCGCGAAAGGCGGGCAGGCCTACACGATCCCGATCGCGTTCGCGTACGACAGCGGTTCGAATCGGTGTTTCTTCCGGTTCATAATGGATAATGACAGCACGAAACGATCGTTCGTCACGGAGACGAACGTCGCGAGCCTCACGGTCTACGAGTGGGCCACCAAAGATCAATGGAAGAGCGTCGTTCTCCGGGGACGGATCCGACAGGTCGATCACTCCGATCTGACCGACGCGGCGACACTGTTCTCCGAGGTCGGCGAAGAAGCAGCCCTCGAAGTGTTCAATAACCCGGTCTCCGAATACGAGACGGTGTGGTACGAACTGGACGTTACCGAAAAGACCGGCCGCGGTCAGTTCGTCGGATCGCGCGAGAGCGTCGTCTGATCGGTTCACTGACCGACACAGACGACAGTCACGCCGTTCGAAAAGCGCTCGCGGTTTCGAGCCAAGCAGAACTCGGAGCGTTCTGATGACGATGCTGATACCCAGCAGAAGGCGCGTGGAACGCATTCGTCTTGAAATCTCGAGCGTGACGGTTGACGTCTCGCTGCTATCGATGGGGAACGAGGACGAATTCGGCCATGTGACCCGTTCGAGTGGGAGCCGTGTATCCCTGTTCGTGGGTCGATCGTAAGCGACGTGGTCGCGATCCGAACGCTGCCGGTCGGCCTCCGTGGTGCGTTCGGCTGGCTCGTCCGGGAGTCGCTCACCGATGCCGGTCAGCCACGAAGTCCACCGTGTCGAGCGGATCGTCGAACGCACCGACCAGTTCCTCGAGCGCGTCCGTCGCCGTGAGGAGCCCGACGATGTCGCCGTCGGCTTCGACGAGTGCGAGTTCCTGATGGGCCGCCTGGAGGTCGTCGATGGCGTCACTGACGTGCGTGTCAGCAGAGAGCGTCATCGGCGGCGTCGCGAGGTCATCGAGCGTGACCGAACCGGCTCGGAGGTCGTCGATTTGGTCAACGACCGTCGGGACGTAGACGATGCCGACGAATTCCTCGGGTTCGTCCTCGATCAGCGGAAATCGCGTATGGGGACTCGATCCGATCCGGGCCAGGTTCTCCTCGACCGATGCCGTCCGCGAGAGAAAGACGATGTCGTCGATGTCGGTCATGACGTCCTCGACGGGCCGTTCGCCGACGGTGAACGCGTTGAGTATCTCCTCGCGCCGCTCGTCGGGGAGTTCGCCCCGCTCGAGGACGGACGCGAGTCGGTTCCGGAGGTCGGCCCGCGTCTCGATGATCTCGGTCTCGGTCTCGAGCCACGCGCCGGTCATCTCGATGCCGAACCGTCGGAGCGTCCACTTCGCGACCGCGTCGCCGAACCAGATGACGGGCGAGAGCAGCCACGCGTACCAGTACAGCGGTGTCGCGCCGTATTTCGCGACGAACTTCGTCCGCTCGACGCCGAGGTAGGTCGGCGTCTGTTCGCCGTGGGTGAGGTGAAGGAGGTTAATGATGACGAACGCGGTAACGGCGCCGGCGCCCGCGGACGCGAGGGTCGTGGTCTCGAACAGCGGACTGACCAGCGTCGCGAGGGCCGGCTCGGCGACGATTCCGACGGCGATGCTCGTCGCACTGATCCCGACCTGGCAGCTCGTGAGATAGACCTCGAGGTCGTCCGTCATCTCCCACGCCCTCCGGAGTCCCGGCTCGTCGAACACCGATTCCGGGTACTGTCGGACGCGGGTGAGGGCGAACTCGATCGCGACGAAGAAGGCGTTCGCGAGTATCAGCCCGATTCCGGCGAACAGCCTGAGACCGATTTCGAGGGAGTTCACTCGATCGGGGCTTCGCTTTAGCGTCGTATAAAATTGCCGTCACCTGTTTCACCGTGGGAACGCAAGCGCCGGTGACCGGCGTCCAGACGGCGGTCGAGAGTCCGGCCGGCGCATACAGCTATGGTGTTTCGGCTGTAAAATCGCGTCGTGTCCGAAGGCCCACATGAGCTGCCCGCCGAGCGCGTCGTCGAGCGGTTCGAGTCGAGACGCGACGGACTGACGGACGACGAGGTCCGACGCCGACTCGAGGAACACGGCGAGAACGACGTCGTTCGAAGCGGCGGACGGTCACCGGTCGACATTTTCGTCACGCAGTTCGACAGCGTCCTGATCTGGGTGCTGCTGGCCGCGGCCGTCCTCTCGGTCTGGGCGGGACACACCGTCGATGCAGTCTTGATCGCGATTATCGTGGTCGCCAACGGCATCTTCGGATTCGTTCAGGACTATCGCGCCGAGCAAAGCCTCGAGTCGCTGCGCGAACTGGCGTCCCCGACCGCGAGGGTTCGCCGGAACGGCGAGGTGCGCGAGGTTGACGCCACGGAACTCGTCCCCGGCGATATCGTCGTTCTTCGCGGCGGTGACGTCGTTCCCGCGGACGGCAGACTGCTCGAGGCGACCGACCTTGAGGCCGACGAGGCGGCGCTGACCGGCGAGAGCGTTCCGGTCGCGAAATCCGCAGCGCCGGTCGAGTCAGGGGCGCCCCTCGCGGAGCGCGAGAGCATGGTTTACAAGGGGACCAATGTCACTCGAGGGAAGGGCGTCGTGGTCGTCACCGGGACGGGGATGGCGACCGAAGTCGGCGGGATCGCTCGGGAACTCGCCGCGACCGAGGAGACGCGAACGCCCCTGCAAGATGAACTCGACGAACTTGGTCGGACCCTCGGACTCGGCGTTCTCGGTCTCTCGGCGCTGGTCGCGCCGTTGTTACTCGTGCGCGGAACGACCGCGGTCCAGGCCGCGCTGACCGCGGTGTCGCTCGCCGTCGCAGCGATTCCGGAGGGGCTGCCGGCCGTCGTCACGCTCACGCTCGCCCTCGGCGTCCGGAAGATGTCCGAAGAAAATGCGCTGGTCCGTCGGCTTCCGGCGGTCGAAGCGCTGGGCGCGGTCGACATCGTCTGTACCGACAAGACGGGGACGCTGACGAAAGGACAGATGACCGTCAGCAAACTCTGGGTGAACGACGCCGTGATCGACGTCGATTCGGCCGACACCGACGCTGCGGTGCGCGCCGACCGGACGGAACTCCTCCTGCGAATCGGCGCGCTCTGTAACGATTCGACGCTCGAGGACGACGGCGGCGATCCCACCGAACTGGCGCTGCTCGAGGTGGCCGATGGTCGCGGACTCGACCTCGACCGCCTCCGGTCCGACAATCCGCGGACCGACGAGGTACCGTTCTCCTCCGAACGCAAGTGGATGGGAACCGTCCACGACGACGTCGGCTACGTCAAAGGTGCGCCGGAGGTCGTGGTCGAGAACTGCGACCGGATCCTGACCGCCGACGGGGCGAAACCGATGTCCGACGATCGGCGCGAGCGAATCGAAACGACGGTCCGCGAGTTCGGCGACGACGCGCTCCGCGTGCTGGCGATGGCCTATCGCGACGACCCGGCCGGGGCCGACGACCTCGCTGACGGGTTGACCTTCGTCGGTCTGACCGGGATGATCGATCCGCCCCGCGAGGAGGTCGCCGATGCGATCGACGTGACGAAACGAGCGGGCATCGCCGTGAAGATGGTCACCGGCGACAACGTCCGGACCGCGCGGGCGATCGCGGAGTCGCTGGGGATCGGGACGGACGTACTCGAGGGCCCGGACATCGAAGGGATGGACGACGAGACGCTCCGCGAGCGAGTGGCGGCCGTCGACGTCTTCGCGCGGACGTCGCCCGAGCACAAGGTGCGGATCCTGCAGGCGTTACAGGCGCGGGGGAACGACGTTGCGATGACGGGCGACGGCGTCAACGACGCGCCGGCGCTGAAAAACGCCGACGTCGGCGTCGCGATGGGGATCCGCGGGACGGACGTCGCCAGACAGGCCTCGGACATCGTCCTGCTGGACGACAACTACGCGACGATGGAACGGGCCATCGAGCGTGGACGAGCAATTTTCGACAATATCTGGAAGTTCGTCGCCTACCTCCTCAGCGCGAACGTCGCGGAGGTGGCGATCGTCTTCATCGCCTCGCTGTACGGCTATCTCATCCTCCCGGCCGTGCAGTTACTGTGGATCAACCTCCTGACCGACGGACTGCCGGCGCTAGCGCTGGGCGCCGATCCGGAGAGCGGTGACGTGATGGAGCGGCCGCCGCGGGAGCCCGATCGAGGGATCATCGGGCGGCCGATGCTCGGACTGATCGGCGGGACCGGGGCCGTCACCACGCTCGTCATGCTCGCGCTCATGGTCTACACGCTCGAGGGAGCCGCCGAGGTGACGGCGTACGCGATGACGATGGTATTCACGGCGTTCGTCGTCCTCGAGTTCGGGAAGCTCTACGTCATCCGGTGGCTGCGTGAGACGCCGACGCTGTCGAATCCGTGGCTCATGGTCTCAGTCGCGGCGTCGATTGGTCTCCAGTTCGCGGTGCTGTACACGCCGCTCAACCGGTACTTCGGGACCGTTCCGCTCGAGCCGGCGGACTGGGGACTCATCGGCATCGTGCTCGCTGTGTGTCTGCCCGCCTACGTCGCGGTCGCCGCGCTCGTCCGACGAATCGATCGATGAAAGCGTCCCTCGACACTAAGGGTGTCGAGACCGACCATACGCGTCATGAACGCAGCTATCAGACGGCTCGTTCTCGACGCGATGAAGCCACAGGAGCCGGATATCCTCGAGTTCGCCGACACCGTCGCCGACAGTCCGGGCGTCGAGGCCGTCAACGTCGTTCTGGTCGAGACCGATCGCGAGGTCCAGAACCTCAAGCTGACGGTCGAAGGCGACGAAATCGACGCAAACGCTCTCGAGGAGGCCATCACCGACCTCGGCGGAACGGTGCACTCGATCGATCAGGTCGTCTGTGGCGATCGCCTCGTCGAACAGGTCGAGACGCCGCAGGACAAGTGACCGGAGGCGACACGTGAGTTCCATCGGCGACCTCCTCGAGGACGACGAAGTCAGGTCGATCTCGCGGCGATACTTCATCTCCAACGGGTTCGACGGGACGCTGACGAGCATCGGCGTCGTCGTCGGGGCCTACCTGTCGGGCATTTCGGACGGGCTCACCGTGATCACGATCGGTCTCGGCGCGGCCGTCGGATTGGGAACGTCCGGCGTCTGGAGCGTCTGGGAGATCGAACGGGCCGAGAAACAGGCCGAACTGCTGGTCATCGAGCGAGCGATGTTGACCGATCTCGAGGAGACAGCGGTCCAGCAGCGGCGGGTGGGCGCTCGCAAAATCAATGCGGTCGCGAGCGGAATCGGACCGCTCATCGGCATTTTGCTACCACTGGCACCGTTTCTCGCCGAAGGCATCGCCTTCTCTATGCTCGAGGCGACGCTGGTCGCCATCGCAGTCGGCGTCGCCGTGCTCTTTACGTTCGGTGCGTATCTCGGCTCGATCTCGAAACAGAACTGGATCGTCGCCGGGATCCGAATGGGGCTCGCAGGGATCGTGGTCGCGTTTCTGAACCTATTCTTGCCCGGGTGACGTCCCGAGGCGGCCGCGGGGCCTCGTTAGCTCTGCAACAGCGGTCGGTACAGCCACGCGGCGACCGCGGTAAACAGCAGCGCGACGACACCGAGTCCGACCGCGTTACCGACCGCGGCGTGGGGGTCGTCGTTGAGTCCCGTCGCTATCGACATCGCCGAGACGGAGATCGGCACCAGCGCGAACCAGCCCACGATCCCGGACACCGCCTTTCGAGCCCACGCCGCTCCTCGGACGAGGCCCCAGCCGGCCCCGAGCGTGACCGGTACCACGACACCGAGATCGAGCAGGAAGATCGACCAGTACATCGACGGATCGTCGCCGTACTCCGCGGGTATCGCGCCGCCGGACCCCAGCCCCTGAAACGCGGGTGCGTAGCGGGAGACAGTAAAGCCCGCAAGAAGGAGCAACACCGCGGCGAAAACCAGTTCCTGGCGCCGGGACAGCACCGGCAGGTGATCGACCGAGATCCGGTTCCACGCTCGGAGGAGTACGCCGCCACTGAGGACGAATATTCCGAGGCGAAGCGCGACTATCGGACGGTACTCGAGGGACTGCGGACCGACGACGTACTGGAGAAACATGTACGCCGCGTACGCGGCCGGCGGGACAGCCGCTACCGGGTCCCGCGCGATGCCCTCGAAACGCGAGTACCGCCGCCGCAGCGCTCCACGGAGCGACGATCGTTAGCGAGACGGCCCGCGGCCAGCCACCGGTCCGGTTCCATGACTGACGTCCCCTCGGGGTACGACCCTGCTACGTCGCGCACCGTGGAAAGATTTCCGCGACCGACGGGTCGAATCTGACGCCGTCCGAACCCCGTACCCGCAGGTCCGAGTTCCGGCCGAATCCACACGCGTCGCGAACCCGTCGCTATCGACGGCACCGTCACACTGACGGGGACACTTCCGCCGATTCCGCCCGTTCGGCGCGGTGTTTGATCCCCCGAAGCATCTTCCACTCCATGACGAAGTGCGCCGGCTCCCAGCAGAGGTACTCGATCGCCGCGGCGAGTCTCGGATGCGTCGTTCCCAGTCCGATCGACGATCGACTCGAGGCCGACCGCGTGCGAGCGAGCAGTCGCGTCGTCCCCTCTTCGAGCGGCTCGAGGACGAACGCCCACGTCCACGCCGGCGAGTCGCCGGGCGGCCTGAGGACGAGCGCTCGCTCGGGCTCGAGACGAGCGACTTCCGGCGCCGATTCGGGCGACGAGACGGGATAGTCCTCGGGCGCCAACCTGACCACGTCACCCTCCGCGAGGTCCTGGTATTCCGGAATGATTCGATCCACGTTGTGAATGTCGGCACCGACGGCCCGCTCGAGCAAATCGTAGCTGTAGAAGCCGCCGCGCCCCTGACCGATCTGGACGAGCCACGGCCAGACCGACTCGGCGGGCGCATCGATCTCGATCGCGTGGGTGACCTGATCCGTCGCGTCCGGGAGGAGGTCGTCGCCCGGGAGGGGACCTCGCGCTTCGCCTTCAGTCGTGCCCCAGCGACGGTGCCAGGGGCGTATCGCGACGTGGTACGCGCTCGCGGCGAGGAGCGCCGCGGCCGCGACGGTACCTCGGACGAGTCGGCTCGAGCGGCCTCGGTTTTCGCCCCCGCTGCCGGACGCCGTCTCCGGCGGTTTCCGATTCGGACGGACTTCAGCGTCGGCCGCGATGCGCTCTAGCGCACGCGACATCAGGTAGCCCGCGAACGGGCCGATGACGCGCCAGTACCGGCGGAAGTTCCGGCGGGCGGGGTCGTCGGTCGTCGCAGTGCGCGCCTCGTAGGACAACAGCGTCCGGTCCTCGCCGTACGGTCGGACGGACAGGCCGATCGCGAGTTTCGCGTACCCCGGCTCGTCGAACGCCGAGAACTCGTCTGGCTCCACCTGTCGCCACTCGATCGCCGGTCGCCAGAACTTCCCGACCGCACCGAAGACGAACTCCTCCCCATACGTTTCGTCGAGCAGCGTCCACTCATCGGTCTCCGGAACGTCGATGAACCGCATTCGTTCGGGCGGTGGCGATCCGGAATTCCCCCGAATCCGGCGCACGATCACCATCGGTGCGTTTCGCAGCGCGCCGAGGGCGCTGACGATCGGCCCGGTGTCCAGCAGATCGGCGGTGAGCATCGCCTCGTACGTCGTCTCGGGATTGGCGTCGACGACCGCGTGTCTGATCGTCGTGACGTCGTATTCGGGGAGTTGACGGTCGATCAGCATTGACGAATCGGTGCCGACTGACGGATCGCTCGCGAAGGGGTTTCGTCTCATGCGAACTCACCGGATCACTGCAACGGCAGTGGACCTAAATCGGGTGCCTCGATTCGCTGAATCCGTCCTCGAGCACTCCTCGACGCGAATAACGGCGAGACCGTGAGAACACGCCGGCTGTCGGCCACTGGGCCGGTAT
The DNA here is from genome assembly GCF_002572525.1 of Natrinema sp. CBA1119. Classification (NCBI taxonomy): domain Archaea; kingdom Methanobacteriati; phylum Methanobacteriota; class Halobacteria; order Halobacteriales; family Natrialbaceae; genus Natrinema; species Natrinema thermophila. Next base: position 279,428 of record NZ_PDBS01000008.1, on the reverse strand, counting down.
TGTGCCGTCCGGTCGACCGCGCTAGTCGCCGGTCCGCCGCCCGGTAATCGACTCGACCTCGAGTTCAAAGATCTCGAGATCGACCGCCGCGACGTCCTCGTCGAAGATCCGAAGCTCGAGGAACGACTCGTTGACCGCCGCCTCGTCGAACTGCGTCCGCTCGCGACCGGTTAGTTTCCGGAGCGGCCCGGTGACGACGATGCTCCAGGAGTCGCCGGACTCGCCGATGTCGTACAGCGTGAAACACGCGGTTTTCGTCTCCTCGAGGTACGAGAGCTTCGTGCTCGAGCCGTCGGTCGATAGTCGGACGTAGAGTGAACCCGAGTCGTAGTGGTGTGCGACGGGAATCGCGTACGCGTCGCCGTCGGCGGCGAGCGCGAGTACACCGGTGTCGACGCGCTCGAGGTGCTCTCGGACCGCTTCGTCGGTCATCCCGACCGTGTAGACGTACTCGACGTGCTCCATGCGGAAACGAACGCGCGCAATCAGCATGAAGAACGGGGGTAGGGTGTTCGTCCTGCGTGCCGATAGCGGCTGACCCCGCCGTGTGGGGATCGCGTCGGAGACGGAGAAGCGAGCCGTCGAACGCGTCGCGTTCGACGAGCGATCAATCGGCGTGCTGTTCGGGCCGTCCCGACCGATCGACCCCCAGCGGATTCGCCGCGGTCCCGGACGTCACCAACCGCAGATACGTGCCGGCGTTCGCCATGAGCTTGTTCTCCGCCTTCCGGAGGTGTTCTTCGTACGTCGAGCGGGCGACGGATGTCCGGGACGCCAGCTCTCGGAGCGACGTTCCTCGCGGCTGTTCGTAGTAGCCCTGCTCCAGCGCCAGCTGTAACGCCGCCAGCTGCCGGTCGGTGAGGTCCTCGAACAACCGATCGACCGGTGCCAGCATGCTGTGTGGGATCCCTTGCTCCGTGATAGCGGTCTTGGAGAGCAGTTCGATGTCCCGATCCGCATCGAGGTCTCGAAGCAAGGCCCGAACATCGGACTCGTCGAACGCGATCACCGTGTAGTGCTCCCACCCCTGCCGGTGAATCGTCGGTGGCTGGTAGAGGCAGTCGTGTTCCTCGAACCGCTCCAGGATCGACCCCTCGAGCGCGCAGAGACAAGACTGGGTGACGACATGGATCCCCGAGTCGTCGATTGACTCGTGGAGGACCGTCCCGATCTTCCGGATCTCCGCCAGCAACTCGTCGGTGGGGCCTCCGCGGAGCTAATCTCGAGCACCTGACAGTCACTCAGGTACCACTCGCGAATCGTCAGATCCGGAAATCGCTCCGAGATCTCCCGGTAGGGACACTCGTGTTTCAGTCGAAACGAGGCCTCGTACAGACTCATATGCCGTCGTTCGGTCTCGAGAGAATTAACGGTGCCGGTCATGTCCCGCACCACTCCTATTCGGGTACTGACCGTACGAGTGAGTATCGATGGCAGAAATCAGTCCGACGGAACTCAGTGATCGGTTGCGGGACGGCGACGACGAGAGTGAGGACGTCCTCGTCCTCGATATACGCCACCGGGACGAGTACGACGAGTGGCACGTTCCGGACAGCGTCAACGTCGACGTCTACGACGAACTGACCGACGATCCGGAGACGGCGAAAGACGCCCTCGAGGATCTCCCGGCCGACCGCGAGATCGTCACTGTCTGTACCGCAGGGATCGTTTCACAGACCGCAGCGGAGGTCCTGCGCGAGATGGGCTACGACGCCAGCACGCTCACCGACGGCATGAACGGGTGGAGCCGTGTTCACCGGAGCGCCCCCGTCCCGACCGACCTCGAGGGGACGCTCGTTCAAGTTGCTCGTCCCGGGAAGGGCTGTCTCTCGCACGTGCTGATTTCGGACGGCGAGGCCGCCGTGTTCGATCCCTCCCACTACCTCGAGGAGTACGAGGCGATCATCGACGCCCGCGACGCCGAACTCGTCGGCGTCTTCGACACGCACGCCCACGCCGACCACGTCTCCGGCGGCGCAGACCTCGCCGAGCGACACGACGTTCCGTACTTCCTCCATCCGACGGACGCGATCGCGATTGATGCGACCCCGATCGAAGACGGCGAATCGATCGCGATCGGGTCGGTCGACGTTGAGGTGATCCACACGCCCGGCCACAGCGAGGGTAGCGTCTCGTTCGATCTCGAGGGGGAAGCCCTGCTCACGGGCGATACGCTCTTCCACGAGAGTGTCGGCCGCGTCGAACTCGGCGTCGAGGCTGGGCTCGAGGATTCCGACGTTGAAGGGAACGCTGCGACGCTCTACGAGAGCCTCCAGCGCCTGCTGGACCGGCCCGACGACGCGGTCGTCCTCCCGGCACACGATCCGGGGTCGCCTGAACCGCCGGTGACTGAGACACTCGGTGACGTCAAAGAGCAAAACGCGGATCTCGACCGCGAGCGCGAGGAGTTCGTCGAGACGCTCGCCTCGGACATCCCGGACCATCCGCCGAACTTCGAGCGCGTCAAGCGAACGAACGTCGGTCAGGAGGACGTCCCCGACGAGGAGCTGTCCGAGCTTGAGCTGGGGCCCAACCGCTGTGCTGCTGAGTAACCGATGAGTGGACAAACGAAACTGAGACAGGGAATTCGCGAACACCTCGGACAGTTCTCGCTGCACGTCTTGCTGGTGTTCGCGACCGGCCTGACGATCGGTTCGGAACGGACCGTCGTCCCCGTGCTGGGCGAGGAAGTACTCGGTGTCGAATCGTTCTTCGTCATCGGCTCGTTCGTCGTCTCCTTCGGCTTCGTCAAGGCGCTGCTTAACCTCTACGCCGGCAAGTGGGGCGAGGAGTACGGGCGCAAGCCGGTGCTCGTACTCGGCTGGATCACCGCGCTCCCGATCCCGATTATCCTCATCTACGCCCCGAGCTGGAGCTGGATCACCGTCGGGAATATCCTCCTCGGTATCAACCAGGCGCTGACCTGGAGCATGGCGATCAATGCCAAGATCGATCTCGCCAGCCCCGACCAGCGTGGACTCGCCGTCGGCATCGACGAGGCCTTTGGCTACACCGGCGTCGCCGTGGGCGCGTGGATCACGGGCGTTATCGCCGGCCAGACGAGCCTTCGGCCGGAGCCGTTCTACTTCCTCGCTATCGTGGTGGTGCTTGCGTTCCTGATCTCGGTCTTCCTCATCAAGGAAACGGTCCAGCTCGCACAGCTGGAGGCCGACCAGGACCACCACGACGCGAACCTCCCGTTCAACGAGGTGCTGAAGCGGGCCACGTACGGCGACAAGACGCTGTTCGCGGCCGCACAGGCCGGCCACATCGAGAACTTCGTCGACACGCTGTTCTGGATCGCCGTGCCGCTGTATCTCACGAGTCAGGGGCTCGCGATCGAAGCCGTCGGGGTCGTTGTCGGCGTCCATAGCGCGATGTACTTCCTCCAGATCGGCACCGGCGGTCTCGCCGATCGGATCGGACGACGCCCGCCGGTCATCGCCGGGATGTTCATCGCCGGAGCGGGCGTCCTCGGAATGGTGTTCGTCGACAGCTACCTCCCGTGGACGATCCTCGCCGCGCTCTCCGGGCTCGGCATGGCGCTGCTCTACCCGAACCTGATGACTGTCCCCAGCGATGCGGCCCATCCGACGTGGCGGTCGGCCGGCATGGGCGTCTACCGGATGTGGCGTGACTCCGGCTACGGCGTCGGCGCGATCTTGATCGGGCTCTCGATGGAGTTCGTGAGCGACGAAGCCGCGTTCTACATGACCGCAATCTTGATGTTCCTCTCCGGTGCCGTCGTCTACGTGTGGATGGAGGAGACCCATCCCGAGTTCGGCACCCACGAACCGCCGGCACCGGCCCCGGAGACGGCACACGGCGCGGCGCTCGAGGACTGACCGGACGGCGGTCGCTCGACCGAACGATCGGTTTCGCGTCCCGTCGAGGTGGGTCGTTCGGTACCGACATCGCCAAGAGAACGCACTGAATCAGAGTACAACGACGGCGATTCCGAGAACCGAGACGATCCCGAGTGCGACCGTCACCCGTCGACCGAGTTTTACCGTTCCCAGTAGCCACGCGAGCCCGGCCTTCATGAACGTGTTCGCGATCGCACCGATGACGATACCGGTCGTCGCGACCGAGGGGGATATTTCGCCGTCCGCTTCGAGCGCGCTCAGCGTGAGGGTGATGGCGTCGACGTCAGCGAGCCCCGAGAGGAACGCCGTCGCGTAGATCCCCGAATCGCCGAACCAGGAATTGGCGGACTGCGAGACCAGAAGGACGATCGCGAAGACCGCGCCGAAAAACAGCGCCGGTCGGAGTCGAAACGGGTTCTTGAGGTCCGTTTCGACCGTCGGCTCTCTGGTCGATTGCCAGTATACGACGCCCGCGATGAGCATGCCGATACCAGTCATCGCCCCGAGCGGAACGACGACTCGAGGGAGCAGTGTCGGGTTGACGACGGCGACCTCGAGGAGTGCTCGCGGGAACATGACGATCGACGCGACGATGATCGAGAACGAGCTGATCTCGTAGAGATCGGGAGCTTCCCGCGTCCGTTCGGCCATCGAGACCGTCGTCGCGGTCGAGGAGACGAACCCGCCCAGAATCCCCGTCAGGGCGATCCCGCGTTCGGCTCCGACGACGCGGCCCAGAACGTAGGAAACGAAGCTCAGCCCGGTGACGAATCCGACCATGAGCCAGACGAATCGCGGGTTCAGTCCGTACAAGGCGTCGAGCTCACGGTCAGGCAAGATGGGAAGGACCACGAAAACGACGAGAATGAATTTAAGCGACGCACGGCGTTCGTGTTCATCGATCCGGTCGACGAGTCCGTGAATCGTCGGCTTCGCGGAGAGGAGGACGGTGACGATCCCGCCGACGACAATCGCAAAGAGCGCCCCGCGCTCGGAGTGGGCTGTCAACGCACCAAGGAGGACAGTGAGGATGGCTGCGGTCAACGTCGTGAGTCCAACGTCCCCTTCGGTCAGAATTTTCCCGGCGTAGGCGACGGTCAGGGAAGCGCGATAGCGAGCACCGTAACGGGTAACAGCTCCGGAAAGAACGCCTGCACGATCGCACCGATGAGTGCAAAGAGCGGAAAGGTGCGGCTTCCCGCGAACGTGCCACCGGACTCCGCCTGTTCTCGTTCCAGCCCGATGAGAGCACCGATACCGAAGGCGATGAGGAGGCGAAGGAGAAACGAGTCGATAATCGGTTCTGCCATTCGCTGTCGTATTTCACCTACCCAGTTGTCAAACTTCGGGACTCGGGCGGTTCATACGGTCTACTGTCAGTCATTGTCGGTGTGACCGCGACCGCCTTGCGGTCCCACCGGTAAATCGGTACAGCAACCCGTATCAGTCATCGAAACCCTGACTCCGATCGATCGACTCCCGTCGACCACTGTGCCCGATTCGGGCCGGCTACGGCCGGTCGTCACCGCGACGGAGATCCGCCGGACCACACCAAGGCAAGACGACGAGGACGAGTGCTCGATTCACCTGACGACGGTCACCGGAACCGGTGCGCGACGGACCACCCGTTCGGCCACGCTGCCGAGCAACACGCGTGAGACGCCCGATCGACCGTGACTGCCGATGACGATCTGATCGACGTCGTTTTCGGTCGCGAATTCGACGATGCCGCGAGACGGGCGACCGATGACGATCTCGGTCGTGACCGAGGCGCCGTGATCGTCGGCGATCTCCCGGGCGGTCTCGAACAGCGTCTCGGCTTCTTCCTCCTCGAGCCCCATGAGCCGTTCGTAGTCGCCGGCCATCTCGCCGTGACGCATCACCAGTGACGGATTGATCACGTGTAATACCGTGATCTCGGCGTCCGGAAACGTCGTGATGGCGTGTTCGAGCGCTTCTCGAGCTGGGTCGGAGTCGTCGATCGGGACGAGTACACGCATACATGTCGGTCAACGGATCGGAGTATATACGTTGGGAGAAAACCCACCGGCGTGGAATCGGTCGGGTCGACCTGAGACGAACAGGGCGTCACGACTCATCGCTCTCGCGACCCCGCCTCTCGCTCTGCTCCAGATCCGACGACGGGAGCGAACGCTCCCGATTTCGGTGCCGCCTCAGCCGGTCCACCGCCGCCGAACGTACAGTCCGAGAAAGACGAGCGCGAGACCCACACTCCCGACTTCGAGGGGCAATTCGTGGAACGTCAGCACGGCGGCCGCGACGAACAGGGATCCGGCCACGATCGCGTAGCCGACTGCCGGATCGCCGCCGCTTGGCGGGTCGACAGGATCGGTTCTGACGACGAGTTCACCCCGCTCAAGTTGGCCGAAGACGCTATCGAATCGGGCGGGGGCTCGCGCGAGCACCGGTGCCGATTCGCGGAGGTCGGCCCGGACGTCTTCGAACAGCGCCTCGAGTTCGCTCTCGATGATCCCGTAGTCGACGAGAAACGACCGCGTGGCGGCGATGAAGTCGAACTCCGGATCGAGCGTTCGACAGACGCCTTCGCCGACCGTTCCGACGCGGACGAGCAACATCACATTCGGCGGGATACGAAACGGAAACTCGTGGAGCCGAGCGAACAACTCGGTGATGATCGAGCGCCAGGTAATGTCGGACCGCCCCTCGAGGTTCTCGATCAGCAGTTCGAGGACCTGTCGAGCCGCGACGCGATCGACCGTCGGCTCGAGGACCTCGAGCGCGATGAGCGTGTTCAAGAGCCCATCGACGTCGCGACGGACGAGGGTGCGATAGAGACTCGTAATATCGTCTTGCTCTTGGGGACTCAGTCGCTGGCTCATCCCGTAGTCGTAGATGACCAGCCGGCCCTCGTCGGTCACGGCGAGGTTGCCTGGGTGTGGATCGGCGTGGAACACGCCGTCGACGAGGCCCATTTTCAAATACGAACGGGCGATCAGCGTCGCCATGTCGGTCGGTTCGACGCCGACGTCCTCGAGAGCGCGGTCGTCGGTGACCTTCTCGCCGCGGACGTACTCCATCGCGACGACTCGCTCGGAGCACAGTTCCGGATGAACCGTCGGGACGACGACGCGATCCTGGTCCGCGAAGTTGTCCTTGATCTCTGCCATGATCGACGCTTCGCGACCGAAATCGAGCTCCTGAAGGATGATGTTCTCGAAGTCGTCAGCGACGTTTTCGATCGAATATCGCTGGCGCTCGTCGGCGAACGCTGCGAGCAGCGGCACGAATCCGCTGATGACTCGGAGGTCCCGTTCGATGCGGGACACAATCCCCGGTCGGCGGACCTTCAGGGCGATCCGTTCGCCCTCGTACTCGGCGGTGTAGACGAACGCGAGCGACCCGCCGGCGACCGGCTCGAGCGTCTCGAGATCGAGGTCGTCGCCGAGTTCCGCCTCGACGACGGTCAGTGGGTCACCGCCCGCGTCCTCGGGTACCTCGTCTTGCAGCGACGCGAACGCTTCGACGTACGTCGGCGGAACGATGTCCGGGCGCGTCGACAGCACCTGCCCGACCTTGATAAACGCCGGGCCGAGCTCGAGCATCGTCTCGGTGAGCCGTTCGGCTCGGTCGCGATGCACCGCCGTCGAAACGCGGCGGGACGGCCCGAACAACAGGAACCGCCGACGATCCCTGAGAAACGCGATCGCGAATGGCAGGAAGCGAACGAGTACCGTCAGGAACCGAGGGTAGTATCCCATCATCGTCGGTGGGTCATCCAGTTGCCGATCGACCGATCGTTCATAGCCCATCTTCGAACACCGGGCACAAATACGTCAGTGATCCGGACGGCACCCGGTCGCCCTCAAATGACTTCCTTCGCGACCGTTCAAGACGGGTTCGCGAGGGCTGTTCGCGGCCGCAAGCCTCGAGAACGGACGTCGACGCGACGGTAGCGTTGACCGCCAGATCAGGGCACCCACCGCGACAGCGTCAGTCAGGGACGCTTCCGTCGATCGGGGCCCGTACGTTAGACCGCCTCTTTTCGTCCGCTGATCGTCTCGGGAACGAGGCGAAAGTCGTGAAACGGGATCTCGTCCCGCGGGCGATCGAACATATCGACCGTCGGGATGCTGACCGCCCACATCCGCTGGACGGCGGCCGACTCCTCGGGGAGTTCCGCTAATTCCTCGAGGGTACCCGTCGCGACGACGCTTCGCCATCCCGCATCGGTTTCGCCGTGGACGACGAACGACACCGGTCTCTCGACGAGGTCCGCCTTGGAACTTCCCGACGGAAACGAGAGCCGAAAGTAGAAGTCGCCACTGTCCGCGTAATAGCCGTACGACACTGGTAACGACGTCGGCGACTCGTCCGCACCCGTCGCGAACGAGAGGACGCCGGTACCGCCGTCGCTGAGGAACTCGTTTCGTTCGTCCTCGGGCAACTGCACCCATCGAAGTCCGGTCATCATCCGTTGTCACCACTCGAACGGTAAAAAAACTCAGTCTCAGGTGACATCCTCCCCGCCGTAAACGGCGGGGCTTCCCGTACCGGCGCTGTTTCGTTAAGCGTGAAAAGTGAGGCGGTACGATTTTATGGTGTCCATGCCAAAAATCGACCGCCTCAGCGGGTGTAGCGACTGGATCGATTTGAGTTTTGTGGAGCGAGAGCGGACACCGCGTCAACTGATGGAACTCGGTATTCGACTCCATCTCGCTGGCCGTTCGCTTTCGAATACCGTTCGAGAATTAGAAAGGTTCGGTGTCGAGCGCAGTCGCAAGGCAGTCCATGATTGGGTTCACAAGTGCGATCTACAGCCGGCGGATGACGAGAAGCCGAATCACATCGCGCTCGACGAGACAGTGATTCAACTCGACGAACATCGTTATTGGCTGTACACTGCTGTTGATCCGGGAACAAACAAGATTCTCCATATACGGCTGTTTTCGACGACTACGACCGCGTTGACAGAACGGTTTCTGCACGAACTCACTGAGAAACATGATCTTGATGATGCCGTGTTTCTCGTCGATGGAGCAAGACATCTCCAGACTGCACTCCGTCGATCTGGGCTCCGATTTCGATATGAAAAACATGGAAACCGGAACGCTGCGGAACGTGTCTTCCGCGAGATAAAGCGACACACCTCTTCGTTCTCAAACTGTTTCAGTCACGCACAACCGTCAACAGCCGAATCGTGGCTCCAAGCCTTCGCAGTCTCGCACAATGCTACAAACTAAACACGATCATACAATGTGAGAGAACGTGTACAAACGCGGAAACAAAACACTTGACGGAAAATGAGTACCACGAATTGCTCATGGCAGAGCCGAGAAGAATGGCGCTTGACATCTTGACGAACACAACCACCCCTGTGGACCTCAAAGACCTGGCGGCGATGATTGCTGCACGAGAAAACGATGTGGAGGTTGCCGACGAAGAGACCGCTGAGCGTGTTGCATTCTTTCTCCACCACTCTCACCTCCCAAAGATGGCTGACCTCGGGGTTATTGACTATAATCCGGACGCATCCCGCGTTGAGTCGTGTCTCTGACGACGTAATTCCAGACGGCTGGGGTTTCATCGGTCATCAATATCACTTACAAAATCGTCACGGCTGGGAGGCGGCGGACCGAACCAAGTACTCGATACTGGAAATAACGTGACCAATACTGATGGATTTGCCGAAAGTGCTGAGCACGAAGACAGTCGTCAGCAGTGCGGTAGTCGCAGGTCCGTTCATACGCTCTCTTTCACTTCCACACGGCCGTTAGACTCAGTGCAATAACCTGTTTCTGATCACTAATGGCACCACTGGGTAACTGCTCTGGTAAACTGTGAACCGTGTACTCACTGGTGAAGATATTGTTGCACTGTGGAAACTTCTAGAGGCCTTTTGTTGTCTGAGTTACAACGACCTCGTATGGAAATACCAGTGAACCGCCTCGGCATCCTTGGTATTTTTGGGACCATAGGTGTGTGGACGAACGAACCCGCCTTTTACGCGCTCTTCGCCCTCTTTGCCTTGTTCGTCAGTGACCGGACGATATCTCTCCCGATTGGGGATACTGGCTGAAGAGACGAGGTCCGTTCGATATTTCTCACAGTCGCTTTCACAACGAGTTCACGAAACTGCCTGGATCACGTTCGCGCCCGAAGCGTGTCGCCGTACCGCTTCTTGAGCGCGAAAAACGCAGCCTCAATGTTTGACGCTGGTGAGAGGTTCCGTCATCAAATGAAATGAACTTCAGAGCACTATAGTCTAGTTGGCACTGAAACGATTTACATACTGATCGCATTGTCCGCGGTGCTCGCTCACGGCTCGCTCCGCTCACCGTTCGCGTTCCCGCGGTTCAATACCATCAAAAATCCACCAGAACAGATCTTTGCTCCCCTAGCCACTCTGAATGAGCGCCGTTTCCAATTCTCTACCCCGTAAGGGCTTCATCAATCGGTGACATTCAGTCGGCTGAGAGGAGCGCACCGGTCCCGAAGCGGATTCGCCACTCACTCCGTCGGCGCCTCGAGCAGTTCGAACAGCGGGTCGAAGTCGTCGGGCAACTGATCGCGAATTTTCTCGAGGTTCCCCGCCGGGACGTCGTCGGCGACGACGGTCATGACCTGCTGGGCGTGGTAGTTGGCGTCCGAGCTATCGACGCCGTCGCGTTCGGCGACCCGGTCGAGAAACTCCTGATAGTCGAAGCGCTGACCGTGTTCGGCTTCGGTCAGATAGCGATCGATCTCCATCGGGAGGGGACTGGCGAGATCCGTCGCTTCCCCCTCCTGTATCCGTTCGCCGAGCGTCGTCAGGACGGCCCGGGTCGTGCGGACCGCGTGACCGAACTGGCCGTACTCGAGTCTGTGCTGAACCTGTCCGATGAATTTCTTGTAGTTCATTACGGTAGTACCCCGTGATCTTCCGCGAGCGCTCGGCGTCTATGCCGATGAGACGGACGAGTGGAAGCGGCCGCGATCGCCTCGAATCGACCACCGCTGTCGAAGCGGTATCGGAAACGGCGAGCTCGCAACCGTCAGACTGCCTGTGACTGCTGTGCTTGAACGTACCCCGCCCACCCAGATAAAGGTAGTCGAGTGTACCATCACCGTTCTCGCCACTGACCGGATAGTATTTTCACGCTCGGGAAAGTACGAGCGGTCGATGTCTCGTCACCTGCTCGTTCCCGTCGACGGATCGCCGTTATCCAGGCAAGCGCTCGAGTTCGCCCTCGAGGAGTACGACAACGCGTCGATCGTCGCGTTTCACGTCCTCGATCCGACGGACCCGGGGTACAGTTCCGCGACCGAGATAGACGTTCGAAACGAACCGCGACACGGCTCCGACGAGTGGTACGAGCGAGCGAACGAGGAAGAAAAGCGCATCTTCGAGGACGCCCGCGAGTTGGCGGCCGACTCCGATGCGGATCTCGAGACGGAACGCGCGGTCGGCGACCCCGCACGCGAGATCGTCGACTACGCCGAGGACCACGAGATCGATCAGATCGTCATGGGCAGTCACGGTCGAAGCGGCGCGACCCGGCTGCTGCTCGGGAGCGTCGCAGAGTTGGTCGTCCGCCGCTCCCCGGTGCCCGTCACGGTGGTTCGCGACGAAACCGAACGGTGAACCGCCTCGGGGCATGACCCCGGAGCAATCGGCCCGTTTCTGCCTGTAGATCGCGTCCGACCGGCTCGTCGCAGGCGCTATCGGACGACAGTCACTGGAACGGAAGCGCGCCTGACCACGTGTTCGGCGGTGCTGCCCATCCGCACCTCGGCGGGCCCGCCCCGACCGCGGCTTCCCATGACGATCTGGTCGGTTTCGGTGTCGCCGACCGCGGCTACGATCGTCTGCGCCGGCGAGCCGACTGCCGTCTCGATTTCGATCGTCGCTGATCCGTCTTCGACGCCCTCGCGTGCTTCAGCGAGGAGTTCGGTCGCTACGCCGCGCTGTTCGTCGAGCCATTCGTCGGTCAGCGGTGGGTGCCGGTCTCCCTCGGCCTCGGGCGTCGGCTCGAACGGATCGATCGCGTGGAACAGAACGATCCTGGCGTCCGGAACGGTCTCGAGTGCGTACTCGAGCGCGGCCTGTGCGTGGGACGATCCGTCGTGTGGAACGAGAATCGATCTGGACATCTCGTGTCAGCCTTGGCGGGGAACCAAGGTAAAGCTGCCAGTGAATACGGGTACCGCTGGTACGCCGTGACGCGAGAAGAGCAGTCCGCTCGCGCGGAGGAAGGGATCACGCTTTGGCGTCGGCAGTCGCTTCGGGAACGATCAGAACAGGGGTCGACGCCGTTCGCACGACGCGGTCCGCCGTACTCCCGAGTAAGGGTGCCGAGATCCCCGACCGCCCGGACCGTCCGAGAACGATCAGTTCGATATCCCGCTCGTCGGCGTAGTCGACGATCGTTCGGGCGGGCCGTCCGCGACGGACGGCGCCGGTCACGTCGGCGTCGTGGTCGGCAGCGGTCGCGACGACTTCGTCGACGAGTCGCTCTTTGGCGCGCTCGAGGTCGGACACGAGTGCGGCGTCGAACCGCATCGGATCCGCCGTGACGTCGACGACCGCGAGGACGTGGACGATCGCGTCGGTTCCGTCAGCGAGGGACAACGCGAGGTCGAGCGCTGCTGAAGCGACATCGCTCCCGTCGATCGGGACGAGGATCGTTTGCGGGGTCCCGTCACTGTGTTCCGTCGCCACCGTATCAGTGCGTGTATCTGACGCTGACGATGGGGATCGGTGATCGTCGGACGACGTTCGCTGCGACGGCATCAGAACGCCGTCCACCCGCCGTCGATTGGGATGTTCGCCCCGGTGATGTACGACGCCTCGTCGGAGGCGAGGAACGACGCCATGGGCGCGATCTCCTCGGGTTGGCCGTGGCGATCCATCGGCGTTCGCTGCTTGAGCAAGTTATAGAACCGTTCGGACTCGAGCAGGTCTTCCGTCATCGGTGTTTCGACGAACCCCGGACAGATGCTGTTGACGCGAACGCCGCTGTCGGCGTAGTCGACCGCGACCTGCTGGGTGAAGTTTACGACGCCCCCTTTCGCCGCCGAGTAGGACGCGGCACCCTTGCCGCCGACCAGTCCGTAGATCGACCCGAGGTTGATGATACAGCCGTCGGACTCCTCGAGGTGCGGTATCGCCGCTTTCGTGCCGTGCATGACGCCGTCGAGGTTTGTCTCGATCACCGCCTCCCACTCCTCGAGTTCCATTTCCTCGACCGACGTCTCGCTCCCGATGCCGGCGTTGTTCACGATGACGTCGAGTCGTCCGTACTCGTCGACTGTCTTCTCGACGAGCGCTTCGACCTGATCGTACTCGCGCACGTTACAGCGTTCGAACCGACAGTCGAGTTCGTCGGCCGTCGCCGCCCCGGTCTCCTCGTCGACATCCGCGATGACGACGGTCGCGCCGTCGTCGACGAACCGCTCGGCGATCGCCTTGCCGATACCGACTGCTCCGCCGGTCACGATCGTGATTTTGTCCTCGAGCATTGGACCACTTCCTACAGTCAGTACCGACAAAGCGGTTTGTATCGGTCTAATAACCTGTCTTTCACGATTCCGGACCAGTCTAGTCTGATCCGTTGCGAGAGAGATGAAGACCGGGACCGTCGCAGGGGGAGGCGCATGACCGCACAGATCACGCGCACCGTCGGAAGAAACGACGCGAGTTGCGTCGTGAACGTCCTACAGCGGGAGGTGGATGAGTATGCAGCAATGGTTCGTCGACGTCGCCGAGGGCATCGACGACGGAGACCCGGACTCTCTCTTGCGAGGTGTGCGGGCAGACCGCGCTGCCGCCCCGGACATCCGTCCCGAGTGCAGGACGCGGCGCTCGAGATGACCCTCCGGTGGTCCCGTCGCGACCACGTGTAGCAGCGCAATAGTTGCGTTTGGGAACGATTCGAGGGCGTAGTCACGCGCCGTTCCGCTCGTTCTGACCCATCGATCGAGGGGAGGACGTTCTTTTCGTTCCGTTGAAGTAGTTGTTCCATCCGATTTTCTGTCGCCCAGTTCCCAAACGTCGGGAACGATCGGGCTACTTCCGTTGATTGGGATAGTACTCTCCGATAGAGGAACGGGCCAATGTTCGACTACTACGACAAGGTCATCGCAGGCATCGCGGGAAGTATTCTGGGGGAATGCTGCTCGGAATCGCGACCGCTATTGGGGTGACGACCGGTCTCTTCGCCGGGACGCTCGTCGCGACGCTGCTGGTGTACGATGCGATGTTCCGGAACCCGCCGCTGCCGGCGACGGATCCGCGAGTTGCGGCGTCGATTGTCGTCTGGCACGCGGTCCTGTTCGCCGCGGCGTTCGCTGCATACGTCGGGTAGAACGTCCGCCACAAGTCTCAAGACGGACGACCGCGCGATACTCGTGCCGAGCGGACCGAATCCGATGAATTTCGGTAGGTAGCAGACGACTGTCACGGACCAGCACGAGAACCATCGATTCCGTCTCGAGGACTGCCTGTCTATACGTGTAAATTATTCGAGTATAAACTATTTAGCCGGTTTCGACGTTGGTACCAGTGCCCGATGTACGACACGATACTCGTTCCGACCGACGGGAGTGACCCGGCAAACCGCGCTGTCGAACACGCGATGGAACTGGCAGATAGGTACGAAGCCGACGTCCACGCGCTCTACTGCGTCGAGACGCACCGGTACGGCGAACCTGCACTGAGTAGCACCGAAATTGTCCTCGAGCGACTCGAGGAAAAGGGCGCGGCGATGCTCGCTGAACTCGCCGATCGGGCGGACAACGTCGGCATCGACTGGACCAGTACCGTCTGCCACGGTCTGCCCTGGGAAGCAATCCACGAAAAAGCCGACGAGGTCGACGCCGACCTGATCGTGCTCGGCTATCAGGGGCAGAGCCACCAGCGCAGCAGCAAGATCGGGAGCGTCGCCGAACGGGTCGTTCGACACGCCGATCGGCCGGTGTTGACTGCCTGATGTCTCCCACGGCCGCGGCTGTGGGATTTCCCGCTGCGACTGCTGTGATCGAGCGACCCGGATCGATTGGGGTTGCACCGGCGAATTCTCGTTACGACCGCGCTCGCGTTCTCGTCGAGTCGCGTTACCCGCAGCGTAGCCCCCCGGAAATCCGGGTCAGTGACCGCGGTCATCGCGCTCGTCTCCGGTTGGCGCCGAGCGCGTCCGGTTCCGTCAGTCAGTCAATCCGGTATGCGGATCGGATCCGCCGATGTACACGGCCCATAATAGCAATTGTCTGTGACTTACCAGACCGTTTCGATCGTCTCGGTGCCCGTTCAACATCACCCACCGTATAGCGGGAATCAGCCACTGATTTTACAATTGTATTGTCGTAAACAATTTCGTCGGTAATTTCTTATTTTGCCAGTGACAAGTTACCCACCAATAGTATTGTTTACACTATTGGCTCGTGCTTGCTGCCGGAACGATAGAGCCCGCTTACGACGACCGACCGAACGTCCGCGAACGGGTATCGGCCCGGCAATTCCAGCGAGAGACGTGAACGGATCGCCACCGGACGAATACTGGCCCACGAAGTTATTGATCAGGGGATGGAGAGAGGACGTATGACGTTCGTCGTCCCATTCGATGGATCGAATCTCGCCGAAGCCGCCCTTGTCAGGGCCGTCGAGTACGGTACCGCCCTCCAGGAAGACGTCGCGGCCGTGACCGTCGTCCCGGAACGAAAGGGATACGCACGCCAGAAGGGGTGGATCGAGGAGGGCGAAGCGTACGATGTCGAGGCAGTCGTCGAGTCCCTTCGAGAACGGGTTCGGAGCCTCGCGCCGGACGCCTCGTTCGAATACGAGCGCATTCGGGAGTTCCCGCCGGAAGCGCAACTCGCCGAACACGTCGAACGATTGGCCAGAGCGCACGATCCAAGCGTCGTCTTCCTCGGCAGTGAGAACGTCGGCCGCGTCGTGACCCCGTTGACGAGCGTCGGCGTTCATGTCGCCGCCGAAGAGACATACGATGTCTTTATCGTCCGACACGCCGGACCACCCACGGTCGACGCGATCGAACCCCACGCCGACTTCTACCGAGCTGACGATGCGAACGGAGGATGAGAAACGGCATGCCGAAATCGGAACTGTTCGAACGGCACGCGGACCGATACGACGACTGGTTCGAGGCGAATCCTGACGCCTACCGATCCGAAGTCGAAGCGCTTCGGCGGCTGCTCCCGGAGCCGGGATTCGGTGTCGAGATCGGCGTCGGTAGCGGCCGGTTCGCATCACCCCTCGGAATGCAGGTCGGTGTCGACCCCGCCAGCGAGATGTTGGCCCACGCTCGCGATCGCGGTATCGACGTCGTCAAAGGCGTCGCCGAAGCGCTCCCGTTTCCGGCAGACACGTTCGACACCGCGCTGCTCGTGACGACGATCTGCTTCGTCGACGACATCTCCCGGACGATAACCGAAGCCCGGGGGGTGCTCCGTCCCGACGGCTCGTTCGTCAGACGCTACCCGGACGCAGCCGATCGACACCACGACGTCCGTATGTTCCGATCGCGACGAGTCACGTTCGTGTCGTCAGCGGACGATCGACTTTCGTCACGGATACGCCGACGGGGACTTCGATTTCGACGTCATCACGGTTCTCGCCTGGTACGACAACGAGTACGGCTTCTCGACGCAGATGCTCGATCTCGCACGGTAGGTCGCGTCCGCAACCGAGTCCATCGGTATCGATCCGTCGCTCGCCTGCTGAGACCGGCGACCGGACGTTTCCGCACGGCGGTGTAACGTCGACGGGACGAGAACCGTCACGGTTCCGTGACGGTGACGGCGACGGGCGAGAAGCTATTTCGGGGTCGCTGTGGAACGACTGCGGACACGCGATGGCCATGCTAACGACCGGCGCGTTGCTCGTCTTTCTGATCATCGCTGCCGCGCTCGTGCTGTTCGTTACCGAGCCGGTGCCCATCGACGTCACTGCCATCGGGATCATGGTTTGCCTGATGATACTCGGTCCGTGGACCGGCGTCTCCCCGAGCGACGGCGTCGCCGGATTCTCGAACCCCGCGACGATCACGATTCTCTCGATGATGATCCTGAGCGAGGGCGTCCGACGAACCGGTCTCATTCAACGTCTCGAGACGACCGTCGCGACCTACACCGGCACGAACGAACGCAAACAGCTCGCGGCGACCGTCGGGATCGTCGGTCCGCTATCAGGACTGATCAACAACACGGCGGCGGTCGCTGTGTTAGTGCCAATGGTAAACGACCTGGCTCACGAGAACGGGACCTCCCCGTCGAAGCTCCTCTTGCCGCTGTCGTACGCATCGATGTTCGGTGGTATGCTCACCCTCATCGGAACGTCCACGAATCTGGTCGCGAGCAGCCTCTCGGCGGAGTACCTCGGTCGGCCCTTCTCGATGTTCGAGTTTACCAAACTCGGCATCGTCGTCTTCTTGGTCGGGGCGGCGTACTTGCTCACGGTCGGCTACTGGCTCGCGCCGTCGCACGTCACGCCGCGAAGCGAGCGAGCGACGACGGCGCGGGAGGAGTATCTCACGGAACTCGTCGTTCGCCAGGACTCGCCTGTGGTCGGACTAACCATCCGAGAAGCCCTCGAGGAGGTCGATCACGAGGCCGACGTCACCCAACTCATTCGAGACGGCCGGTACGTCTCCAATCCGCCGCTGTCGACTGAGATCCAGAGTGACGACGTCTACACCGTTCGGCTCACCAACGGCGCGCTGCAGACGCTGATCAACATCGAAGGGATCGATCTCGTTCCCGGCGCGACGACCGAAGCCGACCTCGACTCACTCGCGCCAGAACAGACGCTCGTCGAGATTGTCCTCACGGCGGGGTCGAACCTGATCGGCGAGACGATCGAGTCGGCCCGCTTTTCCGACACCTATCACGCTCGCGTGCTCGCCGTTCGACGCGGCGGCAGGATCACCCACGAACGGCTCTCCGAGTTCACCTTTCGACCCGGTGACGCGCTCCTGATCGAGTCCGAGGCGGAGACGGTCGACCGCCTCGCCGACGATCCGAACGTCATCGTCGCCGGCGATCTCGATCTCCAGCAGTTCCGGAGTTCGAAGCTGCCAGTCGCCATCGGCGTCGTCCTCGCTGTCGTGGGCCTGGCCGCGCTCGACCTGCTGCCGATCATGGTCTCCGCCCTGGCCGGCGTCGTCACGATGCTCGCCGCGGGCGTCATCAAACCCGCCGAGGCGTACGAGGCCGTCCAGTGGGACATCATTTTCCTGCTCGCCGGCGTCATCCCACTTGGAAACGCGATGGCTGAAACGGGCGGCGCGGACATTCTCGGCGCGCTCGTCGTCTCGAGTGCAGACATCCTGCCGGCGGTCGGCGTTCTCGGCCTGTTCTACCTGCTGACAGCACTGATGACCAACGTCGTCAGCAACCAGGCGAGCGTCGTGTTGCTCGTCCCGGTAGCGGTCGACGTCGCCGGGCGGTTGGGTGCCAACGCCTTCGCGTTCGTCCTCGCGGTGACGTTCGCCGCCAGCACCGCGTTTATGACGCCGGTCGGCTACCAGACCAACCTCTTCGTCTACGGACCGGGAAAGTACCAGTTCAGCGACTTCATCCGCGTAGGTGGACCGCTCCAGCTCTTGCTCGTCGTCGTGACGACGGGGGGTATCGTCTTCTTCTGGGGCCTCTGATCGGTCGCGGGCTGTGTCGTGCGCTCGCGGCGATCGAGGCCTCGAATCGGGCGACGTCGTCCTCCTCGAGATCGTCCCCTACGTCGGCGACGCGGACGATACCGGACGCTGATCGAGCAGTTCGGGTGTCGGGTTCGGAACCGGTTTGCACGTACGGGACGGCGTCGCACGTCTCTATTTCAGCGTCTCGGCGAACCAGTCGGCTGCCACGTCGGCGACTTCCTCGAGTTCCCCCTCGCCTTCGAAGAGGTGTCCCGCTCCCTCGACGACGTGAAGGTCCTTCTCGCAGGTGAGCTGGTCGAGCGCGTCGCGATTGAGTTCGAGCACTTGCGTGTCGTTCCTGCCGACGATGAACAAGGACGGTGCCTGAACCTCGTCAAGCACCTCGGACGCCATGTCGACGCGACCGCCACGCGAGACGACGGCGTCGACATCGCCCCGCAGACGCGCTGTGCCCCGGAGTGCGGACGCGGCACCCGTACTGGAGCCGAAATATCCGATATTCACGTCGGGGACGTCCTCGCGATCCCACAGCCACTCGGTAACCGCGACGAGACGGTCCGTCAACAACTGGATATCGAACCTGTTCTCACGGTACTGGTCTTCCGCTTCGGTGAGCAGGTCGAACAACAGGGTCCCGAGACCCTGATCGCGGATGACCTCCGCGACGAAGTTGTTACGGGGGCTCTTCCGACTCGATCCACTCCCGTGAGCGAAGACGACGACTCCGGGTGCGTTAGCCGGGATTTCGAGCATCCCCTCCAGTTCCACGTCGTCGACCGGAATGGATACGAGAGTCTCTGAGTGCTGTGCCATATCTGGTCCAACACCGCCGATGACAATTATACACGGGGGTGTCCCCCGTTCGGGTGGGTGACCGTTCGCTTCTGTGATACTACCCGTGTATTATGTAGACACGTGCTGTTCATCAAGCCGGGACTCATGGAGACAGATCGGCAATTCAGAGACCGGACGGAGGCGGGAGAGCAACTCGCGGAGTCGCTCCGGGAGCGAGAGATCGATGCGGATATCGCGCTCGCCATTCCTCGGGGCGGCCTTCCGCTCGGACGGGCAGTCGCCGACGCGCTCGACGTCCCGCTCGACATCGTCGTCGCGAAGAAGATTGGCGCCCCGGGAAATCCAGAGTTCGCTATCGGTGCCGTCGCGAGCGACGGAAGTGTCTGGCAGAACGAGCCGGCGTTCCGCGGAACGGGCGGTGACGAGGAATACTTCGAGCAACAGCGCGAGGAGGAAGCGGCAAACGCACGGCAAAAAGCCGAACGCTACCGAGGCGATCGGGCCGAACCAGTCCTGACGGACGAGACCGTGGTCGTCGTGGACGACGGCGTGGCGACGGGATCGACCGTCAGGGCCTGTCTCAAGAAGCTGCAGGGAAGTGACGCCGATCGTATCGTCCTCGCAGTACCGGTCGGTCCGCCGGACACCATCGACGAACTCGAGGAGGAGACCGACGAGGTCGTCTGCCTCGAGACGCCGCGGGACTTCAGGGGCGTCGGGCAGTTTTACGCGAACTTCGGGCAGGTGTCCGACGAGGAGGCGATGGCGTATCTCGATCGGTAATCGGAAGCGGACGAGAACGGCGATGGATTCCTCGAATCCGGGAATCACCACGTCGATACTTGGAGTTCGGTGACCAACTGCCACTGCTGGCAGCGTCGTTCCGGCGGGATAGCAACACGATCGATCAAAAAAAGTCACCAACCATGGATATTGCAGATATCGTTTCAGAGGAGTACGTCGAATTCACGCCAGAAGCAACCGTTTCGAAGCTCGTCGGGACGTTCGCGGATTCCGCGGTCAAGGGCGTTGTGATCCGTGACGACGAGTTCGAGGGGGTCGTCACCAGGAGACAACTCGCGACCTCGCACCGCCAACCCGACGAAAAGCTCGGATCGCTCGTCTGGCACGTGCCGCGGCTCGCGCCGGACGAGGACGTCCGCAAGGTGGCACAGCTCATGATCGACAGCGATTCGCAGTTACTCCCAGTGTTCGAGGGCCAAGAGCTTGTCAGCGTCGTCACCGTCGACGATATCCTCCGGAAGGTCGAGCCGTTCCTCGACGCGGCGACCGTCACCGAGGCCCACTCCGCCGATCTCGTCTCGATCGGCCCGGCGACCACCCTCGGAGACGCACTCAATGTCTTTCGTGAGAATCACATCACGCATCTTCCGGTCGTCGAGGGGAACGAAGCAGTCGGTATCCTCAGCCTCTACGACGTGACCGGTATCACGGTTCGAGCCGAGGTGCAGAGCCAGGGCGGCGATGCGGGCGGGACGGATCCGTTCGGGGGTGAAATATCCGCCAGCACCGCCCGCGCGGGACGCGGCGGCTTCGGCGCTCGAGAGGGGGAGTCCGAGCGGATGCTGGACCTCCCGGTCCGGGACATCATGGTCTCGCCGGTGCGCACGATTCAGCCGGACGAGACGCTCGACGTCGCTGTCGACGAAATGTTCGAGATCGACGCGTCGTCGCTGGTCGTCACCGAGAACGGCGCGCCACACGGCATCATCACGAAGACCGATGTCCTCGACTCGCTCACGTGGGAGGCCGGCGGGACACGCGGCGTTCAGGTCTATGGCACCGATCTGATTGACGACGTGGCCTACGACGAAATCGTGGCAATAGTCGAGAAGTTCGACGACAGGGACCACGGGATGAACGTCCTCGACGCGAGGGTCCACCTCCACGAACACGACGAGACGCGCCGCGGGCGGCCGCTCCTGCTCGCGCGGATTCGACTGCACACCGATCGCGGGCTGTATATCGCCTCCGGCGAGGGCTACGGCGCGAGCCACGCGATAAACGAGGCCAAGGAGGTCCTGGAACGACAGATACGCGACAAGAAGACCTATGGACAGAGCAAGAAGCCCCCGAGTGAGGAGTTCTGGGAGAAACGCTTCGGCTGGCTGCTCGAGGAGTAATCGACCCTGAAACCGTCCGTGACGAAGACCAGCGGGGCGCGGTCAGCGAACCACGGTCACTGGAACGGTCGCCCGTTCGACGATCGACTTCGCGACGCTGCCGAGCATCAGCCCCGCACGCTCCGATCGCCCCCGGTGGCCGACGAAGATCGTGTCGAATCCCTCGGACTCGGCGTAGTCAGCGATCTTCGCGACCGGATTGCCGTAGAGGAGTTCGACCGCGACGTCGTGACCGAGTTCGTCGGCGAAGGCGGCCGCCTCGTCAGTGAGATCCAGGCCCCGCTGTTCGGCGTCCGCGACGCTCTCGAGGATCAAGCGCGCGTCCGCATCCGAAAGCGACGTGATCGGTTCGCTCCCACCCTCGTCGTAAGCGGTGGGGTCGACCGCGTGGACCACCGTGATCGATCCGTCCGTCGCGTCCGCAATGTCGGCGGCGTAGGCGAGGGCGTTCTCGGACTCTTCGGATCCGTCGACGGCCACGAGGAGTTGCATACGTCTCCGTCCATCGACGACGGAGTTAAACGTGGTCGGCTGTCTTACTCAGTGATAGTTTCCGATCGGGTTCTGGAGGCCCCGTCACCGACGGGTTCGCGCCGGAGAGACGGCGTCAACCGAACGTCAGGCGGGACACCAGCGGTCCGAACGAGACGAGGTCGACGATCGGATTCGTATAGTAGCCACTGAAACGATTCACACACTGATCGGACAGCTATCAATCGAGCAGGCGTGCAATGACTTTCAGTGGCTACTATAGTCAGTGTCACCTGTACCGAGTCGCGTGGTGGCAGACTGGCTGAACGACCTTCTCGAGCCGACGGCCGGCCGAGGCCGACATCGAACCGGATATCGATCGCTGAGAGCGCACGTCGCCCCGACGATTGCAGGTACCACTGGCTTATGCTGCCTACTGCTAGTCAATAACATGTGTGTCCTCTTCACGGACGACGATGTCGGTAAGCCGGTCGAGAACGACGACGGAGAGAAGGTCGGCGTCGTCGCATCGGTAGACGGTGACGTCGTCCATGTCCGGTCCAACGCAGACGCCGTCAATTCGGGCGACTCCTCAGACGGTGCGGCGGGCGTCGTCGACCGGACGCGCCAACTGGACGCGGACTCCGTCCGCGAAATCACCGACGACGCCGTCCGACTCGAGGGCGACCTGCCGATGGAAGACGAGGCAGTCGAGGAAAAGCGATATCACGGCCTCGAGGCTGATCCGACCGCCCTGACCGGTGACGGAGACCCCGTCACGCCGAACGAGTTCTCTGTCGAACCGGACGAAGATATGGAACCGACCGATGCGGCCGTCGAACCGGACGAAGATATGGAACCGACCGACGAACCGCGTCACACGGACGGGGACGACGAGCAGGAGGTGGCGACAGTCCGCGACGACACGGACGACGACGAAAGCAGGGACGAATCGACGTAACGGTCTCGCCGAGGGTTTGTTTGTCGGCCGTCATCAGTCTCACAACCCCTCGTCCTCGAGTTTTCGGTCTCGAGAGGCAGTCAGGTCGACGGCTGCGAACCGCTGCTCACGCCAATCTTTATTAGAGGGATTATCGTAGCCAACCGGATGGTTCGCGGTACAGAGGGTGACACTGTGTTTCGATCCCCGAACAGGATATCTATGAACTCCGACGAGAACCCCTATCAGTGCTCGCTTGCGGAAGGAGCTACAGCGTATGTCTAAACCGGATGATGGGTGGATCGTACTTTTTTCGGGCGGCAAGGAGTCCTCGTTGGCACTCTACCAGGCCCTCGAGAACGGCCGTGACGTCCGCAGACTGGTCTTTGTCCACTCGCCGACGGCCGCCTCGGCATACCACGCGCCCGCGGCGCCCGTGGTCAGACTTGCCGCACAGAGTATCGGAATCCCGCTCGTCAACGCCGGACTCCCTGCCGTCGACGTCGAGCCTCCCGACATCGACGCGGACTTCGCGCCTGACACGGAAGTAGCGGAGGGAACTGAGATCGACTCCTTCGAAAACACCATCCACGCGCTGGACGCCGAGCTCAACGGCGGCGTCACCGGGATTATCGTGGGTACCGTCGAGAGCGAGCACCGGACGGATCACGTTCGATCGATCTGTAACCGTGTGGGCTGTGACTTCTGTGCACCGCTGTGGGGTGTGAACCCGCGTGAGCTCGCGGAGACGATGATCGAGTCAGGGCTCGAGATCGTCGTCGTCGAAGTGACGGCCCCTGGGTTCGACGAGTCCTGGCTCGGCCGGCGACTGGATCGCGACGCGCTCGCCGAGTTGGAAGCCCTTCGTCGCGATCAGGGCGTCCACCTCCTCGGAGAGGGCGGAGAGTTCGAGACGGACGTCACCGATGGGCCACACATGTCCCGTCCCATCGCCTTCGAGTCCCACCGCGAGTGGCACGGCTCTTGGGGCCGATTGCGGATCACCGACGCGTGGCTCGAAGCGCCGGACGAAGCGGACCGACACTGATCGCTGAAATCATTTTCCCGCTCGAGAGCGAACCGCTACGTATGCAATACGGCGAGATCACGTGACAGGTGCGCGAACGCGACGGGCAGCGAACGTACGAGATTGACGGCTACTTTCGACCCCACCTTGAGTCGAAGTCACCAGAGTACAGACGGACCACCATCGCCGATCTGACGGAAGACCAGGCGCGGACCCTGTACGAGGTCATCGGTGAGCGGCTACCGGAGAAATCAACGGCACAGTATTCCTATCGGCTGCGACGCTCGAGGGGCGTTCCGATACCGAACCGAAACTGAGTGCTGGACGGTTAGCGTGGCCGTCCCATCCTCGTTGAGACCGCCGTCCGGTTCGAACGAACCCGTCGGGTACCTGTCAGACAGCATGTTATCAGGGTCGGTGGTCCATCCAGCCATGGACGATACTATCGAATCGTCGGCGGTATCCGGAACCGAGGTTGCACTGTCGTTCGATCACCGTTCGTAACAAAATCGGCCGAATGGACCGATTCCGGAGACACTCGATCGGGAGCGCTTCGATCGACAACGAACGGATATCGATGAGGGCAACGCCGACGACGACGTGGACGTCACGGTCCTCCAGGGCATCGAAGCCGAAATCACGGCGGACGGACTCGAGATTTCCGAGAACGGTGTGCAGACTGCGATCTGGTAGTCGCCGGACTCCACGTCGGTTACGGAATCCGACCGACCGCGTGATCGACGCGTTCTGGGAGTCCCCGATCGACATGTTCGCACATCCGACGAACCGCTTGCACACGGGACGCGAACCGCTCGATCTCGAGTGCGAATCGGTCAAAGAGTACCGGGAGACGGTCCGAGACGTTGTCTCGACCGACGCCCATACGACGGGAGAACTGGATACCATGAACCTCGGTATCTCCCAGGCCCGCCGCGGCTGGTGCGAAGTCGATGCCGTCCTCAATACTCGTCCACTGGAAGAACTTCGGTCGTACTTCGACGGGTGAGACCTTGACCAATCGATACTGATGCGATGCACGACGGTGTATGATCGACTCGAAAATCTCTCGACTACTCCGAACCACGTCCTGTGTTCCGTATATCTACTATATAATCATCTTCTACCAGCTTGCCACAGCAGGTAACAAGCTATTTCCGACGCAAATTTCGTGACACCCATACGGTTGTAATAGAAGACTTAAATTCCCATCATATAATGGATGTATTCCCGAAATACCCAGTGAAATAGTCGTAACGGTTCGGCGGTGGGGAACATCTCACGTCATCGTGGCCCGAAGACGATCTGTCTCCCGAGGACGTTCGTCTGGCTCGACCTCGAGGAGCTATCGCGTGTGGCCCGCACGATCGTCGCGCACGGTTCCCGGCGTCAGCTCGTCGACGACCACGAACGCACGCTAAACGGTCAGGACGACGGCGCTAGCGGCCGCGCTATGGTAGTCTTCATACTCATATCGTTCTCGGTTGCCGAGAGAAACTCGCTCGTCGATCCAAAAACGTCGTCCGCGGAGTCGACGGTGGTCGTCCACGGCGACGAGCCGTACCAGTAGTCACCGTTCACCACGGTCTGGTCTCTGAACGAGTCAGTGAGGCTGGTGCCCGGCACCCACGCCATGTCGACGTCGACGTTCTTACTCGCCAGTTGTTCGACCGCGATAACCGCGTCTTCCTGATAACCCTCGAGGCCGTCAACCAGTTCCGCGAATAGCCGTTTCGCCCACTTGGAGTCGAAACGCTCGCCACCGAACGGCGTTTCGGCCGTGATACGGTGTTTGGGTTTTAGATTTGCTGTGCTCAGTGACTGTAATGGAGTGTACTGTCCGTCAGTCCGTTCGAACGCAGTTCACTTCGCGCACAAACCCGCAGGTTGCCTCCGTAGGACGGGAGCCGAACTCCCAACGTGAGGAATCTTCGCGCGTTTGCGCAGAGCGGATGTCAAGTATCGTGCTCTGCGAACGCATCGCCGGCGTCTTTGGCCATTTCTTTTGCCTCGATATGTGAGTAGGACTTCCGAACTACTTCCTCGCTATTATCGAGAAGGCGAGCAGCAGAAGTGAACCCACGCTGTCGGACCATCACTTCACCAGCACCACGACGGCCACCGTGCAGTGCGAGATACCCGTGGGTATCGTCGAGATCAATCTCGGCTTCCTCGCACAACCGTCGCATAACACGGCGAGCGCCGTCGGTGTTAATCGAGGACGGCGCCAATTCATGTTCACGGAGCGCTTCGAAAACGGCCGGTTGTCCCGTAAGCTCGTCGACGAACTCCTCAATATCATCCGGAGACCAATCGTGTTCTTCACGAAGCCCCGTTTGAAGCGTCTCGTAGAGCGTCGGAAGATGAAACGTTGGAAATACCGGCCAGTCGTCCCCGGCGGGATCGAGCAAGTCTTTGTATCGCGACATAGGATTTATAACTTGTTTCGTCAGCGATCGATCGGACCAGTTCTGTTTTTTCGCGAGAACGGTCATTGTTCGATCCTCGAGAGAGACGTCACCCCATTTGAGGCCGTTGCGCCGCTCGTCCTTCGGATCCGCAACTATCTCCCCGCCACGAACGCCGGAGTAGCAGAGGACGTAGACGAGCGCTCGGTCCCGAAACTCCTGAATAGCGTCGAGCCCCTTCTCGTCAGCGGCATCGTGTGCGCGTTTGTCGACGTACCGTGTAATCAGTGACCGGTGTTCGTCGGTCCAGGCCTGTTGATCCCCAGACCGTCGGCCATCGTTTTCGGGGAGCGGTTCCTTCGCGACGTTCCGCTGGGCGTAGTTCGCCTTGAGGAGCCCCTCGCGAACACACCAGCCGATATAGGCGCTGACGTGCGCGTAATACGTTTGAACCGTCCCCGGAGCGAGGTCCCGACTCGTGAGCTCGCGCGTGTATCGTCGGAAGGTTCGCTCGTCGAGTTCGTCGAACGTCCCGCCCGAGTAGGAATCTGCCTCGAGCCAACTGAGAAAGTCATCGACGCAGCGCTCGAGATTCCGCTGGTAGTTCCCACTCCCCTTCTCACCCTTCGACTTCGATCGAAGGAATGCCTCGAGTGGCTCTGCAACTGCTGTCGATCCACGATTCAAACTCGCTCACCCTCGAGAGCCGATTTCCTGCTGGATTCCATCGTTCGTGGTTCGGAGAGGAAGTCGACCCACATAAAACCACGCTTGATTATTCAACTAATCAAGTGTGTTCTGTCCACGCTGAATTCTCCCGGTATCTGTGGGTAGAGGCGTGGAGCGCCCCAGATCCACCTATTATAAACTATATATTGCTATACCAAATATCGTAGCTGAACACGAGGCCCGCTGGCATCCTGATACGGCCGACAAGTCCCACATGTGCGACCATCGACTCCGATATGATCGAGCTTGGGATGCCCGGCATCTCAGTAATCATCCCGGATTCGGTAAGAACGCCGAGGTGGACGCCAGCGGGGGGATTCACACGTACATCATCACATTTCCAGAGTACGTCTCGACCATCCGTGCCACTTCCGGTTGCAGTCATCTCCGAACGGCTGCTGCTGACCGCTGTACATTACATGTGTATGATTGTCAAGTAGAATGGGTTCAAGCGGTGACGATGGTTTTGTTGTCATTGCATACCGTAGAACGGGCTTATCATCCCCCGGATCAGTCGCAGCAAACGAATTATTTTCGCCCGTCTCGCGCTTCGGTTACTCTGGCCCCCTTCGCATCGACTCCAGCGACGAGAGATCCGCTCACTCCCGGCGGTTTTGCTTTACAATCGTATAATTGTAAATACCATGTTACCGATCTCATTATACAATTTAAGTTCTGAACGGCGGAGAAAGACGGGCGAAAATAGCAGAAGGGAAACCGATATCGAACGGACGGCCGACAGCCCCTGTTCTATATCGTGAAACGGACGTCACTGATGTTGGATATTGAGCTCTATTACGTTCGCGATTCCCAAAACTGTCTCCGGGAGTTCCTCGTAGAAATACGCTCCCTGCATGCGATGCGTGGGGCCGGCAACGCTGATCGACCCGATGACCTGACCGGTAGCGTCGAAAACGGGCGCGGCGACACTTCGGAGCCCGTTCAACCGCTCTTCGTCATCGAACGCGATCTTCCGTTCGCGGATTTCCTCGAGTTCCTCGCGGAGGACATCCTCATCAGTGATCGTATTCTCGGTGATACGGGCCAGGCCGTGTCGGTCGATGATACCATCGCGACGGTCGGCAGAGAGGTGTGCCAGAATGACTTTTCCGAGCGCCGTACAGTGGAGGGGGACGCGATCACCGATGCCGGTGTCGATATGGGCAGCCTCTGATCCACTATCCCGGTAGATGAAAACGCCCTCCCCGTGTTCTTCGACCATCAACCCCGAAATTTCGTCGGTCTTCTCGGCGAGTTTCTCGACTTCGGTGTGAGCGACCTGGTACAGCGCGTGCTGTCCTCTCGTGCGTTCGCCGGCCCGGAGGAATTTCAATCCCGTTCGATACTCACCGTTCTCTCGGACGACGTACCCCGCCCGCTCTAACGTCAACAGGTGATGGTGAACGGTGCTTTTCGGAAGATCGACGTGATTTGCCAGCTCCGTCACTCCCGCTCCCTCGAGTTCTATCATCGCTTCGACGATTCCGAACGTCCGGTCGATCGCTTGTATGCCGGTCGTGCCTTCCTCTGCCATGGAGTAGGTATTGGAACCCACCCACATAGTTGTTCGGTATCGTAGAACGCAACTCGTTTTCCCGGACAATTGTTTACTATCTCGCTCATATCACACACGTTCCAATTCCAAATATTCTGTGGAGTTTATCACCGTAACTTCAGAAACGACTCGTGGGAAGCGCGTACTCACGAACCCCCTGCTCGAGTTCCGTCCTGTATCGTGGAACGGCCATGGTGTGGAATAACACATATACTATTCGAGCCAGTGTGTTCGAGTATGAGTACGACAGGGGACGGAGACCCGTGGGGAATAACGACGCTCGACCTCTTCGAGTTGCTCGAGGACGCCGTTCAATCAGACCGATCGTGGGTAGTCGCGACCGTTATCGCCGTCGACGGCTCCGCGTACCGCAGACCGGGTGCGAAGATGCTGTTCGGGCCCGACGACTCGGCGTTTGGCGGTATCACGGCCGGCTGTCTCGAGGGCCCCCTCGCAGATGTCGCCAGCGAGGTCCGTCGGGCGGACGAGCCGGAGATTGCGACGTTCGACCTGACGTCCGACGATGACGGATGGGGGCTCGGTCTCGGATGCGAGGGAATCGTCGACATACTGGTCGAGCCCGTGACTCGGTCGTGGCAAGCGCCAGTCGAGGCGTATCACCGCGGGGAACCGATCGCGCTCGCTACGGTGACCGACGACACGGCGCCGGTTCCGGTGGGGACCCGCGCGGGTATCGCGGTGGACGGGACGCCGATTGAAACCGGCGGGCCGTCACTCCCGTCGTCAGTTCTCGAGGGCGTCTCCGAACGAGCCGGGGAACTGGCGGCCGCCGGTCGATCCGAGACGGTGACCGTTACGACAGGGGACGGATCCGTCAACGTCTTCGTCGATGGAATCGACCCGATCGACCGGCTACTGATCTTCGGCGGCCAGCCCGATACCCGCCCGGTCTCGCGGCTCGCGCGTTCGGTTGGCTTCCACGTGACCGTCGCGACCGCGCGAGGCGGCCAAGCCGACCCGGACCGGTTTCCGAACGCGGATCGCGTTGTCGCGACG
Source organism: Natrinema sp. CBA1119 (assembly GCF_002572525.1). Classification (NCBI taxonomy): domain Archaea; kingdom Methanobacteriati; phylum Methanobacteriota; class Halobacteria; order Halobacteriales; family Natrialbaceae; genus Natrinema; species Natrinema thermophila. The sequence continues at coordinate 249,846 of NZ_PDBS01000008.1, read as the reverse complement.
CATCCGACCGACCTCGAGGAGTTAGTCGACGACCGGACATCGGTCGTGCTCATGTCTCATAACCTTCTCGACGACCGCCTCGCTCTCGAGGGGCTGCTTGAGACCGCTGCGCCGTTCATCGGACTGATGGGACCGCGCGAGCGATTTCAGCGGATCCGCGAGGGCCTCGAGGACGACGGAGTGACGCTATCGGCGGCCGATCGGGACCGCATCGCCACGCCGGTCGGTCTCGATCTCGGGGGCGGAGAGACCGTCGAAATCGCGCTGAGCATCGTCGGAGAAGTCGTTGCAGCGAGTAATGGTCGCGACGGCGGACGACTTCGCGATCGAGAGGGGCCGATCCACGACCGGGTTCAGTCGCAGCCGGAGTGACGCAGGCGTCGGAGATCAGCCACCGTATCGACGTCGATCGCAATTCCTGAATCATCCACGGGAACGAGACTGACCTCAGCCGACTCGAACAGCGCTCGCCCGCCGATGTCGCCCGAAACGTCCGTCAGGGAGTCGAAGTGGCGCGCATCGAAAAGCACCGGATTTCCGCGCCGATCGCCGTCGGTCGGCGCGACGATCCCCTCGCTGCCGTCGCGGTAGCCGTCGACGACCGCTCGAACGGTCGCCGGATCGACGCAGGGCATGTCGCCGGGAAGAAAGAGGACGGCGTCCGCATCGGCGTCGCGCGCGGCGCGAGCGCCGAGACGAACCGATCTGCTCTGTCCGCGGTCGTAGTCGTCGTTTTCGATCGTGTCGTCGACGAACGCCGCCACGGCGGGACGGACGCGATCGGCGTCGTGGCCGACGATGGCGATCGTGTGCTCGAGCGGTGACGTCGCGAGCGTGCGCGCTGCGTGGCTGACGATCGGTTCGTCCTCGAGTCGAGCCAGCAGCTTGTTGCCGTCCTCGAACCGCGACCCGGTGCCGGCAGCGAGTAACACGCCCACGACGTCACTCATGGCTCACTCGAGCGAGACCCCTTCGGTGCCGCGGGGCAGGTAGTTCCGGTCGCCGGGTTCGGCGAGCAGTTCGTCGTCCTCGACGACGACCTCGCCGCCGACGATCGTGTGCGTCGGGAGCCCGGTCAGCTCGTCGCCGTGGAACGTGGAGTAGCCCGGTTCCATCGTGTGGTAGAAGTCGTCATCGACGACGGTGCTCTTCTCGAGGTCGACGATGACCATGTCGGCGTCGGAGCCCTCTGCGAGCGCGCCTTTGCGCGGGTACAGGCCCCAGCGCTTGGCGTTGTTCGTCGAACAGACCTCGACGAGGCGCTCCATGCTGACGCGGTTCTTGTTGACGCCCTCGCTCATCATCACGGGCAGGAAGTACTCGATGCCGTTGTTGTCGCCGGGAATCGCGTCCCAGATGTCGCCGTGTTTCCCCGTGTCCTTCTCCTTGAACTCGAGCTTGTGTGGACAGTGATCGGTGCCAACGTAGTCGATAACGCCGTTTCGAATCCCTTCCCAGAGGCGCGTCTTGCTCTCCTCGCCGCGAAGCGGGGGCGAAATCTTCCCCCAGACGCCGAGATCGTCCTGCTCGTAGGTGTGGGAGAGGAACGCCGGCAGCGTCTCCGCGTGGAGGTTGACGCCCTGCTCCTGGTAGCGCTTACAGATGTCGACGCCCTCCGCCGTGCTCATGTGGACGATGTACGCCCGAGAGTCGGTGTACTCCGTGAGTCGACCGATCTGCTCGATCTGCATCGCCTCGCAGATGTTCGGTGCCGACTCGGACCAGGCCTCGAGGTCGTTGCGCCCCTCCGCCTGCAGTTCCTTTCGGCGCTGGATTGCGAGGTCCTCGTTCTCGGCGTGGAACATGACGACGCCGCCGGGGATATCGGACACCCTATCGAGCACCTTGTAGACTCCGCCCGCGTCGGAGTGGTCGATCCCGAGTTCGGGGGAGGCGTTCTTGTACCAGTTGAAGAAGATCTTATAGGAGCGGATCCCCTCGTCGGCGAGTCCCTCGATCTCCTCGACGTGGTGGTCCTGGTGGACGATCGCGTGGTAGGCGAAGTCGATGTAGGAGTTTTCCTCGCCCGCCCGCTTGAAGAAGTCCATGTCGGGCAGGTACGGCTCCTTTTGCAGGAGGAAGTTGACGACCGTCGTCACGCCGCCGTGGATCGCACCGCGCGTTTCGGTTTCGAAGTCGTGCTCGAGGCCCTCGTGGTAGTCGAACTCGTACCGGGAGAGCCCCCAGTGAACGTGCGGGTCGATGAAGCCGGGGATCAGATAGTTGCCCTCGGCGTCGATCTCTCGATCGGCCTCGGGGAGGTTCGATTCGGTGCCGACACCGACGATGATGCCGTCGTTCGCCGCTACGCTGCCGTTGATAGTGCCATCAGGAGTGACCACTCGTGCGTTGACCACTCGAAGGTCTACAGTCGATTCGACCATACGATGTGTACTCTTCCCACCCTACTTGAGTGTAATCGTTCGAACGCGCGGGCACCCGAATCGCAACACAACGTTTATGGGCTGTTCGAAGGTAGAGGTACCATATTCCATGAGTACAGATAGCACAGACGGTGCTGCCGAGCGACCGACCGAAGAGATCACCGTGATCGTCAACGGTGAACCGGTTACTGCGGAAGTCGAACCGCGACTCAAACTCTCGGATTTCCTCCGGTACGAGTGCGACCTGCACGGCGTCCGCGTTGGGTGTGAACACGGCGTCTGCGGCGCGTGTACCGTCCAGCAGGACGGGCGGAGCACGAAGAGCTGTCTCTCCTACGCCGTTCAGGCCGACGGTGCCGAGATCGAGACCGTCGAGGGACTCGCCGAGGAGGAGACGGACTCGCTGCATCCCATTCAGGAAGCGTTCCACGAGACCCACGCGCTCCAGTGTGGCTTTTGCACCAGCGGCTTCGTGATGGCGACCAAGGAGCTCCTCGAGGAGAATCCGGATCCGACACGCGAGGAGATCGAGGAGGGGCTGGCGGACAACATCTGCCGCTGTACCGGCTACCAGAACATCTACGAGGCGGTCGAACGGGCCGCCGACGCGATGGAGGACTGACCATGTCTACGTCACACCCGGCCGAAACCGACGCCGACGCCGAATCGGACTCGAGCCGCGAGTCGTTCACGGGGCAAGGGCTCCCTCGAGTCGAGGACCACCGCATTCTGACGGGCGAAGCCGAGTACATCCACGACATCACGCCGGAGAACTGCCTGCACATGGCGCTGGTGCGCAGCATGCACGCCCACGCCGACATCGTCTCCATCGACACCGAGGAGGCCGAGGCCCACCCGGACTGCGAACTCGTCCTCACCGCCGAGGACATCAAGAGTGAGTACAACCCGATGCCGACCGGTGTCGGCCGCATCGCGACGGGTGAAGACGGCGAACCGGCCGCACTCCCCGAGTGGGCGCTGGCCGACGAGAAGGTCCGGTTCGTCGGGGAACCGGTCGTCGCCGTCGTCGCGTCCGACAGATACGCCGCGGAGGACATCGCCGATCTGGTGGACGTCGAGTACGAGGCCATGGACGCGGTCGCCGACGGGATGGCCGCCCGCGAAGACGAGGTCGTGCTCCACGAATCCGTTGGCTCGAACGTCGTCGACAACGAACGCCTCGAGTTCGGCGACCCCGACGCGGCGTTCGAGGACGCCGATCACGTCGTCGAGGGAGAGTACACGTGGGGACGCATCTCGGGCGTCCCGCTCGAGACGGCCGGTGCCGTCGCTACCTACGACGAGGAGTCCGACTCCTTCGACATCGACTGTAACATCCAGTTGCACACCCTCGTCGACAACATGATCTACGAGACGCTGGGCTACGAGGCCGACGACGTGCGGGTGAACGTTCCCGCCGACGTCGGCGGCAGCTACGGGACGAAGATCGGCATCCATCGCTACTGCTGTCTGACGTCGATGGCGAGCCAGCAACTCGAGCGCCCCGTGAAGTTCGAGGAAGACCGGCTCGAGAACCTCCAGGGCGGGGACATGCACTCCTCGGACCGGGAGTATCAGATGCGGATGGCCGTCGACGATGACGGCACGATGCGGGGACTCGACGTCTGGTTCGTCGACGACTTTGGCGCGTACCCCCGCTATCCGATCAACCAGGTGCTCAAGCCGCTGTCGGTGCTGACGAACTCCTACGAGATCGACGACGTCACCTACGAGTACGACCTCGTACTGACCAACAAGACGTCCCAGACCGCCTACCGCGGGTTCGGCGTCGATCCCCACATCTACGCCCTCGAGATGATCGTCGACGAGGCGGCTCGAACGCTCGACATGGATCCGACGGAGTTCCGCCGCCGGAACCTGATCCGGCCCGAGCAGATGCCGTACACGCTCCCCTCCAAGAACCTCTACGACTCGGGCGACTATCCCGCGACGCTCGACCGGATCGAGGAGATCATCGCGGACGAGCGCGACGGCGGCCTGCTGGATCCCGACGTCGTCGCCGCGAAACGCGAGGAGGGGAAGTACCGCGGCGTCCAGCCGAGCGTCATCATCGAACCCGGCGCCAGCGGCTCCGACTGGACCGATCGCCAGCGAACCGACAAGGAAGACCTCGCGGACCGCTCGCGCGACGAGGTAGAGGAGTTGCCCGAGCACCTCCGCGCCGAGATCCGCGAGGACGGGTCCATCCACGCGTTCCTCGCGACCGACTCGTCCGGACAGGGCCACCAGACGCTGGTCTCCCAGCTGCTCGCGGACGAACTCGAGGTCCTGCCGAGCGACATCGAGGTCGGCTACCTCGACAGCGTCGACGCGCCGACCGAGTACGGGAGCGCGGCGTCCCGGATGGCCGTCATGCTCTCGGGCGCGACGGTCGGCGTCGCCGAGCGACTCCTCGCCAACGTCGAGGAACTCGCGGCCGACCACTGGGACGTCTCGACCGACGACGTCACCTACCACGACGGGACCGTCGATCGCCTCGGCGGCGACGGCTCGCTCTCGCTGGCCGAAATCGCCGAACTCGACGCGGAGACGAACGCCGCCGGCGAGCGGCGGACGCGCGTGAGCTACAACTACGACCATCCCGCGACGGATCTCGAGGAGTTCGACGAGGCGCTGACGCAGAAGTTCCCGGTGTATCCGACGGCCGCGTTCGGCGCGAACGCGCCCATCGTCGAGGTCGACGTCAACACCGGCTCGGTGGAGATCCTTACGTTCCACACCGTCCGCGACTGCGGAACGATGCTCAACCCGATGATCGTCGAGGGCCAGGCCCACGGCGGCATCGCGCAGGGGATCGGTGCCGCCCTGCTCGAGGAGTTCGGCTACGAGGAGGACGGCCAGCCCCAGGCGATCACGCTGTTCGATTACCTGCTGCCGTCGATCGAGAACGTGCCGGAGATCGAGATGGAACACACCGAGACGCCGTCCCCGTTCACCGAAACGGGCGCGAAAGGCGTCGGCGAGGGCGGGATGATCGACGCGCCCGCGAGCATCGCGACCTCGATCAACGCGGCCCTCGATCCGCTCTCGGTCGAGGAACCCGCGAGTCAGATCCCGGTCGCCCCGGACCACCTCCGGAAGAAGCTCCGCGAGTCCGAGCAGTAGCCGACTCGGCGTCTCCGTTCCCGTTCGTTCGCTGTTCGGTTCGAACTCTCCGCACGGATCACTCTCGCACTATCCGCACGGAACGGCAGTGCTGCCCCGAGTGGCGAGTGGACGTTTTCTCCACAGCCTAGAACGGACGGCTCGAGAACACGCTGGTGGACCGACAGTCGCCACTCGACACTCGAGCGAGAACACATCGAACGGGCCGAAAAACCATCGAACGGGCCGAAACGAAACCGGGGCCGCGGTCGGCCGAAAATTACGCGACTAGTCGTCCGTCTCGAGCGTGGCGTCTTGCTCTGGCGCGGCCTCAAGTTCGGACTCGGCCTCGACGCCCTCGTCGGCTTTCGCCTGCATCTTCGAGAAGAATTTCTTGACCAGCCGTTTGGTGACGCTCTTGAGCGCGCGGCCGCCGAGGCTCGCGATCGTTCCGGAGACGTCGGCGGTCGCCGACCAGACGACGGTCGTGCCGCCGCTGGCGTTCTCCTTGAGTTCCATCTCCGCGACCGTCTCGAACTCGTTTCGCGGCGCGTGGCCGACCGCTTTCATCTCGAGGACGTCCGGACGATCGGCGCGAGTGACGACGACATCGACGTCGAATTCGGGCTTGACGCTCCCGACGCCGACGGCCATGACCGCCTCGATCTCGTGTGGGGAAATGAGGGTCATCTCCTTGCAGCCGGGCGCACACTCCGTGAGGATATCGGTGTCCGTAAAGTACGGCCAGAGCTCATCTTTCGACTGTTCCATCTCGTTTTCGCCGGTGAATTCTAACATTATGTCTCGGTTGCTACTGCGCGTTCGTACGATGTTTCGAGCGAGCGTTTGGCGTACTCGCCGGCCACTTCCTCCTTGTAGTCCCGATCGGCGTGCATCTCCGATTCGGGGGTGACCGCTGACGCGACGGTCTCGACGACCGCCTCGAGAGCCTCCGCCGAGAGTGAACCACCTTCGACGTGGGCCTCCGCGTCCTCGACACGGAGCGGGATATCTGCGGCGTTCGCCATGGCGATCCGGGCGTCCTCGACGACCGGTTCGTCCGCGGTCGGATCGTCGACCCGGATCGAGGTCGCCGCGCTGACGGTCGGAAACGTCTGGGCCGCCCGTTTGAGCTCGAGGAACGTCATCCCGGTTCGCTCGGGCGGGAACGGCTCCGTCGGGATCGAGACGGACTCGATGAGCTCCTCCTCGCGGAGGTCCGTGAACATGTAGGCGATGAAGTACTCGTCGACGGGAACGTCGCGGGTCCCGTCGAGCGAGCGGAGGTGAATCGTCCCCTCGAGCGCCGCCAGCGCTGCGGGATAGTTCCCGGCGGGGTCGGCCTCGCCGATGCTTCCGCCCAGCGTCCCCTGATTGCGAACTGACGGGCCGGCGATCTGTCCGGCGGCCTCGGGGAGCATCGGCATGCACTCGGCGAGCCGGTCGGAGCGCTCGATCGTCCGGTGACGCGTCATCGCCCCGATCCGGACCGCGTCGTCGTCCACGTCGATGAACGCGAGCTCGTCGACGCCGTTGAGATCGACGAGGTGGTCGGGCGTCGCCAGTCGGTTCGCCATCACGATGCCGAGCGACTGGTTCCCCGCGAGGAGTTCGGCGTCCTCGAGTTCTGCGAGGCGCTCGAGGGTTTCGTCGACCGTCTCCGGTCGGTGGTGGGTGAACGGTGCTGGCTTCATACTCCCTCGGGGCGCGTGATCGCGGAGCCGATAGCGGCCTGTTGGCAGTCGAAACTGAACCGATGCGTGTGGGTGGTATGGGTAATCATGGGTCTGTCACACGGATACCAAACGATTTGATCAACTGCACTAATAAATGTTGTCACAATTCGTTGTGAGAAACCGGCTGACTGGATCCGTATCGGGGATCCGAACGATCCGTTCGATGGCAGACGACTACCCGCGGTAGTATCCGACAACCCGGTTTACGTAGGTTTAAGTGAAATGCCCGGAAAGTAGCGTCTATGCTCGATGGCTACGAGATGTACGATTTGACGCAGCCGTGGTCAGTTGACACGCCAGCGTGGCCGACGTATGACAACCCCAAGGTCTGGTACGAAAAGAGCCTGGACACGGAGAAGGTGAACGGGCAGAAAATCGAGTTCATGAACCACACCGGGACGCACCTCGACGGCGAGAAACACTTCGTCGCTCACGGTCGGGACATCGAAGAAGTCGGTCTCGACGAGCTCGTCGGTGACGCGGTCGTCGCCGACATCTCCGACAAGGTCGACGACTACGATGTCTACACCAGCGAGATGATCGAGGACGTCTGTGACGTCCAAGAAGGCGACATCCTGTTCATCCACACGGGCTACCAGGACTACGCCTGGCACACCGACGAGGCGGACCCCCACCGGTACTTCTGTAAGCACCCCGGTCCGAACGCGGAGTTCGCCGACTGGTGCAAGGAGATGAACCTCAACTACCTCATCCTGGACTGCGGGAGCGCCGATCACCCGATGAACACGGTCATCCAGGAGATCCGACCCGAACTCGCCGAGGAAGCGGCCGACCACTTCGGCGTCGACGACCTCGACGAGGTCTTCCCGCCCGAGGGCTACCAGCTCATGCACAACGAGCTCTTCCCCGAGGGGATCATCCACGTGGAGAACGCCCAGGTTCCCGAGGAACTGCTCAACGAGCGCGTTCAGATCGGGACCTTCCCGTGGCGCTTCCGCGGCGGAGAATCCAGCGTCTCCCGCGTCGTCGCGTTCAAGTAATCCGGTCGCAGCGGTTCGTTTTTCGGCCGTTTCTCGAGTCTGATAGCGAGGCGCCCGTCGGTCCGGCGTGTCAGAGAAAAAGAACGGAAGCTGCCGAAAACGATGCTGAAAACGGAGTGGAACCGACTCGCGGTTATCGCTGGAAGTCGACCGATCGATCCCCCTCGTCGCGGACGACGTGCGTGCTCGCGGGTTCCGTTCGGGCGATTTCGCGGCCCTCCTTGAGCACCAGCGTCCGAGGCGCTCGCGTTCGAAGCGCATTGAACGGGTCCGGCGCGTCGTAGACGACGAGCGATCCGTCGGCTCCGACGGAGAGCCCGTAGTCGTCGACCCCGAAGACGCTCGCGTTCGCCGTCGTGAGCATGTCCCAGATCGGCTCCACGTCGCCGCGGCCGTTCATGTGCGCGTAGTGGACGAGGATGAAGGCGGCGTCGAGGGGATCGCCGCGGCCGTAGTGATACCACGGATCCATCACGGAGTCGTGCCCGAGCCCGACGGTGACGCCCGCCTCGCGCAGTTCGTCGATTCTGGTGTGGCCCCGACGTCGCGGGTAGTCGTCGTATCGCCCCTGTAGTACCGCGTTATCCGGTGGGTTGGTGACCACGTCGATGCCGCTTTCGGCGAGCAAGGCGGTCACCTTCGCCGCGTAACTGTTCGGATAGGAGTGCATCGCCGTCGTGTGGCTCGCCGTTACCCGCTCGCCGATATCGCGTTTGATCGCCTCGCTGGCGAGCACCTCGGTGAACCGCGATCCCGGATCGTCCGTCTCGTCGATGTGGAGGTCCGCGGGTCGGTCGGTCGACTCCGCGAGGTCCATCGCGAGTTCGACCGAGGCGACGCCGTCCTCGCGGGTGTGTTCGTTGTGCGGAATCCCACCGACGACGTCCGCGCCCAGCTCGAGCGCCTCCCGGAGCAGGTCCTCGTGAGTCGGATCGGTGAAGATCCCGTCCTGCGGAAACGCGACGACCTGCAGATCGACGAGGTCCGCGACCTCCTCCCGGAGCTCGAGCAGGGCCCTGACGCCGGTCAGCGACTCCTCCGTCGTGTCGGCGTGGGTCCGGACGCGGGTGACGCCGTGGGCTGCGAGCCACTCGACCGCCCGCTCGGCCCGCGCTTTCACGTCGTCAGCATCGAGGGTCTCCTTCCGGTCGCCCCAGATGCGGATCCCCTCCGCGAGCGTCCCCGAATCGTTCCACTCGGGCTGGCCGGCGGTGAGCGTCGCGTCCAGGTGGATGTGCGGTTCGGTCAGCGACGGCGTCACGAGCCGTCCCTCAGCGTCGTAGTGCTGGGACTCCGAAACGGCCGTCGGATCGATCGATCCGGCCGCCTCGAGGCGCGAGATACGACCGTCTTCGATCGCGATGTCGATCGACGACCCGTCGACAGTGGTGGCGTCGGTGATGATCCACGAGGGCATACGCATCGATTCCAGTCCACGCTAATAATAGTACCGCGGGTTGTGAACTGGTACTGTCTCACCCAATCGATGGACGATTAGGCAGGAGTCGTCGATACTCTCCCCTCACTGTTAGAAAGATTGATTATCACGGAATCGAGAACCATGTTATATGGCAACATCCGACGGTGGATTCGACTGGCGCCGCATCGTCTTCGGTGACGAGACCCTCCCGGATCCCGACTATCCGCTCGATCACGTCCCGAAGAACGAACGGAAGGGATTGGTCAGCCTCTCGGCGGTCCTGCTCGGCCTCGTTTTCTTCGCGGGGACGATGTGGGCGGGCGCGGAAGTCAGCGCGGCGATGGGATTCCAAGAGATGCTCACCGCGATGGTCGTGGGCCACATCATCCTGGGCGGGTACGTCGCACTCCTCTGTGGAATCTCCGCGAATGCGGGTCTCACAACCGTCCTGCTCGCTCGATACTCGTTCGGTCGGATCGGTGCTAAATGGGCAGACCTGCTGTTGGGCGGCACGCAGGTCGGCTGGTTCGGCGTGACCATTCCGATGGTCGCCGTCCCAACGGCGACGTATTTCGGCCTCGAGAGCGCGGCGATGGTCAGCGCACTGGTTCTCATCTGGGGGCTGTTACACATGTCGACCGCGTACTTCGGGTACGACGGGATGGAGAAGCTCTCGTACGTCGCGGTCCCGTTCCTCGTGATCGTCGGGTTGCTCTCGATCGGGCTCGCCGTCGGCGACGCGGGCGGGATCGACGGCCTCCTGTCGCAGACCGGCGGGGGCGAGATGACGTTCGGTCTCGCGGTGACGATCGTCGTCGGGACGTTCATCAGCGCGGGCACGCAGGCTCCGAACTGGGCGCGCTTCGCCGTCAACTCTCGGGTCGCCTTCTGGGCCGGATTGATCGCGTTCCTCGTCGGAAACAGCTTCCTCTTTCTCAGCGGTGCGGTCGGCGGTGCCGTCTACGACGTGACGCCCGCGGGCGACCTCTACGAAGTGCTGGTCGCACAGGGGCTCGCGAGCGTCGGCCTGATCGCGTTGATCCTGAACATCTGGACCACGAACGACAACGCCGCCTACGCGTTCAGCGTCGCCGGAGCCGAGGCGTTCGACTTCGATCGCAAGCGGCCGTTCGTCATCGTCGGCTGTGCGATCGGGATCCTCCTCGCGCTGGCCGGCGCCGACGGGCTCCTCCTGCCGTGGCTCGAACTCCTCGGACAGTACATCCCGCCGCTCGGCGCGATCATCATCGCCGATTTCCTGCTCTGCTGGCGCGGCGGGATCCCGCGGATGGACGACGTTCAGTTCACGAGCGTCCGGTGGACGGGCGTGCTGGCGTACGTCGTCGGGTGTCTCGTCGCGGTCCTGACCGCCGGATCGGTGCTACCGGGCGTCACTGCACCGGCGCTAATTCCGGGCATGGCGGCCCTCAACGGGATGCTCGCGGCCGCAGTCGTGCACATTGTCGGCTACTACGCCCTCGAGGAGACCGGTCTCCTCCCGTCTCACCGGGTTCCCGAGGACGCAAATCGAGTCTGACCGTATGAAAAGCAGGGCGATACCGGTGTCGTCTCCGCAGTCGATCTATCGAACGACGAGGACGGGGACGGACGACCGCCGCACGACTTTCTCCGCGACGCTCCCGAGGAGGACGCGTGCGACGCGGTTCCGACCGTGACTGCCGATGACGATCATCTCGTAGTCGCCGTCCTCGGCGCGCTTGACGATCAGCCGATCCGGTCGGCCCCGACCGCGTTCGGTCTCGATCTCGGTTCCGCGTTCCGCCGCGAACTGATGAGCGGACTCGAGGATCTCTTCGGATCGCTCGTGTTCTGGACTGTCGTCAGGAATATCACCAGTCATTCCGGAAAACGCCCCGATGTCGCCGTGCCCCGCCTCGACCACGTGGACAGCCGTGATCGAGGCGTCCGGGAACGTTTCGATCGCGTACTCGAGTGCGTCTTCCGATCTGTTCGAGCCATCGACGGGGACGAGGATCCGTTCGGGCATAGTCCGTAGTTGGGTGCCAAGCGACGTATTTCTTCCCCGAACTACAGCGAATCGGGAACGTCTGCCGCGAGAGGAACGCTATTACTGTTGTGGGACTCTCTAGCAGGTATGAAGGCATGTGTCCTCGACGAGTGGGGCGGATCGCTAACGGTCGACACGGTTCCCGATCCGGAGCCCGAACCGGACGAAGTGTGTATCGACGTCCGCGCCTGCGGCGTCACGCGGACGATCGAGAACTCGATTCAGGGGGGCCTCGAGGACGATCCGGCACTCACGCCGCGGGTGCCGGGTCACGAGTTCGCGGGCATCGTCGACGACGTCGGCGACGACGTGTCGGGAATCGTACCGGGCGATCGCGTGCTGGCGTACTTCTATCTCACCTGTGGCGACTGCGACGCGTGTCGGCGCGGCGCGACGAACCAGTGTGCGAATTTCGGCGGCTGGTACGGGGCCACTCGAGACGGCGCGTACGCCGAGCGAGCAGTTATCCCCGCCTCGAACGCGCTCCCGCTTCCGGACGGGGCGAGCTTCGTCGACGGCGCGATCGCCGCAGACGGGCTCGCGACGCCGCTACACATCTGTCGCCGGGCCGAGGTCGACGACGCCGATACGGTGCTCGTCGTCGGCGCGGCCGGTCGCGTCGGAATCCACCTCTCGCAGCTGGCCGCGCTCAGGGGCGCTCGCGTGCTGGCGGCCGACGTCGCGGACGACCGGCTCGCGCACGTCGATTCGGTCACCGGCCCGGCGGTAGAGCCGATCGACGTCCGCGGCGACGACGTCGCGGCGCGGCTCCGCGAGGCGACCCCCGGCGGCGACGGACCGACGGTCGTCGTCGACACGGTCGGGAACACGGACACGCTCGCGGACGCCTGGGACGCGCTCGCGATGGGCGGGCAACTGATCTCGCTGACGACCCACCACGACCGATCGTTCGCACCGCCGCTAACGGAGTTCGTCGTGAAGGAAGCCGCCATCAGCGGGTCGCGGTACGCGACGAAAGACGAGGTCGTCCGGGCCGCGCGATTGCTGGCCGACGGCCGGATCGACCCCGTCGTTACCGAACGGGTCGGCCTCGAGGACGTCCCCGCCGTTCACGAACGGATTCGGACGGGCGAGAGTCACGGGATGATCGTCCTCGAGCCGTAGCGGCGGGTAGAAGCGGGGTGAAGCGCGGAGTCCCCACGATGAAGGACCGTCGCCGATTCAAGCGTCAGCGCCGGCGTCGGCCGACGTGAGGCCGCCGTCGCCGGGGATAATCGCGTTCAACACGAGCGCGGTGACGCCGCCGACGAGCAGCCCAGAGCCGAGCAGCACCTGGAGATCGTCGGGGAACTGTGCGAGCGCGTCCGACTGCACCTCGACGCCAAGGCCGAGAACGATCGAGGAGGCGATGATCGTCAGGTTTCGCTGCGTCAGTTCCACGTTCTGGGCGACGAGTCTGAGTCCGATCGAGAAGATCATCCCGAAGAGGACGATCGCCGCACCGCCGAGGACGGGTTCGGGCATCGCCGAGACGATCGCGGCGACTTTCGGAATCAGGCCGAGCACGACGAGGAAGCCCCCACAGATCGCGACGACGAACTTGCTCGCGACGCCGGTGAACCCGATCAGGCCGACGTTCTGGGAGAACGACGTGTTCGGGAAGGCGTTGAAGACGCCCGCGATCATGCTCATCACGCCATCGGCCAGCAGGCCGCCCCGCATTTCCTCCGAAGTCGCACGTCGGTCAACCGTTCCGGTCGTTCCCTCCACGTCGCCGATCGTCTCCATGGAGGTGACGACGTACGCGAACGCGGCGATGACGATCGCGCTCGGGTGGAACTCGACGCCGAACTCGAGGGGCATCGGGACGGCCACCCACCCGGCATCGGCGACGCCGGAGAGATCGAGCAGTCCGAGCGGCGCGGCCATCAGGTAGCCGACGACGACTGCGATGAGCACGCTCGCGACCGAGAGGAAGTTATCGAAGTACTGGTTGAACAGGACCGCGATCAGGAACACGACTCCGGCCACGCCGAGGTTCGCGAGATCGCCGTAGGTTTCAGCGCCCGGCCCACCGGCGGAGTACTGGATCGCCGTCGGAACGAGCGTCAGCCCGACGAGCATGACGACCACGCCCGTCACGAGCGGGGGAAACAGCGACCGGAGGTCGTCGTAGAAGTAGCCGATGACGATCTCAACCGGGGCAGCAACGATGACGGCACCGAAGATCGCGGCGATCCCGAACGAGTTCCCGATGTCGATCAGGGGCGTGACGAAGATCGCGCTCGTTCCCATGACGATGGGGAGACGGGAGCCGACCGGTCCGACCGAATACACCTGTACGATCGTGGCGACCCCGGCGACGAGCAACGCCATCTGCACGATGAAGGTGGTCTCGCTCTGCCCGAGCCCGATCGCTCCGGCGATGACGAGCGGGAGCGCGACCGTCGAGAGAAACATCGCGAGCAAGTGCTGGATCCCGAGCGGAATGGCTTCCGAAAGGGGCGGTTCGTCGTCGATTCCGTATCGAACGATACCGTCGTCAGTACTCGATTCTAAAGACTGATCGTCCACGTTTGCGTCCGTCATTGCACGGATACCACCACAAATACGGGAAATATATATCTTTGGGAGATTTTCCAGCGCGATGCAGTTCGATTCGGCTGGAAATGGCACCCAACTGACGGTTGCCGCGACGAAGCCGTCGCCGCTGCCGTGATACAACGCTTTTTGTGGATCCGATGGTTAGCCGGCCACGTGTTACGGCAAATGTCGTTCAGTGACGAGTCGCAGACCGTCCCCTGGACAGCCATCGGCGGGATCGGTCTGGGGCTGTTCGGTCTCGGACTCGCCGTCGGCGGCTACGGCGCGTACGTCTCCGCGCTCATCGCCCGCGGCGTCTCGCCCGATGCGGCCGGATTCGGCATGTCGCTCTTTCTCCTCGGACAGCTTCTCGTCGTCGTTCCGGCAGATCGACTGACGCGGACGGTGCCCGTCGAACGCGTCGCGGCGCTCGGGTTCGCCGTCGCCGGCGTCGGAATCGCCCTCGGCGGCGCGATGAGCCTCGAGGCCACGTACGTCTCGCGGCTCCTCCTGGGGCTCGGTCAGGGGACGGCGTTCGTCGGCGGAATGAAGTACGTCGGACTGCGGACGACCGGCGCGGACACCGCGACCGCCCAGGGGATGCTCGGCGCGCTGTTCACGCTCGGGCTGGCCTGTGGACTGGCAGTCGGTCCCGTCGCCGTCTCCGCGCTCGGACCGACGCTCCCCGCCGTCGTCGCGGCTATCGTGGCCCTCTCGGGAGGCGCGTTGGCGAGTCGATTGCCGGCCGTCAGCGCGAACGCGAAGACGCCTCTTCGAGCGTATCTCGACCCGTTCACGTCCGCGAGCGGCCTCGCACTCGGGCTCGGGAACATGGCGACGTTCGGATTTCTCATGGTGGCCTCGACCTGGTACGCGGAACTCCTTTCAGGGGTCGCGCTCCCCGCGATCGCCGTGCTCGTCGGATTCGCCCTGGCGACGGTGCTCGGTCGGGGGCTCGGCGGCTGGCTCTCTCGAGGCTACGGGGAGCGAGCGACCGTCGCGGGTACGCTACTGGGACTGGCGCTCGTCCTCGTCGGGTTAGCGGCAGCGATCGCGACCGGCTCCGAAGCAGGGATCGGAATCGGACTCGTATTGACCGGGTTCGGCTTCGGGATCCCGTTCGGGCCGCTGTTCAGTCTCGCGTTCTCCGAACTGGCTGACGACCCCGGCGTGACGCTGTCGGGAATGTTGCTCGTGGGTAACGGCGGCGCGCTGGCGTACCCGTGGCTCGTGGGCCGGCTGTTGACCGCGACGGAGAGCTATGCCGCGGGATTCGGGGCGATGGGACTGACCGTCGCGGCGGTCTGGCTTCTCTGGATAGCGACGATCGGTCGGTGAACCGAAGTCGATGCTTCGAGATGAGATTCTCCGCCGACGAGGAGTCCCCGATGACGAGAAGAGAGCGAATGCGGCTCGAGTGAGCGCGTGGTCCCACGTCCGCCGGCGGTCACGTCGATCGGCGGAACGACCGCGACCGCGAACGCGTTACCGCGGCTGAACCGGCAGTTCGATATGCGTCGCGTACTCGGCGTCGTGGTGGACCGTGTTGGTGGCGGTCTGGGACTCGCGGTCGCCGTACAGCGGCCCGCCGGTGTTGTGGTTCACGTCGAAGCGCGGGTAGTTCGACGAGGAGATGTCCAGTCGGATGCGATGACCTTCCTTGAAGACGTTCGCCGTCGGGTACGGCTCCATCTCGAACTCGTAGACTTCGCCGGGCTCGAGCAGGTCGGGCTCGTCCCGGTAGCCCCGGTAGCGCCCGCGGCAGATGGAGTCGGCGAGGTTCACCGCGAAGCCGTTCGGGAACTCCTCGCTGGGCGGGTACTCGTCGATGAGTTTCGCCGTGAAGTCGGTGTCCGGCGCGTCGGTCGAGCCGAAGACGCTCACGCTGATCGGGCCCGTGATCTCGAGGTCCTCCTCGAGGGGCTCCGTCCGGTAGACGAGGACGTCGTTGCGCTCCTCGAGGGGGCCGTACGGCGAGTCGGCGCCGAGGGTATCGGGGCGGGTGCGCTGGTCGAAGCCGCCGCGGCCGGTGATGTCGTGCAGGTTTCGATTGGCGAGCGGGTACTCGATGAGGTTCTCCTCTCGCGGTTCGTAGGTGATGTACGACGAGCAGTTGCCCCCGAGGGTCGGGACGGGATCGCTCGGATCGAACTCGTAGCTCGTCGCGGCGTTTTGAACGGTCGGTTCGTCCGTCGACAGCCGCCCGTCCTCGTGGATGTAATAGGTCGTGAACTCGGTGTCCGGCAGGGGCCACTCCTCGCCGGAGCGCCACTCGCCGCTGTGGCGGAGCCGGCCGTCGCGCGTCTGTGAGCCGTCGCCGGTCCCCATCTGGAAGTACTGGACCGTCGGCTGGTCGCCCCAGGTGTCCTCGCCCTTGAGGTAGTGATCGAAAAAGCGCAGCCGCGTCTCCTGGTAGTCGCGCAGGGCCCGCTCGCCGAACTCGAGTTCGCCGGAGTAGGACTTGTTCCACGAGGGCAGGGGATAGGTGTTCCAGCCGTGGGTCCACGGCCCCATCAGGAGGTAGTGGTCGCTGTCCTTGCGCTCGGCGAGCGCCTCGAAGTTGTCGCAGGTCGCCTTCGTGTAGGAGTCGTACCACGCGCCCGAATAGACGGTCGGAACGTCCGCCGACTCGTCGTAGTACGCCTCGAAGTTGAGCCCGGGTTCCTGCCAGAGTTCGTCGCTCGCGGCCCCCTGCGTCATGATGTCGAACGCCCACTCCTCGTAGTCGGGGATGTGTCGCAGCGGCGACTGCCCCGGCTGGATCGGCCCGTTCTCGAGTACGTCCCGCACGTCGACGTTCGCGAGTCGGTGCTGGACGTCCGAGTCCTCCAGCGCCCGCTTGGCGAACCCGCCGCCGAGGGTGTACGCCCAGCAGAGCCACCGGAGCTCGAAGGCACCGTTGTGACGGAAGGTCGCCTTCCGTCCGTTGGCGGCTCCCTGGTTGATGAACATGGCCTCGAGGTGGGGCGGATCCTGCGTGGCGAGCGCGTTTTGCACCCACGCACCGTAGGAGGTCCCTATCGTCCCGACCTGCTCGTCACAGTAGGGCTGGTCGGCGAGCCATTCGACGGTGTCGTAGCCGTCCTCGGGTTCGTTGACGAAGATGTAGTACTCGCCGCCGCTGTTGAATCGACCCCGACAGTCCTGAATCGCGACGACGTAGCCGCGCTCGGCGAACCACTCGCCGTGTCGTTCCATGCGTCCTCGCTTGCCGTAGGGAGTCCGATCGAGAAGCGCGGGCTTGGGATCGTCGATCGGTTCTCCCGTGTCGGGGTCAGCCGGGCGGTAGATGTCGGTCGCCAGTTCGACACCGTCACGCATCTCGACCATCACATCTAGTTCAGCAGTGACTGCGTACTCCGGATCAGATGCCATCACGTCTACCGATACGGTCGAACTGTAATAGTTCATTCCCTCCGATCTCGAGCCGTGACGCTATTCGATCGACTCGGAGGCTACGTCGGCAGGATCCGGGATCGACCGTCCGATCGGTGAGCGGTCGACGAAAAGGGGACGGTGCACTCGTCCGTCCGCTCAGTTCGCGAACGGGGTGAGCTCGAGTCGCTCGAGCGTCTCGTCGGTCGGAACGCCGTCGTCGTCCCAGCCGCGGAACGCGTAGTACTCGTCCAGCATCGCCTCGAGTTCCGACGGCGGACAGAACATTCCGGCCGACGGTCCGTCTGGGATCGCCTCGTGCATGACGCGGTAGGGGAGCGTGTCGTCCGCACGGCTGGCGATTCCGCGCTGGACGTTGACGAGTCGCTCCAGGTTGTAGATGCGCTCGCCGATCCGTTCGAGTTCGGCCGGGTCGAGGTCCCAGCCGGTCGCGGCGTTCACCGCATCGCTGTAGCGCTCGTTCAGTCGTTCGCCCCACCCGCCCTCGCTGACGAACCGACACTGGGTCAGCGAGTCGCCGACGGCGGTGAAGTGCTGCGAGCGAGCGGCGAACTCGGCGGTCCCGTCCGTCGTTTCGTCGTGTTCTCCCTGATACTGGAGCGTCGGACGCGTGTCGTGGTGTGACCCGCCTCGAGTCGCGGTCGCGTATCCGATCGACATCCCCTTGAGACCCCGCGGCGAGTGGGCTGCGAACTCCAGCCCCTTCGCCCCGTGCAGGTACCGTTCCGCCGCGTCGTCCAGCGAGTCGGCGAATCGGAACGAACCCGCCGCGAGCCGATCCCCGATTCCGTCGCGTCGCGCGGTCTCCTCGGCGAGTTCCACGAGACCGTCGGCGTCGCCGAACTCGAGGTGCGGTGAGGCGTCCGCGGACAGCAGCCCCTCCTCGTAGCACTCCCGCGCGAACGCGACGGTCACGCCCCAGCTGATGGTGTCCATCCCCAGCCGGTCACAGAGGTCGTTCGCTTTCATCACGCGCTTGATGTCGTACACCTCCTGCATCGTCGCGGTCCCGAACAGGCTCTCGAACTCCGGAATCTTCGCCTCGGTGATCCCCTCCGACTGGACCGCGACGTGTTTCCCGCAGGCGACCGCGCAGTTGGCGCACGTGGTGTCCTCGGTGACGAACTCTTCGTGGAGCCGTTCGCCGCTGATCGCCTCCGCGTTCTCCCGGGACGTCCGCTCGGTTTGGTTGTTGCGCTGGCCGAGCTTTCCCGTCTCGTTGACCGGGTTGACGAGGCCGCTGGTCCCGTAGTCCTGCAGCATCTCGGTCCCCTCCATCAGCGGTTTCATCCGCTGGGTGGCGAGCGTCCGGAGCTGATCGGGTGCAGCGAGTTCGGGCTCGAAGTCGCCCTCCCGGACGGCGACGGCTTTCACGTTCTTCGAGCCGAGAACCGCCCCGCTGCCGCCCCGACCGGCGACGCCTTCGCGCCGTTTCGACTCGTGCAACAGGCAGGCGTAGCGCACTCGGTTCTCACCGGCCGGGCCGGCGGCGATGACGTGCGTGTCGTAGCCGACGTCCTCGCGTTCGCGTACCCGCTCGCAGGTCTCGTACGTGTCCAGGCCGGCCATATCGGCGGCGGGTTCGACGGTCGCGCCGTCCGCCGTAATGGTGACGTACGAGAGGTCGTCGGCCGCGCCGTGTAACGCGATCGCGTCGAATCCCGTCGTCTTCTGGGCCCGCGGGAACGTCCCGCCGAACGTGCTGTCGAAGAACCCGTCGGTCATCGGGCTGACGAACCCGACGACGCCGCGGCTCGTGCTCTGGAACGGCGTGGCGTTCATCGGTCCGACCGCGAAGACGACGACGTTCTCCGAATCGAACGCGTCGGCAGACGCGGGGACGTGTTCGGCGACGAGCTTGACGGCGAGGCCGTTCCCGCCGAGGAACAGGCGCGCGTCCTCGGGCGCGAGTTCCTCGCGCTCGCTCTCACCGCTCTCGAGGTCGACGTGGAGGATTTCACCGCCGTACGCCGGCGGGAGGTCGCTCATCCGTTCAACCCTCCATCTGGGCGTCCGAGTACTCGAGCGCGGCGTCTAACGCTTCGATACCTCGGTCGAGGTCCGCTTCCGTCAGTACCAGCGGCGGCGCGATGATGAGCGTGTTGATCATGTTCGCGACGTAGACGCCGTGATCGCGGGCGCGGGCCGCCACTTCGTCCACGACCGTCGTCCCCGTCGAGATCTTGTCCGATCGCTCCCCGAACGGGACGCGCTCGTCGGCCGACCGGGTGAGTTCGAGACCGCGGAAGAGCCCGACGCCGCGCGCCTCGCCGACGCTCGGATGATCCGCGGCGAGTTCCGCGAGTCGCTCGCCGAGGACGTCGCCGACCTCGCTCGCGCGCTCGATGAGGTTCTCCTCCTCGTAGGTCTCGACGGCGGCGAGTCCGGCCGCACAGGCGACGGGATGACCCGCGTAGGTGTGGCCGTGACAGAACATCTCGTCCTCGAAGTAGTCGGCGATTTCCGGCGTGACGATCGTCGCGCCGAGGGGCGCGTACGCGCCGGTGAGGCCCTTCGCCATCGTCATGATGTCGGGAGTGACGTCGAAGACGTCGCTGCCGAACCACTCGCCGGTGCGGCCGAATCCGGACATCACTTCGTCACAGATGAGTAACGCGCCGTGATCGTGGGCGATTCGCTTCAGTTCGGGGAGGTACTCGTCCGGCGGAACGAGAATGCCGTTCGAGCCGACGATCGGCTCGACGAGCACCGCCGCGACCGTATCGCCCTCGAGTTCGAGCATTTCGTCGATGTACTCGAGGCTCTCCATCGGCTCGAGCGTCGAGCCGTACGCGTACGGGTCGGGCGCTTTGATCGCGCCGGGAACGCTGGGTTCGGCCGGCAGCCGCCGCGGATCGCCGGTGACGCTGATCGAACCGGCGGTCGCGCCGTGGTAGGAGCGGTACCGCGAGATGATCTTCTGCTTGCCCGTGTAGAAGCGCGCGATTTTGATCGCGGCCTCCACTGCCTCGGTGCCGCTGGTCGAGAAGAACGTTTTGGTGAGGTCTCCCGGTGTGACGTCGGCCAGTTTCTCGCCGAGTCGGGCGCGTGCCTCCGTCGTGAAGCCGGGCGCGAAGTACGCACCCTCTCGGGCCTGCTCGGCGATCGCATCCGCGACGCCGTCCGCGGAATGGCCGAGATTGGAACACATGAGCTGTCCGGAGAAGTCGATGTACTCCTCGCCGTCGGCCGTCGTAAATCGCGCTCCGTCACCGCCGACGACCTGCGTCGGGCTGACTTCGCTCTGGAACGACCACGTGCCGAAGACGTGTCGCTTGTCGGTCTGTTCGATGTCGTTGAGGGATGATAGCTCGTCTCCCATGAGACTACGTACGAAACAAAAGTTGAAAACTGTTGGCATAATATCGCCCTAAATTGATCTGTATCCAATATACTCGATATCTATCGAACAGTTATATAGTGGCGTCGAGCCGACGAATCGAGCGGGGACGACGAGCGATGATCACTGGAAACGGACACCGGGACGAGTCCGGATTCGCCGACGGAAACGCGACGACAGACGAGTCCGAATCGAATCTGTCCCGCGATGGGGGTCACTCCGACAGATGTGGACGGAGCGCCTCGTAGGCGGCGTCCGGACGCTCGGGAAACACTGTGAGTGGCTTCGTACGACCGGTGACTTTGAACGAGAGTTTGCCGCGCTTCCGGTACGTCAGGAAGAGGCTCACGACGCCGATGACGGCGAACGCGACGCCGCCGAGCACGTGTTCCGTCGTCGAGTACCCGCCGAACACGATGAGTCCGACGCTGAGCACGGCGAGAAACCAATCGAAGGCGTTGTACTCGACCTCTACGACATCCTCGAAGGTGATACGTATCGGTTCTCCATCGCCGCGAGCGACGTAGATGTGGTCCGCTGTGAGCGCGAACGCGTCGCCGCGACGAAGTGCGAACGTCTCCGCGGCAGCGGCGTCGATGTCGTCGAGCGTGTTGTCAGTGGTCACGAGTACAGCATGAGCGGTCACTGTCGTTACTGTTATGGTCGGGTCGAGGATCGCACTCCCAATCGGACCCTCGAGCGGGCGGACCGGATCGTGAGGGCGCACGCGGATACCGACTCCCTGCGGGGCAAGGAGGTGGAGATACTGTGTGACGGCGAGGTAGAGACGCTGTGTGACAGCGAGGAGGAATCCGCGTGACTTAGACCGGCTGAACGAACTCGACGACGTAGCCGTCCGGATCGTAGACGAACGCTGCTCGCCTGTTCGCCGCGTCGAACGTCGTCGGTTCGAGGTGGACATCGCACCCGCTCTCCTCGAGGACCCGCTCGAAGGTCGCGTCGACGTCCTCGACCGAGAACGCGAGGTGGTCGATACCCGACGGGTCGACGGCCCCGTCGGCGGTCGGGTCGAACTTGAACTGGAGAGAAGCGCCGTCGTCGGTTCCGACGTAATAGTTGACGACGCCGTCATCTCCCGTGAACTCTCGCTGGTACTCCAGCCCGAGCACCCCTTCGTAGAAATCGGTCGTCGCCTCGAGGTCGCTCACCGTGACGGCAGTATGTGTGGCGTGCATACACCACGAACGAGCCGCCGTCTACATATAGCTTGGTTCCACCGCTACGAAACCGACGTATTGTATCGATGTGTCCGATTATCGTGAAGAATCGGGAGTAGTATTCGAGTATTTTACCGCAATTGGGACAAGAGCTAATACGCGTCGTGATAGTCGTGAACGTATGTCGATAGGGATTGACAGGGAGCGGTTCGTCGAGACGATGAAAGAACAGGCGGCGATCGGCGGTACAGAAGACGGCGGCCTCCACCGGCTCGCGCTGTCCGACGAGGACAGGGAGATCCGGGACTGGTTCCGCGATCAGCTCGAGGAACTCGGGCTCGACGTCAGAATCGACGAATTCGGAAATATGTTCGGGCGTCGCGAGGGCACGGATCCCGACGCCGCGCCGGTGCTGATCGGGTCGCACCTCGACTCCCAGCCGTACGGGGGGATCTACGACGGGGCGCTCGGCGTGATCGCTCCCCTCGAATTGCTTCGCACGCTCGAGGAGGAGGGAATCGAGACCGAACACCCGATAGAGATCGTCAACTGGACGAACGAGGAGGGGTCGCGCTTTCAGCCGGCGATGCAGGGCAGCGGCGTCTGGGTCGGAGCCCACGACATCGAGACGGAGTACGAGCGGACCGACGAGAACGGCGATCTGCTGGTCGACGAACTCGAACGGATCGGGTACCGTGGCGACGTCCCGGCCGAACCCCAGGAGGAGTACGAGGCGTACCTCGAACTCCATATCGAGCAAGGGCCGTACCTCGAACTGGAGGGCAAGGAGGTCGGCGTCGTCACGGGCGTCGTCGGATTCTACTGGGGTGCGATCACGTACTACGGCGAGGCGGACCACTCGGGTCCGACCCCGATGCACTTCCGCAATGACGCGCTCGTCGGGGCCGCCGACGTAATCACGCAGGTCCGACGCATCCCGAGCACGCTGGGCGATCGAACCGTCGGAACGGTCGGCTACGTCGACGCGCAGCCAAACTCCATCAACATCATCCCCGAGGAGGTGACGTTCACGTTCGGGTTCCGGGACCCGTCCGACGATATCGTCGAGGAGGCGAAACATCGGGTGCTCGCCGAAGCGGAGGCAGCAGCGGAGCGAGAGGGGCTCGAGTGGGAGTGGGAGAAACGCCACCAGTCGGACAGCGTGCGCTTCGCCGACACGTGCGTCGACGCCGTGCAGGCGTCGGCCGACGAGCTCGGCTACGACAGCATGCGCATCTTCAGCGGCGCCGGCCACGACGCCGTCCACCTCACCGACGTCTGCGATACCAGCATGGTGTTCGCGGTCAGCGAGGACGGCAAGAGCCACAGCGAAGCGGAGTACACGAGCTGGGACGACTGCTACTCGTCGGCGAACACGATCGCCAACGCGGCGTTCCGACTCGCAAACGGCGAGTAGTCGACAAAAATAGCCAGGTACGCGGGCGGATACCGGACGGCCGCTGGCCGATACCGGCTTGGGTCCCGGCGGATATCAGAACTCCCAGTCGGGGAGGTCCCGTTCGACGAACTGGCCGTGCCCGGGCTCCCCGACGATTTCGCCGTCGTCGGCCACGAGTTCGCCCCGGACGAAGGTCTTCTCGACGCGACCGGTCACCTCTCGACCCTCGTAGATGGAGAAATCGGCGACGCTCGCGTTGTCCGCGGCGTCGATGGTGTCGGACGCGTCGGGATCGAACACGAGGACGTCGGCGTCAGTCCCCGGTTCGAGCGTTCCCTTCGAGGAGAGCCCGAACACTCGAGCAGGGTTCGTACACATCGCGCGAACGAGGAACGGGTACGAGTAGCCGCGCTCGTTGACCGCTTCATCGTGGAACACCGGCAGGCTCGTCTGGAGGGCGTTCGCGCCGAACTTGCTGTCCCACCAGTTCTCGACCTGTTTGCTCTCTTCCGTGTACCCGCAGTGATCCGTCGAGACGACGTCGAGCGTCCCGCGCTCGAGGTGCTCGAACATCGCCTCGTTGTCGTCGGGCTTCCGAATCGGCGGGGCGATCATCGGAAGGTGCCCCAGTTCCGCGAAGATGGAATCGTCCAGCGTCGTGTAGTGGGTACACGTCTCCGCCCGAACCATCTCCTCGCCGAACTCCTCCCGGAACTGCGCGAGCACCTCGGCGGACTTCCGACAGGACGTGTGGATCCCGTAGTACCGACAGCCAGCCTCCATCGCCATCCGGACGGCGTCCTCGGCGGCCATCGCTTCCGCGTAATCCGGCCGCGACTGTGGATACCACTCGGGGTCTCCCTTCCCTTCCGCCTGGAAGCGCTCGGCCAGATAATCACAGAGGGCGGCGTCTTCGGAGTGCAAGACGGCGACCGCGTCGTGGTCGGCCAGTTCACCGAACGTCCGGTCCATGAACCCGTTCGTCAACCCGAACTCGTAGGCGGTGAACAGTTTGAACGTGGGGACGCCGGCCTCGACGACGGCCTCGAACTCCTCGAAGACCGCCTCGTCTTCTCGAGTGATCGCCGCGTGGAGTCCGTAGTCGACGACCGGGTTCTCCGCTTTGTCGCGTTTGCGCTCGATTCCCTCCAGGAGCGTCCCCTCCTCGTCCCACAGGCTCGTCTCGCCGACCCAGGCCTGCCAGGCGAAGTCGATGAACGTGGTCGTTCCGCCGAGGGCCGCCGCCTTCGAGGCGCTCTCGTAGGTGTCGAACGAGAACATGTCGTCGATGTGGACGTGGGGATCGACCACGCCGGGCAGCACCAGTCTGTCAGTGGCGTCGACGACCGTCTCGGCATCGCTCATCTCGTCGCCGTCCCCGACGGCAACGATGCGTTCGCCGGTGATTCCGACATCGGCCTCGAACGTGTCCGCGGCCGTGACGACAGTCCCCCCTCGTATGAGTATGTCTACCATGTGCGCTCGTATTTACATAGAACAATCAAATATAGATTTCGATCAAATATAGGAGCGGTTATTCCGCATTCCACCCGACTCTATGCAATAAATACGAATATTTTTGAACATGCTTTGTCAAGAGCTAGCAACAGACTTAAGTAATTGTCTTTGAATTATGAGGGATGTGGGGATGACAGCTCTTCACACAATCGGAGTCACGATATGACAGACAACGATCCACCGAACGACGGCGATGGTATAGCCGCTGCAGAGGGGAACATTCCGGCCACACAGGAGTCGGATTTCGTCGAATACAGCATCGAAGACAAACCGCCACTCCTCGAGTCGATACTGTTGGGGTTCCAGCACTACCTCACGATGATCGGTTCGACCATCGCTATCCCGCTGGTACTCATCGGGGCGATACAGGGTGCGGGCGGGTCCATGCCCGCGTCGGCCCAGGCGCAACTGATCGGGACCTTCTTCGTCGTTTCGGGCGTCGCAACCCTCGCACAGACGACGATCGGTAACCGGTACCCGATCGTTCAAGGCGGGACGTTCTCGATGATCGCCCCCGCAATCGCGATAATCGGGGCTCTCGGCGCCCAAGGCGTCGGGTACGAACTCATGTTGCGGGAGCTACAGGGCGCGATCATCGTCGCAGCGCTAGTCGAAGTAGTGATCGGCTACACCGGCGTAATGGGTGCACTGAAACGGTTCCTTTCGCCGGTCGTTATCGCACCGACCATCGCGCTGATCGGTCTCGCTCTCTTCAATACGGGACAGATCACGAGCGCGACCCAAGACTGGTGGCTGTTCGGCCTCACACTGGTGCTCATCATCGCGTTCTCGCAGTACCTCGACAAGTACCACACCGTGTTCCGACTGTTCCCGATCCTCCTCGGCGTCGGCCTCGCGTGGATTATCGCCGCCCTGCTCTCGGTGGGCGGCGTCTACGGCACCGGCGCAGCTGGATACGTGGACTTCGGAGCCGTTACCTCGGCATCCGCGATCCAGCCCGTCTCGCCGTTCCAGTGGGGTATGCCGACGTTCACGACGTCGTTCATCATCGGAATGTTCGCTGGCGTCGTCGCGTCCATGATAGAGAGCTACGGCGACTACTTCGCCGTCGCCCGGCTCTCGGGAATGGCCGCACCCAGCAAGAAACGCATCAACCACGGCATCGGCATGGAGGGACTCGGGAACCTGTTCGCCGGCATCATGGGGACCGGGAACGGATCGACCTCCTACTCGGAGAACGTCGGCGCCATCGGGATCACCGGCGTGGCGTCCCGATACGTCGTCCAGATCGGTGCGCTCGTCATGTTGGTCGTCGGCTACGTCGGCTACTTCGGGCAGCTGGTCGCGACCATCCCCAATCCGATCGTCGGGGCGCTGTTCCTCGCGATGTTCGGACAGATCACCGCGGTCGGTCTCTCGAACCTGAAGTACGTTGACCTCGACACGAACCGGAACGTGTTCATCGTCGGTATCGCGCTGTTCTCGGGGCTCGCGATTCCGAACTACATCGGCAACGTCGGGGCCGTGACTGACTTCCAGGCCGGACTCGAGGGCGTTGCCGTCCTCGGCCCAGTGTTGGGAACCGAACTCGTCTCGCAGACGCTGTTCGTCATCCTCGGAACGGGGATGGCCATCGGAGGCATCATCGCGTTCGTCCTCGATAACACCATCGAGGGGACGACCGAAGAGCGCGGGCTCGACGCATGGGACGAGCTCTCGGAGGACGAAGACGACTTCGTTAGCATCTTCGATCGGCTCAGCTCGGACGGCGGATCGAAACCTGTCGATCGCGCGGACTGATCGCCAATCGTCGAGCGTCGAGCGTCCTCGGCCGGTCGAGGAAGACGACGAGGAGCGGGTCACGTTCCACGATGAAGCCGATCCGTTGACCGTCTCTCTCGATCGCAACGAATGACTCGGCTCGCGGTGGGCCGTCGCGATCACCCCAACCGAACCTTTTTTCCGGTCACTGACGATTCTGTGGCATGGACGACTACGACGAGATGTGCTGGCAGCACGAGGCCGTCGACCACGTTCTCGCCGCTCGAGAGGAGTTCCTCGAGGATCGTGCGACATCGACCGTTCCAGTCGCTGAAATCGCCGGCCAACGCCTCGCCGAGCCGATAGTCGCCGAGACGGCCCAGCCGACGATCGATCGCGCCACCATGGACGGCTACGCGTTCGCCGACGACGACGGGCCGCTCGAGATCGTCGAGAACGCGGTGTTCCCGGAGACGAAACCGCCCGCGCTCGAGGCCGGACAGGCGATCGAGATCGCCACGGGGGCACCGCTTCCCGACCGGGCCGATACCGTCGTCAAGCGCGAGGACGCGGTCGTCGACGGTGGCCGCCTGCAGACGCCCGACCTCGCGACCGGAACGTACGTCTACGAGCGCGGCTCGAACGTCGAGGCCGGCGAGCAACTCTACATAGCCGGTGATCGGCTCACCGCGCTCGACGCCGTCTTGCTTCGGGACCTCGGCCGGGAGTCGGTCGTCGTCACCGCGCCGCTGTCGGTCGCCGTGCTCGCCACGGGGACCGAGATCCACGAGGGCCGGCACACGGACCTCGATTCGCCGATGCTCTGTAACCTGGTGCGGTCGTGGGGGCACTCCCCCTCGTATCGGGGATCGGTCCCCGACGAGGGCGACCGGGTCGAACGGCGAATCGCCGAGCTCGCGAGCGAGGCCGACGTGGTCGTGACCACCGGCGGGACGAGCGTCGGCAAGAAGGACTACGTGATCGACGCGCTCGAGTCCCTCGGCGACGTCGTCTTCCACAGGGTTCGGATCCGACCGGGCAAGCCGATTGCCGTCGCTCGGTTGCCCGACCACGACGCCCTGGCCGTCGCTATTCCCGGGAAGCCGATCGGGGCGTACGTGAGCGCTGCCCTCGTGGCTCGCCCGCTGTTCACGGGCGATCGAACGACGCCGACGCTCGAGCGAACGATCACTCACGATGTCGGACTCGGCCCCGAGGGCTTCGAGTACGCGATTCCGGTCACCCTCGAGGGCGACGATGCCACGCCGCTCGGGCACGTCGACTCCCCGCTCGCGGTGTACGAGGAGACGTTCGATCCCAGCGTGCTCTCCTCGAGCACGCGCGCGGCGACCGCCGACGGCTTCGTGCTCACGACCGACCCCCTCGACGCCGGAGCGCGGGCGGACGTGATTCCGACGGACAGCCTCGAGTGAGACGAGGCCGTGTGATCTCGACGGACAGCCTTGAGTGAGTCGGAGCCGAGACTGCCGATAGCAAAGTTTTTTGCCGACTGTGCGAATTGGTCATGGTATCACATGACTACCGGTGATCGCATTCTCGACGGCGTGAGAGTCGTCGATCTGACCACGTTCGTTACCGGCGGCTTCTGCTCGCTGATGCTCGCCAATCAAGGCGCTGAGGTAATCAAAGTCGAGCGGCCCGGCGTCGGCGACGACAATCGCCACTCGGGACCGCCGTTCATCGACGGCGAGTCGCCGTACTTCTGGACGGTCAACTACGGCAAGAAGAGCGTCGAACTCGACCTCAAGAGCGACGCCGGACGGGAGGCGCTGTACGACCTCGCGAGCGAGGCCGACGTCTTCCTCCAGAACTACCGCCCGGGGACGGCCGAGCGCCTTGACGTCGACGAAGAGACGATCCGGTCGCACAATGACGACATCATTTACTGTGCGATTTCGGCGTTCGGACAGACGGGGCCCTGGCGCGAACGGCCCGGCTACGATCTGCTGATTCAGGGGATGAGCGGCATGATGAGCGTCACCGGAGAGCCCGACGGCCGGCCGGTGAAAGTCGGCCTCCCGACGACCGATCTCATCACCGGGATGTGGGCCGCATTCGGCATCTCGAACGCGCTCTACCGGCGCGAACGGACGGGCGAGGGCGAGACCATCGATCTCGGCATGCTCGACGCCGCGCTTCCGTGGCTGACGAAACAGGCCGGCAAGGTGTTCGCGGGCGAGTCCCCCTCGCGTATGGGAACGAAAGATCCGGTGCTCGCCCCCTACCAGACGTTCGAGACCGCCGACGGCTACCTCAACGTCGCCTGTCTCAATCAGAAGCTCTGGAATGGGCTGTGCGAGGCGATCGATCGCCCCGAACTGGCCGACGACGACCGCTTCGAGACGAACGCCGACCGCGTCGAGCACATGGCCGAACTCGAGACCGAACTCGAACGGACGTTTCGCGAGCTGACGACCGACGAATGGATGACCCTGCTCGTCGACGAGGCGGGGCTTCCGGCGGGTCCGGTACACGACGTCGAGGACGCGCTGTACAACGAGCAGACGGAGGCCCGCGAATCGGTCACGTCGATGGAGCACCCAGAACACGGCGAGATTCCCGTGATCGAGCACCCGCTGAAGTACGATCGCTCGAGCAGCGGCTTCGAGTCGCCGCCGCCGAAACTGGGCGAGGACACCCGGAGCGTCTTCCGGGACCTCGGCTACGACGAAGCGGAACTGGACGACCTCACCGAGCGCGGCGCGTTCGGATCGGAGTGATGGGAGGCCCATCGAGATGACCGACGCGTTCGTTACCGGTGTCGGAATGACGCGATTCGAATCCGAGAGTGCCGGATCTGCGCTCGAGTTAGCCGAGCGAGCAGCGTGGCGAGCCCTCTCCGACGCTGCTGTCGAGCCGGCGGACGTGACGTCCGTCCACGTCGGAAACATGGCGGCCGAGGCGTTCGAGGGGCGAACGGGGCTCGAGAACGCCCTCTGTGGTGCGCTCGGCGTCGAGGGGGCAATCGCGGATCGAATCGAGAACACCAGCGCGAGCGGGGCGAGCGCCGTCCTTCGCGCCGTCCACGCGCTCGAGGCGGGCGCGTCGTCGCGCGCCCTCGTCGTCGGTGTCGAGACGATGACGGCCGCCGAGACGGACGCGGCGACGGAGCTCATCAGCCGTCTCGTCCACGACCGGGAGTACGCCCAGGGCGTCACCCTCCCGTCGTTTGCGGGACTCGCGGCCGAGCACTACCTGCGGACGTACGACATCGAGCCATCGGCGATCGCGCACGTGGCCGTCAAGAACCACCGCAACGCCGCGGCGAATCCGTACGCGCAGTTTCAGGAGCCGATCACGCTCGAGGAGGCGCGAACCTCGCCGCCCGTCGCGGAACCCCTTCGGCTGTACGACTGCTGTCCGACGAGCGACGGCGCGGCCGCGATCGTCCTCGAGACGACCCCGGAAACGGACGGGATCCGAGTCGCGAGCGTCACCGGCGCGACCGGCACCCACGCGGTCGCCGAACGACCGAATCCGCTCGAGATCGAGAGCGTCGAGCGGGCCGGTCAGCAGGCGTTAGCCGACGCGAACGTCATGCAGGACGACGTCGACGTCGCCTGTATTCACGACGCGTTCACGATCCTCGAGTTGCTCGAACTCGAGGAGCTGGGGTTCTACGACCCCGGCGACGCCTGGCGGGCGACGGCGGACGGCGAAACGGCCATCGACGGACGGCTGCCGGTCAACCCCGGTGGCGGGCTCAAGGCCCGCGGGCATCCCCTCGGCGCGACCGGCGTCGCCCAGATAATCGAACTCACCTGGCAGTTGCGCGGCGACGCCCCCGAGGAGCGACGCGTCGAGAGTCCGCGGACGGGGCTCGCGCTCAACGTCGCCGGATTCGGAAACAACGCGGTCTGTACGATCCTGCAAGTACCATGACTCGAGACGTTCCGACCGACCACGCGTTCGTCTGTGAATCGTGTGGAAGCCGCTGGTATTACACGCGCGACCGGTGCCCGGAGTGTCGGTCGACGGCGGCCGACTCCTACCGGCTCGGTGAGGGAACCGTCGTCACCGCGACGACTGTCCACGCGACGCCGCCCGGCGTTCGCTCGCCGAACCGGCTCGGGATGGTGCGGTTCGACGGCGACGTGACGATCGTCGCCCAACTCGGAGACGATAGCTCCGCCGGCGATACCGTGCGGTTCGGAGACGCCTCGGTCCTTCGAGCGGGCGATCGATCCGCCTCCGGGCCCCGGCTCATCGGAGTCGAGTGAGTCCGTTCCCGGCTCGGTACACTCGAGGAAGTTGCTAACCCGACTCGGCAGTTTCGAGCGAGCGTGACTGCTTCTCGCGCCGCGACAGATCGAAGAACGACCGCGGCGTCAGCTCATGAACAGCCGTCTTCCGGCGCGTTCGTGGTTCATCCCCATTATTTCGGCCAGCGGGGCAAAGGACGCCATCGCCGTCGGCTCGTCGTCGACGTGGCGCTCGCAGACCTCCGTTATCGTCGGCTCGAGTCGCTCGAGCACGGACTGGATCTCGGTGTGCCCGAACCGACCGAGCCGCTGGGCCGCCCCGAGCAGCCCCGACACGAACGAGTACGCGTGTGCGAGACAGGCCTCGAGTCGCGAGAGGCCGCGCGACGCGGTGACGACCCCGAAGACGACCGGGTAGTGGCCCGGCGTCGAACCGGTATCGATGGCGTCGGCGACGGTCGCTGCGAAATCGCCACCGTCGGTCGCCGTTTCGGTCGCGTCGGAGGAGGCTCCGGCCCGGTCGCCGTGCCCTTCGCCTGCGTTCGAGCCCGCCGCCCCGTTCGGTCCGAACAGTTCGGAGAGCTTCGCGCCCGCCTTGGTCGAACTCTCGCGGAACTCTCGGGGCAGGGTGACCGCATGGAGTCGCTCGTCGACGGCCAGCAGCCGCTCGAGATCCGATTCTGCGCACGCGGCGTGAGCGTTCGCTAGCGCGACCGTCTCGCAGGGACCGACCACGCGACGGAGGTAGGCCGCGAGCAGGTCCCGCAGATCGTCGCCGGTCTCGACCCGATCCTCGTTGATGTACTGCTCGAGACCGTAAGAGGCTGTGTACCCCCCGACGGGGAGAAACGAATCCGAGAGCCGGAGCGCCGTCAGGAACGGACTCGGGTCAGTGGTCATGGTGGGATTCGTGCGGGTTGTCGTGTGTGTGGTCGTGATCGTGGGAGTGACCGTGTTCGTGCTCGGTCCCGTGGCCGTGACCGTGTTCAGGCCCGTGCTCGTGTCCCTGCTCTGAACCGTGATCGACGCCGCGTGCGCCGCCGGGATCCGCGTCCTCGAGGTCGGTCACGAACAGGTCGGCCTCGACGGTCGTCTCGCGGACGTCCGAGCCGGGAACGACGTCGGCGACGACCCGCTCGACGATGTGGCGGTCGGCCTCGAGCGGGACGTAAACGTCCCCGTCGTCGATCGCGAGATCCCAGTGCTGGTTGCCGATTCGGTGGCCGAGTTCGACCGCCGCCTCGAGCCGCTCGGCCGTCGCGTCGGGCAGCGAGACGACCAGCGCGTCGCGGGGTTCGAACGCGACGACGATCAGCCGGTCGTCCTCGACCAGCAACACGTCGCCCGCCGAGACCGCGGCCTTGTCCACGACGACGCCGACATCGGTGCCCGCGTCCGTCGTCGCCCGGAACCGCGACCGCCGGCGGTCGTCCGCGTCGATGACGACGCGCTCGAGCGTGCCCGCCGACTCGTGGCCGGCGTACAGCGCCGCGAGGTCGTCGTCGGCGTGGACGTTGCCGACAATACCGTCGATTCGTTCCATCAGTATCGCCGGTCGGCGGGTACGCCGACCCCCACTAGCTGTCGTCTCGTCGCGTCCCACGCGGCGCGCAGCGTCTCGGTCACGTCCGCCTCCCGGTGGCCGAGGAGACGGACGACTGCGCCGACGTCGTGGGGAAGCCGCGAGACCCCGGCCTCGACGCCGTCGCGGTCCGCGATCTCGTCGTGGATCCCGTCGATCAGCGCCTCGAGGTCGCTCTCGCCGGGCGCGGGCGCGTCGTCATGATCGTCACCGCTCGGTGCGAAGACGTACAGCGAGCCGACGACGCCGTACTCGCCGACGCTGGCCGGATCGCGCGGATCGCGCTCGTTCGGCCGCAGATCGACCGCGTCGGCACAGACCAATCGCCCCTCGTGTTCGGCCTCGACGCGCGACTGGTAGTGATCGAAGCCGAACGGCTCGTGGTCGCTCAGCCCGTCCGGAACGAGGACATCGGCCACCACGACGACCGCGTCGTCCGCCAGTTCGACATCGATCGTTTGGAGGCAGCGCGCGTCTTCGTTGACGATCGTCGGCCCCGGAACGTACTCGAGGTAGCTCCCCTCGGCCGCCCGGAGCGCGGTATCCAGGTGGGCGTAATTCGCGGTCATGCTGTGGACCTTCGTCGCGCTCTGGGTCGTCACGTGCGCTCGCGCCCCCGCTCGAGCGTCGATCCGCATCCGGTGGCGGTCGCCCTGGGCGACGCCGCCGGTCGGCTCCTGTGCGACCAGCGTCGTCAGCCCGGGCACCGGATCGGTGTCGAGCGTTCCCGTCAGGTGGTAGGGGACCGTCACGTGGTCGCGGATCAACCGGGTCGGGCCATCGTCTCGCCGGGCGAACGTCGCCTCGAGCAGGCCGTTCTTCCCGGGGCCGCCAGCGGGCGCCTGCGCGAGCGATTCGTCGGCGTAGGCCTCGAAGGACGGCGGAAGGGGGA
This sequence comes from Natrinema sp. CBA1119, assembly GCF_002572525.1. Taxonomy (NCBI): domain Archaea; kingdom Methanobacteriati; phylum Methanobacteriota; class Halobacteria; order Halobacteriales; family Natrialbaceae; genus Natrinema; species Natrinema thermophila. Next base: position 216,377 of record NZ_PDBS01000008.1, on the reverse strand, counting down.
GCCCGTCGTCTGCGGTCGTCCCCGAGCGCGCCCCACTCACGCGAACAGCACCTCCCGCTCGACGTGCTCGAGGACCGCGTCGATCCCCTCGCCGTCCTTGCAGTTAGTGAAGACGAACGGGTCGTCGCCCCGCACCGCGTTCGTATCGTCCTCGATCACCTGCAGGTCGGCGTCGACGTGCGGTGCGAGGTCCGTTTTGTTGACGACTAGCAGGTCGGCCTGCATGACGCCAGGGCCGCGCTTGCGGGGAATATCCTCGCCCTCCGCGACGCTGATGACGAACAGGAAGTAGTCGGCCAGTTCGGGGTTGAAGGTCGCGGCGAGGTTGTCGCCGCCGCTCTCGACGAGGACCACATCCAGATCGGGATGACGTTCGGTGAACTCGTCGATCGCCGCAAGGTTCATGGAGGGATCCTCGCGGATGCCCGTGTGTGGGCAGGCCCCCGTTTCGACCCCCTCGACGAGGTCTGCGGGTAGCAGGTCGGCGAACGACTCCCGAAAGACGTCGGCGTCCTCCTGCGTCATGATGTCGTTGGCGATGACGCCGACCTCGTAGCCCCGGTCGACGAGTTCGGGGACGATCCGCTGGACCATCGCCGTCTTCCCGGAGCCGACGGGGCCGCCGAGACCGACTTTTGCGACGTCGCGGTACCCCATCAGTCGCCCTCCGTGGGTTCGGGGCCGCCGCCCGTGGTATGCGCTTCGCTCGAGTCGTCGCTTCCCAGCGCGTCGGGATCGGTCACGACGTCCTCGCCGGGGTCCGGATCGACTGTCTCGAGTTGGTCTGGGCCGTCCGCGCGGATCGGATCGTGGACGGTCACCAGCTTGGTTCCGTCGGGGAAGACGGGCTCGACCTGGATCATGTCGACCATCGCCGGGACGCCGTCCATGACGTCCTCGCGAGTGAGTAACTGGGTCGCCTCCGAGCGGATCTGCGCGACGGACTTGCCCTCGCGGGCGGCCTCGCAGGCCCAGTCGGAGATGTACGCGACCGTCTCAGGGTGGTTGAGCTTCACACCGCGGTCCTTTCGCCGGCGGGCGAGTTCGGCGGCCATGAACACCGTCAGCCGCTCCATCTCCTTGGGCGAGAGGTTCATCGGTCCACCTCCGTTCGGACGGGGCGTCGGTTCGAGTGACTCGAGCGCGGCGTCCTCGAGGCGGTCGACCTCGAGCGAACTGTTCGTCTCCTCGATTCCGTCGCGATCGGTGGGATAGCTGTGTGGGAGATCATGATTCAGAGCAGGTATCGCTGTGCCAGCGGGACGTCGTCGGCCGGGTCACAGGTGACGTGTTCGCCATCGACCTGGACCTCGAACGTCTGCGCGTCGATTTCGATGTCGTCCGGGCAGTGATCGTTGTGCAGCATATCCGATTTTCGGACCGATCGCGTGCCGCTGACGGGCCGGACGGGCGTCTTGAGGTCGTAGGCGTCGCCGACCTCGTTCTCGGAGGCGGCCTCGCTGACGAACGTCACCGAGAGGCCGTGTTTCGCTCGCCCCTGTGCGCCGGCGCGTTCGCGACCGATCACGGGCTCGCAGGTCATCAGCGAGCCGTTGGCCTCACCCATCTGGGACCAGACCGGGAAGCCGCCCTTGATAACGACTTCCGGCTTGATCCCGAAGAAGGCCGGATCCCACAGCGCGATGTCCGCGAGGTTTCCGGGCTCGAGCGAGCCGACGTAGTCGTCGATTCCCGCCGTGATCGCCGGGTTGATCGTGTACTTGGCGACGTAGCGCTCGATCCGGGCGTTGTCCGCGTCGGTTCCCTCGTCGGCCTCGAGCGGGCCGCGCTGGGCTTTCATCTTGTGGGCGGTCTGCCACGTTCGGCTCACCATCTCGGCCATTCGGCCCATCGCCTGCGAATCGGTGGTCATCATCGAGATAGCGCCGGTGTCGTGGAGGACGTCCTCCGCGCCGAGCGTCTCCGCGCGGATGCGCGACTCGGCGAAGGCGACGTCCTCGGGGACGTCCGGGTTGAGGTGATGACAGACCATCACCATATCGAGGTGTTCGTCGAACGTGTTCTCCGTGTAGGGCATCGACGGGTTCGTCGACGACGGCAGCATGTGCTCGTGGCCGATCAGTTCGAGCACGTCGGGCGCGTGGCCGCCGCCGGCGCCCTCGATGTGGAACGTGTGGATCGCGCGGCCGTCGATGGCGTCGAATGTGTCCTCGACGAACCCCGACTCGTTCAGCGTGTCCGTGTGGATACAGACCTGAACGTCCTCCTCGTCGGCCACCTCGAGGCAGGTATCGATAGCCGCGGGCGTGGAGCCCCAGTCCTCGTGGAGTTTCATCCCGCACGCGCCGGCCTCGACCTGCTCGTGGAGCGATTCCGGCCGGCTGCTGTTGCCCTTCGCATAGAAGCCGACGTTGACGGGCCAGTCCTCGGCGGCCTGCAGGAACCGCTGGATGTTCCGCGGACCGGGCGTACAGGTGGTCGCACCGCCCCCGAAGCCGCCGCCGAGCATCGTCGTCACGCCCGAGGCGAGCGCGTGGTCGACCAGCTGCGGGCTGTTGAAGTGAACGTGGATGTCCAGCGCGCCGGGCGTCGCGATCAGCCCGTCGGCGGGGACGGTGTCGGTACTCTGCCCGATCACCATGTCGACGCCGTCCATCGTGTCCGGGTTGCCCGCCTTTCCGACGCCGACGATCTTCCCGTTGCGGACGCCGATGTCGCCTTTGCAGACGCCCAGCACGGGATCGATGATCACGACGTTCGTAAAGACCCAATCGAGGGTCCCTTCGGCCTGCGTCGTGCCGGATTGCATTCCCATCCCGTCGCGCATCGTCTTCCCGCCGCCGAAGACCGCCTCCTCGCCAGGGACGCCGTAGTCGGTCTCGATCTTCGCGAACAGGTTCGTATCGCCCAGCCGAAGCCGGTCGCCCTCGGTCGCGCCGAACAGTTCCGTATACTCCCTGCGCGGGAGGTCCCGGCTCATTCGTCCGCCTCCGCGATATAGCCCCGCTCTCGAGCACGCTCGAGCGCTCGAGCCTTCACGTCCTGGTCGTCGAGTTCGCCGCCGACCAGGCCGCCCATCCCGTGAACGATTCGGTCGCCGCCGATATCGACGAGATCGACCTCGCGTTCGCAGCCGGGCTCGAATCGAACGGCCGTGCCCGCCGGAATATCCAGCCGCATCCCGTACGCCGACTCGCGGTCGAACTCGAGTCCCGGGTTCGCCTCGAAGAAGTGAAAGTGTGAGCCGACCTGTGCGGGCCGATCGCCGGTGTTCTCGACCGTGACCGTCGTCGTCGACCGTCCCTCGTTTATCGTCACCGGCTCGTCGGCCGGGAGCAACGCTCCCGGAACGAACTCGCTCATTCCTCGATCACTCCGGACGCGGTACCGGAGACCGCAATATCATGTGTACTCGTCATGGTAGCGGTCAGTTGTTCGCGGCGTCCTGCTGTGGACGGAGCCAATTGCGCAACCGGTCCGAGACCGAACCGAGTCCGAGGCCCGCCACGAACGAGAGGAAACTCGGGACGAGTATCCAGAGGAGGTCGGGGTGCTGTGCACCAGTGTGTAACGGAGCGTCAAGCATACACGTTCTCCATAGCCGATTACGGCAGTTAATATCCTGATGGCGGCCATATTTGCCACACCTACAACTAAATCTGGTACTCTTTGTGGAAACGGGACGCGTTCTCGAGTAAAGTCTACTGTTCGTCCACGGCGTTAAAATAGCCGGTCCGATTGTGTAGCGCGACGACGGCATCAATACTGGCTGTCAGAGAGACCGCGGAGTCACTGTCGGACTCGGAAACGAGTTCTATCGACGCCAAAATATTCGCGAATATCCCTCACGAGATCAGTCTCGACTCCCATTCGGTCACACGTCGGCCCGTCATCGCTCTGTCGACTCCCGTTTCCGCGAGTGATCGCACTCCGTGGCGTGCGAAGCGACACCGCGCGAACTCGTTCGATCGAGCATCCCGCTTCACCTGCCCATAGTACCGCATTCTAATACTATCGCTGTTTCAGAGGTGTTCGGTATCGATCGGGCGGAGTCGACGAGCCAAAATCGGGGACAGAACGCTGACCGACGGCCGGTCGACGGAAGCAACTGAATCGCGTTTCGGCCGATGAAACTGCGATCCGACTCGACACTCAGCGCGACCGGCTGTATGCTCCCATCGATTCAAGGCCAGCGCACTCCGCCGAATTCGACGTTTCCCGTCTCGAGAGACACCACTACCATCTCTCGGCTCACTGCGTTCAAACGGAAACATGATATCTCAGTCGCCGCGTTCCCGTCGGGTCCACATCCCGGTTCAACGCTACACTCCATTGTCACGAACTCCGATTTCGAGACGACATGCATGAAAACCGACACACTGACAAACACATAGTTTAAATTACTGAATGGAGGAAGTGTCTGTTCTAGCAGCACTATAGGGACGGGATTCGATAACCGCCGAACGGTGGTTGCAGAGCGATGCATCTACTGAAAGAATCTACTCCGAACAGTGCCATTGCTCGGCGACAGAGGCGCCGCTCGTCCCCGCCTCCGATGAACCGATTCGCGCGGTTCCGAATCGGCCGAATCTGAGAATGGAACGAGTACTTTCATCGGCCCAGACGCCGAGTGGCATGAAGAACGAGGACCCGACGGAGATCACGAGTCAGGCAGTACCCCCCACGTGATGTGGTCCCATGTCCGCTCATAGACGTAGTACGTCCCCGTCTTCAGTAGATTAGTTATAAGACCGATATTTATCGCGGCGCTTATATCACCGACGATCAACCACGCGACGAGTATCGTGATCAGCATCATGAACAGCCGATAGCAGAGCGTTTTGACGATAGCCCGTTTCCGGGCCTGAATAGCTGACCGGGAAACCACGTTCCGTCCCATACTCCGTTTTCGGAGAGTACCCCCATAAATAACTAATATTGGCATCATAATTGCCTATTAGTAACTATAATAGGTTTCGTATCGAGCAGTCCGCTCCAGCGATACTCTGCTCGCATCACTCGAGTTCGTTCGTGGGTATCGATGCGAGCAACCGATCTTTCGGGTCGCTTGTGACGTCCGTAGATCGCGTACTCCTCCGAAAACGGAGTCAGAGAGAGGTATGGAACAGCCCTTCAGCGGATGATGAGAGAAAATCGGATGGTTGGCCTCCGGCCGACGTTGCTCGGGGGTCGACCGACGACTGCTGCGAGCCCGTTCTCCGATTCGGACGTGTCGTTGGCTTCGATACTCGTGAACGATCGTTCGTTCCCATTCCGGGACTGGGACGAGAAAAGGCAGATCGCTCGTTTGGAAGGGATACTGGCGGCTGCCAATCGCTGGGAGGGAACGTCCGGGGAGCGGTTCACCAGGAGGAGACGCTCCGCTGAAAGCCGCGAATTCCGACAGCGGTCTCCGACGCTGGCAGCCCCCGTCAGCGAGACGTGAGGCCGATGCCATCGGCAAGCAATTCGTGAGAGCGGAGCGCATCGTCGTGGTCGGCGACGACGTGTTGGATCATCACTTCGTCGACACCGACGCGATCAGCGAGTTGCTCCAACAGGCCCGCGAGCGTGTCCGGATCGCCGGAAATGGCGCGTGGCCACTCGTCGGGACCGAGCGTTGCAGGCGTTGGCTCCGGGACGCCACCGAGTTCGTCGATGGCCTCCTCGATGGACGGTGTGGTGCCAACCTCTCCGCGTTGCATCCGCTTGAACGACGCCTCGGCCACCGCTCGTATCCGCGCCGCTTCCTCGTCGGTCTCGGCACAGACCGCGTTCACCGCGATCATCCCCTGGGGCTCGTCGATGCCGTCGGCCAGCCGTGACGACTGGAACTGCTCGCGATACTCCTCGAGCGACCGCGCGGCCAACTGCGGCCGAATGAACGCCGCGAAACAGTACCGCAAGCCGAGTTCGCCCGCAATAGCCGCGCTGGAGGGACTCGAGCCGAGCACCCACGGCACCGGTTCGGCCTCGCCGGAGCGCGGGAGCTCGAGGTCGCTGTAGGCGTGCCCTTCTGGATAGTCGTCGTAGAGGTGATCGATGACGGCCTCGATTTTCTCGGCGTGGTCGTCGTCGGGATTCTGCACGCGTCGGTCCGTCTCGAGGGCCCGGTCGGCGGCCGGCGACCCGTTCGCCCGCCCGAGACCCGCGTCGATGCGACCCGGTGCGAGCGCGTCCAGCGCGCCGAACTGTTCGGCGACCTTGAACGGGCTGTAGTGGTTGAGCAACACCGCCCCGGAGCCGAGGCGGATCGAATCGGTTTCGGCGGCGAGGTGCCCGAGCAACACTTCGGGTGTCGTCCCCGCGATCCTGCTCGCCATTCCGTGGTGTTCGGCGACCCAGAACCGCGAGTAACCGAGTCGTTCGGCCTGCTGTGCGGCTTCGACGGTGTTCGCGTAGGCATCGGTCGCGGTGCCGTCGTCGGGAACCGGAGAGAGATCTACGGCAGAGAGTTCCATATCCGATCTCGGTGACTACGAGGGATAACGGTTCGGTTAGTGGAACCGTTTTACTCACCCGTTCGAGGGTGTCATAGAACTCTTCTCACATCGTGATGATCGTGCTTCCCGGATTGTCTCCGCGTTCGTAGTTTGTGATAGCGACGACGAGGCGAAAGCACAGGGCAAGAAGACGCTCCGTGAGGCAGGGTTATCACGCTATGGGACGGATCTGTGTCACCTTATTCTCGTCTATCAAGGTATTCTTCGAGATTATTGATGATTTCTTCGTCATCAAACCGGAGATCGTTTCGATCGAATCGAATACTCGGTAAAAGACCGGATCGATGTAATATTACATGGTACTCCGATACTGTAACGTATTTTATCTGTGACATTGGTATAAATTGGCGCCAGGTGACAAGTTTTCCACCTCCACTCCGACGAAGCTCTAACCCAGCCGGAGTAAGCTTATAGGCTCTATCAGACAGCACTGTGTTTGTTGTACTAGATACTGTGACGACGACAACGAGAGCAGTTAACACAGTCAGATGTGGAGGAAGCCAAAATGAAAGTAGCCCAACTAGGACCAATCCAGTGACCATGGTGAATATCTGCACTTTTATTCTGTGAGCCCGCGGCCACCTGGAAGTCCATTCTATCAGGACGTTCTCGGATGCGATAGCGGAAGACGCAACCCGATTACGAGCCGTGAGTATGGCAATCTCACCTGCCACAGCTGCGACAATCCCGAGTAGGAACCCAGTCGCACCGACGAGACTTGACACGGGGATGGAAGCCGGGTCAATGAGATAGACAGCGACCACCTCGAGGACACTAAAATGGTAAGCCATCATTGGAACGAGTCCGAGAAGCGGGAAGAGCCAGGCTACCCAACCTGAGTTCAGCCAAGAGGCTATTTGTCCGTTGTCGGTTGTTAGGAATGCCGTCCCGGAACCGATAGTAATACCGATCGTTCCTAGAACGGCGAATGCAAGCACTTTGCTGCGCAAGCCCAAATACTCCACAGTGAACAGAGTAAGCGTCGGCGCAATCAGCGCGGCTACGTAGCTGCCGACGAGCACGCCGAATCGAGGACCCAATCCATCCGGTGAAACTACCGAGTTTTCGGTATTATATTTCATATTTGATTTTGATGTGGTTCATATAAAGTATTTAGGTGCGCTGAAAACTGAGTGTTGACCTCAGCGTGAAGGAGGGAGTTGAAGCGGTTTCTGACGAGTGCTGTTACTGAAGACTCGCCGGCCCAAGGTCGCGGGCTGGCTGTCAGCCCGCGACCGGAGCGTACGCGTCGGGACGCACGTCCTCGATTGGCACGACCACCTGCTGGCCCAGGGGTCGTGCCAATCGCTCCGTACAATCCACGAAACACTGACGACCCGAAAGACATCGGGTACAGGGTCGAAGATCGCATTGAGGAACATAGCGAGGACGTTCAGCTGAAGCAATCTATCTTGGACGAGACGTACAACAACCGGACAGGCGTCGAACGAACCAACGACGCGGTCAAGGACTGCGGCCTCGGGCACGTCCGCGCCCGAGGCCGGGTTCACGCACGAACAGAAGTATTTGTTGCGCTCTGTCTACGACTCGTCGTTGCCATCACCAACTACGAGCGAGGAAACGATCCGGGCTGTGAGATATTATGAGATGGATTCTATGACACGCTCCACCCGTTCGCGTAATTTGATGATCCCTCCGCTTTCCCACGGACGGAACGCGGAGTCCCATCGGCCGCCCGTTTTCCGGCTATAGCCGTTGTATTCCACGACGTACGCAACTGCTACTATCTCCCCTATGGAGAAAGTATATCTGTCGCAATCCCCTCGTCTTCGATACTGAATCGAGTTCTATGAGTAACAATACAGACGTTGATGACTCTCCCGAAGACGCTTCGGACACCGCCGACGAGGAACGGTCCGAGCGGCAGGGAGATCAGTCGCCGCTCGAGGAAGACGGCGACCGTCGTCCCGACGTCGACGATCCGAGCGACGAGTTCGAGTCGTCGTCCGACGAGGAGGAGAGAGACGATATCGAGACCGTCGACGATCTGGGGAGTACGGTCGAAGTCGATCCCGGCGTCGAGGTCGACGAGGAGATCGCCGAGGACGACCTTCTCGGCGGTCTGAAGATCGACTCGACGGAGGATATCGAAGTCCCCGACCGACTCGTCGATCAGGTCATCGGTCAGGACGAAGCACGAGACATAATTATCAAAGCGGCGAAGCAGCGCCGCCACGTCATGATGATCGGCTCGCCGGGGACCGGCAAATCGATGCTGGCGAAGGCGATGAGCCAACTGCTTCCGCAGGAAGACCTACAGGACGTCTTAGTCTATCCCAATCCGGACGACGACAACGAGCCGAAAGTACGGACCGTCCCTGCCGGAAAAGGGGAGCAGATCGTCGACGCTCACAGGGAGGAGGCGAACAAGCACAACCGGCGGCGCTCGATCCTGATGTGGGTCATCATCGCAGCCATCATCGGCTACGCCATCTTCGTCGGTCCCCTCCTGCTCGGCTTTCTTGCAGCGGGGGTCATCTGGCTGATCTTTCGGACCATGGGCAAGGGTGGGGATGCGATGGTGCCGAACCTGCTCGTCAACAACGGCGAGCAGCGCGTCGCCCCCTTCGAGGACGCGACCGGTGCCCACGCCGGCGCGCTGCTGGGCGACGTCCGCCATGACCCGTTCCAGTCCGGCGGCATGGGAACTCCGAGTCACGAACGGGTCGAACCCGGTTCGATCCACAAGTCCAACAAGGGCGTGTTGTTCCTCGACGAGATTAACACGCTCGACATCCGGACCCAGCAGAAGCTGATGACGGCGATTCAGGAAGGCGAGTTCTCCATTACGGGCCAGTCCGAGCGCTCCTCGGGCGCGATGGTCCAGACCGAACCCGTCTCCTGTGACTTCATCATGGTCGCCGCGGGGAACCTCGACGCCATGGAGAACATGCACCCCGCGCTCCGCAACCGGATCAAGGGGTACGGCTACGAGGTCTACATGGACGACACCATCGAGGACACCCCCGAAATGCGGCGCAAATACGCCCGCTTCATCGCCCAGGAGGTCGAACGCGACGGCCGCCTCCCCCACTTCACCGACGACGCCGTCGAGGAGATCCTCCTCGAGGCCAAGCGGCGCTCGGGTCGGAAAAACCACCTCACGTTGCACTTCCGTACCCTCGGTGGGCTGATCCGCGTCGCGGGAGACATCGCCCGCGCCGAGGATCGTGAGTACACCACTCGAGACGACGTTCTTCGGGCCAAAGACCGATCGCGCTCGATCGAGCAACAGCTCGCCGACGACTACATCGAGCGCCGCAAGGACTACGAGCTACAGGTCAACGACGGCGGCGTCGAGGGCCGCGTCAACGGCCTCGCCGTCATGGGCGAGGATTCGGGTATTATGCTCCCCGTGATGGCCGAGATCGCGCCCGCACAGGGCGGCGGTCAGGTGATCGCGACCGGCAAACTGCAAGAGATGGCCGAGGAGTCGGTCCAGAACGTCTCCGCGATCATCAAGAAGTTCTCCGACGTCGATCTCTCGGAGAAGGACGTCCACATCCAGTTCGTTCAGGCCGGCGAAGGCGGTGTCGACGGCGACTCCGCCTCGATTACGGTTGCGGCCGCCGTCATTAGCGCACTCGAGGACATCCCGGTCGACCAGTCGATCGCGATGACCGGTTCGCTCTCCGTGCGCGGCGACGTACTGCCAGTTGGCGGGGTCACCCACAAAATCGAGGCCGCCGCGAAGGCCGGCTGCACCACGGTCATCATCCCCGAAGCGAACGAGCAGGACGTGATGATCGAGGACGAGTACGAGGAGATGATCGAGATCATCCCCTGTTCGAACATCAGTGAGGTCCTCGACGTCGCCCTCATGGGCGAACCGAAAAAGGACTCGCTGGTCGACCGGCTGAAATCGATCACCGGGACGACGTTCGATCAGGGCACCGTCGGTTCGACCACCGGCTCGAATCCGAGCCTGCAGTAACCGACCCGGTAGTCGCTGTTCGCGGTAGTACGAGTATCGGGCGATAACGACTGTTCGTCGGAGCGAGGTGGATTCAATTTTGCGCACCGTGAACACACCAGTTTGCAGCGGACGGAGAGTTCCAGACGCGGCGTTCGAGAGTGAGAAGCACGACCAGGCACAAACGAGAGGCGTCGTATTTCGCTGGTGCCGACTCGAGGGAGACCGTATCACGCGGCGCTGCTTCGTTGCGACCACTCACTCATACTGGCCGCTGTGATCAGTCGCTGTTGCTACGATTCGTCGCTGCTGCGACCTGCTATACTCTCCGACACAGTTTCCGCACCGAACGCTCGCAAGGAGGGGACGTCGACAGCGGACGAAAGCTGTCGAAGCGCGCGGTCCGTTTCTCGGAGGCGTCGGTTCGCGTGCTGGCGGAGTCGGCGTTCAGTGAGTGTTGTCCCCGTCCGGACAGAGAGACCATCAGAAGCGAGGATATCCTGTATCTTCCAGACCGTGCCGAATCCACGCCCCAGTGTCGCAAAGTGGTCGCCGTCTGGGCCGTCGATACCCGCCAGCGTTGCACCGATGACGGCAGCCCCTCGACCGAGCGCGCCGGCAGTGTTATCGATAGCCGAGCAGTACTCGGCCGGCGACGGTGGTGACTGCAGACAGTCGCTTCCCAACGCCTCGATGATCGACTCCGAGACGGTCGTGAGTTCTTCGACGCACTCCGCGATGCAATCCGCGGGAAGGGTTCCGAGCGTGGAATACGCCGACGTATAGAGGTAGTCCGAGGCCAGCAATGCGGGCGTCACCTCCCGCTGCAACGAATCAATGGCCTCGTTGTCGAGTTGGCGTATCAGTTCCTCGCGAAGCCGAAGGTATCCGCGAAGCAGTTCGATCGCTGTCGCTGCGGGAACCGCTACCGCTCGATCCGCCGTCGTCGCCAGAGAGTTGTGAGAGAGGGCTACCAGTTGCCCGTACCACCGAGTATCACGCTCCAGAACTGCCGTCGAGGCGGGAGCTAACCGACCGCTCTCTGTCCCGTCGAGCGCCCGCTCGAGTCGGGTGTCGATTTCGGTCCGTCGGTCAGTGAGTGAGAGGTTGTGAGCCATCGTCGTTAGTCGTCCGTTGTCGGGACCTCGACACTGGTCTCATCGATGCCGACGTCCGATTCGGTCAGATCTCCCGCTCGCCAGGTCCCGCGCTGATACCACGCGTACGCGATGGCCGCACCGGCGACGTTAGAGGCGGCAAACGAGAGCCAGATGCCCGATTCGCCGATCGAACTGGCGAAAACCCACGCGATCGGGAAGCGGATGAACCCGAGCATCAGCACGGAGATCGCTGCTGCAGTGAGCGTCTTCCCGGCACCGCGGAAACTACCCGTGTACGCCCGCATAATTCCGATGAACCCGAACGTCAGCGCGACGTAGCGCAGAAACTCCGTGGAGATTTCGACCACTTCGGGATCCGTCGTGAACAGGTCGGCGATAGGTGCCGCACCGAACCAGATGAGAACTCCCGCACCCGTGAGGATACCGAAGAGGGCCTTCGCTGCGAGCGCCGTCGCCTGCTCGGCTCGATCTGGCTTGTCCGCACCGATGTTCTGTCCGGTCATCGTCTCGACACCGCGGGCGACCGCGATCGCGGGCAGGAAGACGACCGAGAAGACGCGCGTGCCGATCCCGTACGCGGCGACGACTGTATCGGGGAAGAACGCGACGATGAACAACAGCAGGTTCATCGACACGGCTCGTCCCGTCCCCTCGATCGAGGCGGGGACGCCGATTCGGGCGAGGCGGCGGAGATAGGTGAAATCGGGCACCATGTCTCGGAGATTGATCTGGACGCCACGCTCCCCGCGAAACATGATCGCGAGGCCGACGACCAGCGCCAGCGCACGAGAGAACACCGTCGCGATCGCGGCGCCTTCGATTCCAAGTTCGGGGAAGGCAATGGTGCCCACGAGCGGTGCGTTCTCGACGACCGTCCACCCGAAGATCAGGAACGGGTCGATGATGATGTTGAGAACCACCGAGCCGAACATGACCAGCATCGGTGTGATCGTGTCTCCGTAGCCTCGCATGAGCGCGACGAACACGGCGAACCCGAACATGAACAGAAGACCCAGCGAGATGACTTCCATGTAACTCGAGGCCATCGGGAGCACGTCGGGAGACGCGCCCATGAATCCGAGGAAGTCTCCGACGAAGAGATAGCCGACGACGCCGAGGATGACCGACGCGATGCCGGCGAATGTCATCGTCTGTGACGCGGCGTATTCGGCTTCCGTCTCCTCGCCAGCACCCGTATACTGGGCGACGAGAACGCTTCCGGCGACTGAGATGCCCATTCCGAGCGAGATCAGTAGAAACACCATCGGGAACGCGAAGCTGATCGCCGCGAGCGCGTCCGTGCTGTACTGACCGAGCCAGAACGTATCCGCGAGATTGTACGCGGTCTGAAAGAGGTTCGTGACGACGATCGGCATCGACAGGAAGAAGAGCGGTTTTCCGATGCCGCCCGACGTGAGGTCGAACTCCTCACGCCCTTTGAAGAGCGAACTGATGCGACGTCGAATGCCCGTCATTGCGCTCCCTCCACCGGTGTCCTGATCAGTAGATCCGTCTCAATATGGGACGTAATGGTCTCGGAGAGACGATCCGTCGAATACTCGACCGCGACTTGACGAGTGTGAGATCCCACGATCAGCGTCGTGAACACCTCGGCGATACGCGACGGAGCGACGCTCTCGTCGAATTCACCCGCGTCGATGCCGGCCGCGATTATCTGTCGTATCCGTTCGAAGAGATAGTCGCCAAATTCGACGAGGCGGTCCCGGATTTCGTCGTCGTACGGAGCCTGTGCCGTCACTTCGAGCATTGCAGTGCGGAACTCCGTCCCGGGCGTGTCCTCCTCATCAGTGAGCAACACCTCGAGTAGTGAGCGGAGATGTTCTCGGGGAGAGTCCCTGGCAGTCGAATCTATCTGGGTCGTATACCGGTCGTAGAGAAAGTCAAGAAACGCAACGAACAGTTCGTTCTTGCTATCGTAGTAGTAGTGGATAGATGCTTTACTCATCGGGGATTCATCGGCGATATGCTGCAACGTGAGTGCAGCGTACCCGTGCTTGCAGAGGGCATGATATGTTGCATCCAGGATTTCACTGGTTGGTTCGTCGTTCATGTCGGTCGATACGGTTACTTACTGACTAGTTAGTCAAAAGCGTTCGGAAACGGGATCGGTCCGAAACCATCGCTTCGTTTTGCGTTCGTTCAGTCGGCGGCGGTCGAGGAGATACCGAAACGATTCATCCTGACGAGTGGGTCAAAACTGTTATCCCTCGCCTACGTGAGTATCGATACGATGGCTGATCCGCCGACAGAGACAGTCTCTGACCCAAACGAGGCAATCATGCGGGCCACGTACCGTGCACTTCGAGAGCACGGATACGCCGATCTCACGATCCAACGGATCGCCGACGAATACGGAAAGTCGACCGCTGCGATCCACTATCACTACGATACGAAAGAGGATCTACTCGCGGCGTTCCTGGACTATATCCTCGAGCAGTTCAAGGATGCGGTCCACGAGGTCGAAACGACAGACCCCGAACAGCGACTCGAGTTGCTACTCGACAAACTGCTCGTCGACCCCGAGGACCACCTGGATCTGCTCGTCGCAATACTGGAAATGCGTAGTCAGGCACCGTACAAGGAACGGTTTCGCGAACGGTTTCGGCAGAACGACGAGTACGTCCGGTACATGCTTCAGACGGTGATCGACCACGGGATCGACGAGGGCGTGTTCGCAGCTGTCGACGCCGAACACGAGGCGCGAGCGCTCATGACGATCGTCGACGGCGCCCGCACTCGAGCGGTCGTACTAGACGAGGAGCGTGCGTTGACGACGGCGAGGCGGATCGCCGACGAGTACGTGGCGAACGTGCTGGTGAACGACCGTCGAGGAGACGGGTCGCAGCGCGGCTAGCGGGCCTACTCACTGCTGATCTGACGCATCCGGTCGACGTCCTCGACGGAATTCGTACACCAGTGACAGAACTCGAGTTCCGGATCGAGGTCGTGTCCGCAGTGGGGACAGGCGACCGCGCTTTCGTCGGCGTCATCGGACGAACTGGCGGCAGCGTTCTGTCGCTGCGCGATCCGATACGCGTCAACGACGCTGAGTCCGATGACGATGAACATCGGTGTGACCGCCAGCAGCGTTCCGGGAGTCCAGTTCCCGGTCAGAAACGCGTCGACCGCCGCCGGATCGACGAACAGTACACTCGCGCCGAAGGAGGCAACGAGCCATCCGATCCCGCGACCCCACCGACGGAGATAGAGGTGGCCGAGACCGGTAGCCAACGCTGCGAGAAGCGCTGCAAACCACGGTCGTTTCTGTGGTAGCGACTGGGGCATATATTGACTAATCGGTCAGTCAGCAATAAGCCTTCTCCCTTTCGGCTCCCCCTCGAACGGCTTCGCTCACCTCTCGACAACACCCGGTGTAGAGTCGCACCGCTGCGGACCGATTCGCTTGACCGCTCGAGACGCGAGGACGGCGATTGGGGTCTCGATGCAGTCGTAAACGTCGTCTCTCGTCGCCGAACACCGACCGGAGTTCGATCCGAGACGCTCGCGTGACCGGTCGATAGCCCCAACTGAAAGTCACTGCAGACCCGACCGCACGACGAGAGCGCGGTATCGATCCATAGAATAATTAAAAGGACTCGAGTCGGTATCGACGGGCAATGGCCCTCGGTGGTGTACTCCCGGACGTGCCCGTTGTCAACGGGCTCGTCATCGTCGTTGCATCTGGCCTCATCTGGGTCGGCAGTAACTGGCTCGAGGACTCAGCGGAACGCCTCTCGGCATACTACGGATTGCCAGCGGTCGTCCAGGGATCGATCGTCGTCGCTATCGGCTCGAGCTTTCCAGAGTTGTCGAGCGTCGTCTTCACGGCGCTTGCCGGAACGTTCAACATGGGTATCGGGGCGATCGTCGGTTCCGCTATTTTCAACATTCTCGTCATCCCCGCACTCTCCGGGATCGCGACGGACGGCGACCTAGACACGAACCGGGCCATCGTGTACAAGGAAGCACAGTTCTACATGATCGCCGTTGCCACGCTGATCATCACCTTCGCACTCGCCGTGATTTACGTTCCCGTTCCCGACGGACCCGAACTTACCGGACAGCTCACGCGTCCGTTAGCGCTGCTCCCCCTCCTCCTCTACGGGTTGTATCTCTTCATCCAGTGGCAAGATGTCAGCGACCACGAGGCCGAAGACGCACCGACTGGGATTTCCGTCGGCCACGAGTGGGGAACACTCGCTGTCGGCTTACTCGTCATCCTCGTGGCCGTCGAACAGCTGGTCGGTGGCGTCGAATCGCTCAGCCAGACGTTCGGTATCCCCGAGTTCCTCGCCGGTGTCACCATCATCGCGGCGGCGACGAGCCTTCCGGACACGCTCGTGAGCGTCCGGTCTGCCAAGGCGGACAAGGGGATCACGAGTCTCGGGAACGTGCTCGGATCGAACACGTTCGACCTTCTGGTCGCGATTCCGATCGGCGTTCTCATCGTCGGGAGCGTGCCCGTCGATTTCGCGGTGGCCGTCCCGATGCTCGGCGTCCTCACCCTGGCCACCGTTCTCTTGTTCACGTTTTTGCGCACCGATCTCTCGGTCACGAAGCGGGAATCCGTCGTGCTACTCCTGGCCTACGGCTTGTTCGTCACGTGGATCATCGCCGAAACCGTCGGCGTGACACATCTCCTCAAGGGAACGTAGCGGGCGACTACTATCTCGGCTCGCGGGGTCAGAGATGACGTTGCGAACGTCTCGAGGATCTTGCAGAGAATCTATAGTAGCCACTGCAAGTCACTGCACACCTGCTCGCACGACAGTAGCGCGGTTCGGAGCGAACGTAGTGAGCGAGAACCGCGGAAATGCGAACGGCGAGCAAAGCGAGCCGTGAGCGAACGGAGTGAGCGAGAACCGCGTACTGTGCGATCAGTGTGTAACTAGTTGCAGTTGGTACTATAGTCGTTTGCTCGCCGTCTCACTCCGCTTCGAGGAGGCAGTTTCGCACGTATCGCTCGAATTCGGCGCGGGCGTCGTCGAAGACGTCGTCGTTACTGGTTACGCGCTGGGTCATCGTTCCGGAGAACACGATCTGGAAGAGCGCTGCCGTTTCCTGTGGATCCACCTCCTGAAAAACGCCCTGTTCGATACCCGAGCGGATCGTGTGGACGACGTGTTTTCTGACGAACTGATCGCTCCGGGTGAAATACTCGCGGTAGTCCTCGTCGTGTGCGGCCTGTATTCGGAGCTCGACGAGTGCTTGCGTGAAATCGGTGTCCGGCCTGCCGTCGCCGAACGAGAACGTGCTATCGACTATTTCTTCGATGTGGGCGTCGGCTCCACCCTCTCGGTACGTCGGCAGCTGTTCCTCGAGCTGGTCCAGCATGAACTCGAGGAAATCGAGGAGGAGGTCGTCCTTGCTGTCGTAGTGGTGGTACAACAGCGACTTGCTCTTCGAGAACTCGTCTCCGATCCGCTGGATCGTGAGGTCGCTGTATCCGTGTTTACAGAGCGCGATATATGTCGCTTTCATGATCGCGTCCCGAGTATCGTCCGGTTCCTCGAGGAACGGTGGTGGGTGCGTCATATTGCTAGCCTCCTCGCTGTCAGCCATCTCTCGCCGAAACGTGCGGTTGCCAGCGTTGGACACCGGACGGATCCCGGATTCCCGCGGACACCGGCCCGCAAATCTGACGGAACCGAGGTCTGTGGCGCGGTGCCGAATTCGTGAGCACGGCGATGTCGATCGCGTGCCGGACGTAACGTGTTGTCTGTCCGAACTGATGTGGTATCGCCGCGTTGCGTGCACCCGATTCGTTTCAGCGAGGCGACGGGGATGCCCACGATCGCACCGTACATGGCGATTTCGGAGCGACGCCGACTCCGATTCGGTTCTGTAGCAGTTCCCATTCTGGAAACGGTATACTATCGCCACCTATAAATATTGATTGAATGGTCAGTTCCGGACTTGTGAGACCCTCTCATCCCCCGTTTCAGCCATTGTGCAGCGTCCGACAGTGAGAAGGTTGATAAGGGCTGACTGAATAGTCAGTCACAAGATGATCGAAGAACCGAGACGGAGTGGGTGGCGATGAGCCCGGTGCAGACCCGACGGCGATCGATCGGGGTATCGGCCCATCGACTCCGCGAACGACTCGCATTCAGTTCGAATAACACGGTCGGAGACGCGGCTCACGGGGACTGGCTCGACGAATGAGCTGGATCGACCGCTTCTCCGAGACGATCATGGCCCACAGTCGGGCCGTGATCGCCATCATGCTCGTTCTCACAGTCTTCATGGGCGCCGGTGCCGGCATGATCGAGCAGTCCTCGTCGCTCGACCAGTTCCAGAGCGATTCGACGGAAGCCCAGAAACTGAGCTACGTCGAGGAGAACTTCACGACCGGGCAGGAAAATACGACGTCAGCCCAAGTAATCGTCAAGGGTGAAAACGTCCTCTCCCAGGAGTCGATGGTCGAACAACTCCGATTGCAACAGTCGTTCCGAGAGAACGAGACGATCAATCGGACGCTCGTCGACGAACAGCCGACGGTCGGCGCGGCGAACCTCGTCGCGCTCGCGTCGCTCTCCGGGGGGCAACAGGCAGCCCAGGAGAACGGCACCAATCAACAGCAAGCGACCCAGGAGAACGACTCGAATCAACAACAGGCGGCCCAAGAGGCCCCCGCGTCGCCCACGCTGCAGGACCAGATCGACGCGCTCGAGTCGATGAACGCTACGGAGTACGAACGCGCACTCGGTGCCGTGCTGAGTGAGGATTCCGACGGCCAGATGAGCGGGCTGGCGTTCATGCCGACGAACTACGAGACTGGTTCGACGAGCGCGAACGCGACGATGCTGCTGGTCACGCACCAGTCCGAGGGCGACGGCGGTCAGGGCGGAACGGCATCCGACGCGCTCGTCGACGCACAGCTGGCGATGCAGTCCATCGCGAACGACAACGTCGAGGCGAGCGGATCGGAGGTCATCGTCTTCGGCGGCGGGATCATGGGCGAAGAGATCAACAACTCGATGGTCGATAGCCTCGCGATCGTCGGCCCGCTCGCGCTGTTGTTCGTCGTCGTCGCCCTGATCGTCGCGTACCGCGATGTGTTGGATATCCTGCTCGGCCTGTTCGGAATCGCCGCCGTCCTCGTCTGGACGTTTGGCTTCATGGGGTGGGCCGGGATCGACTTCAACCAGATGTTCATCGCGGTCCCGGTTTTGCTAATCGGGCTCTCTATCGACTACGCGATACACATATTCATGCGCCACCGCGAGCAGCGCCAGCACGGTGGTGCATACGGCAACGATGACGCTCGAGGATCGATGCGAGTGGCGCTGGCCGGCGTCGGCATCGCGCTCGTGCTGGTGACTGCGACGACGGCCATCGGATTCCTCTCGAACCTCACGAGCCCGGTCCCGCCGATTCAGGACTTCGGCGTCGTGAGCGCGGTCGGCATCACGGTCGCCCTGCTCGTGTTCGGCACCCTGGTTCCAGCGCTCAAGGCCGAACTCGACGAGTTCCTCGAGAACCGTGGCTACGATCGGAAAAAGCGCGCGTTCGGGACGGGCGGGGGCCGATTCAGTCAGGCGCTCTCGGTCGGCTCGACGGCAGCGCGACGGATCCCGATCGTCATCATCCTGATTGCAGCCCTTGTGAGCGCGGGCGGTGCGTACGGCGCGACGCAAGTCGACACCAGCTTCAATCAGGAGGACTTCATCGCGGAGGACCCGCCTGAATGGACGAAGAACCTCCCCGAGCCGTTCAAGCCCGGCGACTACTCGATGAAAGAGAACCTCGAGTTCGTCAACCAGAACTTCGTCCGGGAGGATTCCCAGGCGCAGATCCTCATCGAGGGCAACGTTACTGATCCTGAGACGTTACAGCGGGTCTCGGACGCCGAGAACGAGACCGCCGACAGCGACGTTGCCGTCACCCTCTCGAGTGGCGAGGCCGACGTCCAGAGTCCGCTCCGGACGATGCAACGGGTTGCCGCCGAGAACGAATCGTTCAACGCGACGTTCACCGCGGCCGATACGGACGGCGACGGAGTGCCCGATCGGAACCTCGAGCAGGTGTACGACGAACTGTTCGAGGTCGCCCCCGACGAAGCGGCCGCCGTCATTCATCGAACTGATGACGGTGAGGGATCCACGGTGGACGACTCGTCCACCGGTGGTGACTACGAGGCCGTTCGAATGGTCATCTCGACCAGCGGGACGGCCGCCATGAGCGACGTCACGACCGAAATGCGATCCATCGCGGACGGAATCGACGGCAGCGGGCTCGAGGCGACCGCGACCGGACAGACGATCCTGTTCGATATCGTGCAAAAGCAGCTGATGGACACGGTCATCCAGAGCCTGCTGATCACGCTCGTGGCCGTCTTCGCGTTCCTGATGGTCAGCTACCGGATCAGAGAAGGGAGTGCAACTCTCGGTGCGGTGACGCTACTTCCGGTCGTGTTCAGCGTCTCGTGGATTCTCGGGACGATGTACCTGCTCGAGATCCCGTTTAACGTCATGACGGGGATGATCACGAGCCTCACTGTCGGACTCGGCGTCGCCTACAGCATCCATATGAGCGAACGGTACAGCCTGGAACTGAAGCGGACGGGATCGGTCTGGGAAGCGATGTCCCGGACGGTCACCGGCACGGGCGGTGCGCTGCTCGGCAGCGCCGCAACGACCGTCGGCGGCTTCGGCGTCCTCGCGTTCGCCATCCTCCCACCGCTACAGCAGTTCGGGATCATTACCGGGCTGACGATCATCTACGCGTTCCTCGCGAGCGTGCTCGTCCTCCCGAGTCTGCTCGTCGTCTGGACGAAATATCTCGGCCCCGATGTCTCCTTCCAGGCGCCGAGTAGCGATTCGACCGCACCCGCAGCCAGCGACGGCGGGCGGATCGAGAAGTCCGAAACGGAACCCGCTCGTTCCAGCGACTCGGACGACTTGTAGACGCACCACAGACGCCGGTGGTATTTTTCGCTCGATCATACCGTGTACATCTGGGGCCCAGAGATGTGACGACCGGTACTCAGCGTTGAGGTCTTCGTGCGTGAGATCGGTGAGCACCCACCCGACGAAAGACTTCGACGGGTGTGTCCGTAGTAGCCGTTAGAACGTTCTACTCAGAAACTTGTACTGAACACAGTGAATCATCTCGACGAGATCTCTGTCGAGAAATTGCAAGATGCTCTCGACAACGTGAGAAGAAACCGACACAACGGCTAGTAGCGGCAATAGCGTACAAAAATGGCCTCACGCAGACCGCGCTAGTCGAGTGGTACGACGTTCAACGACGGCCGATCTACAGCTGGCTCAAACGACTCGACACCGACGAGTCGCTCGAGCAGGCAGTAACTGATACTCACTGATCTGAGAGAAAACAAAAAATGTCAGAAAAATCAAATTGGATTCGAGGAAGCTGTCCACGAATCACCCGAGGAGGTCGGTTTCGATACGACGATGTGGACGCCGGTGCTCGTCCAGCAATATCTCGACGACAGCTATGCCGTCGAATACTCGATTTCGAGTTGTCGGCGGCTGCTCAACCAAGCGGGATTGAGCTATCAAAAATCTCGCCTGGAAACCGCTGAATCTGATGTTGACGAGCGAGAACCTTTCGTGCGGAACCCGAAAAAAAAGCGGCGGGAAATGGACGCCACAGTAGTCTCTCTCGATCAAACCGAGAGATCCGTCCACGTCGAGCCGCGTACCGCGTCGTTTCCGTGCAGGTCGCGGCCATCTGTCGAATTTTTCGGGCAACGCGGCTGGATGCCTCTCTCGGGCGCGACCACCGGGGACGGTGATCACTTTTTTCTCTCGATCCGAGGTGTATGGTACTGCGGATTACTCAAAACATATCAGTTTTGAATTATACAACGGTACGAAGATAGCTCGGTCGTCATTCCGGAGGGAGCGCCGTCCGTCCTGGCATCGGTCGTCACTGTCCTCGAGGACCGTGACGACTCTGCATTCGCCACGTTTCCGGCGTATTCGCCGGAATCGAATCCAGTCGGGCGTGGTAACGATGGCTGCACCCCCTCTCAGGAATCGGTTCTCACATCCCCAGCGAGTTACTAACAGCGACTGTACCGCGCTTACTCAACTCTCAGTTCAAGAGTAAGCAATTACTTCTAACGTCTACTATAGATGGCGCGTCGTAGCGTTACGAGTCACTCAGCGGATAGACGGGATCGAGAGTACTGCGTCAAACGGTGTTCCGGTGCGCGTTTCGCCTACACTGCGTCTCGGTCCGGGGAACCGTCACCGTCGGAGCAGTAGCTTTTTTCCGAAACGAATTCCGTAACGGGTTCAGTTCAGTTCCGCAGCCGTAATCTGCGTATACTTGTCCGTGATTCCGGATGCGTCTTCGGGGAGCAGTGCGACGATGAGGTACGGTGCGTATTCCGAAAAGTAGTCGATGAGGTCGGCGATACGGTCCGAATCGATCGCCTCGAGGGAATCGAGTAGCATGAACGGGACGTGCTGATACACTTCGTGGACGAGATAGCCGGCAAGTGCGACTATGAGGCCGATGACTTCGCGTTCGCTTTCGCTCAGATTCGCGATCGTATCCTCGTATACGGATCCCGTGTCCGACTCTCGGACCAGGTGAAGGTCGAACGTCGAATCCGAGCCGTGACTCCCGCTTTCCGCTTCTTTTCTCTCGATCCAGACCCGGGAGATGTTTCGGTAGTTGAGGATGTCCAGCACTTCATCCATATGCTCGTTGAACTTCGAGACTGATTCGGACTCGAGTTCGGCCACCCGTCCGCGCTCGTAGTTGAGTTCCTGACGGATCTCGTTGAGTTGCTCTTGCAGCGTTGATTTGTCCGACAACGATTCGATCTCCTCGATTTCGTCTTCAACGGACGCTAGCTCCTGTTGGGTCTGACCCTGCTCGTACTGTAAGTCGCTTATTCGCTCGTACGTTTCCAACAGATCACTGTCGCGTAACTCTTCGGTGTCCGCTACGTTGGTCTCGAGTTCGCTGATCGTTTCGCGTACCGCCTCGGCTTCTTCCTCGAGAGACTCCTTTCGCTCCGCTTTCGCCTCGAGTTTCCGTTCGATGTCGTCGAGTTTCCGGTCGAGTTCGGTTCGTTCCTCGATCGCCGCTCGAATCGCTTCCTGTTCGTGCTCCAGTTCGGTGATCCGAGACTCGAGTTCGGTGGATTCGGTTCGCTTTTCCGTAACGACGTTCCGAAGGTTCTCCAGCCGATCGGCTATCGCCCCGCGTTCGGCCCGATTTCCGCAGGTCCAGCAGGTGACTTCCTGGTCCGATTCGGGGGCGAGTTCCGCGACCGGATCGTCGCTGGCCGATTCCTCGGGCAGATTCGAGATGCTGTCGGAGAGAATGTCCTCGTTGAATTCGACGATCGCGGAGAGGTCCGCGGCCGTATTTTCGAGGTCTCGTTTCCGATTTCTGACCGATCGGAGTTCCGCTTGAACGGTTTCCAGATCGGCCTGAGAGTGTTCGGGGAGTTCGTCGCGCTCAGTGCGGAGTTCCTCGGGCCGCTCCCGGAGGGCCTCGATTTCGGCCGTCACCAGATCTATCTGGTCCGTGAGTTCGCTTCGCTCTTTCCGCCGCTCGTCGAGTTTGTCGACCAAATCCTCGGCTTCCTCCGCCATTTCGGCGTCGGCCTCGTACTGGGTTACCTCCGATCGAAGTGACTCGATCTCCACCTCGAGCGACTCGAGTTCTGCCGTCAGCGTCTGGCGCTGTTCCTCGAGTGCAGGTAGCTGTTTCGAGCGCCGCTCGACGCGATCGACCGTGTCGGTGAGCTCGTCGCGCTCGCGTTGTAGGCGCTGGATCCGCTGTTCGATCTCGGTCGTATCTACCGGTCGCATGATGAGTTCGCGGAGGTCGTCACCGCGTTCGACCGCCAGACGGGCCGGATTGTTCTCGAGAAGGGAGATGAAGAGATCGATGAGTTCGCTGTTTTCCTCGTACGGTTCGCCCGTCACCTGAACGCCGGTTTCCGTGCGGTTGTACCGGCGTGAGTACTCCCGGTCACCAATAGTGAGCGTCACGTGGCCCTCGTCCGCGTCGCTCTTGAGGGTGGCGCTCGTTCCACCGAGAACGCCGGTAACCGCTCGAAGCAGACTCGTTCGATTGGTCGCGTTCCGTCCGGTGAGGAGATTGACCCCGCTCTGGAACTCGATAGCGGACGAATCGATTCCACCCATGTTTTCGGCCGCTAACTCGACTGGTACCTCGGCATGCGTGTTCTGTACGGTTCTATTCGAATGTTCCATTGTTCGTTGTATCACAGCTCACTCATTTATATCCATCGTGTGAGAAGTAGTTACGAAAACATTTTTGAACAGAAATCAGGTTTCTTTGATGGCGCCGTTCCGAGTGGGGTGGGAATCAAGCTGTAAACTCAGTGAGCGGCTGTTCCCCCCACGAACGACCGGTAAACACGAACTGACGGGTACGGCTAGCTGGTGAGCAGTCTCAGTCCGCACTCGCAAATCCGTCGCATGTGCCGAAAACGGAAGTCACGATAGCGTGGTGGGGAACGCTGGAGAGCTATCGGTGATCCAATGGGGTCGTTTCGTCGGCGGAGCAGGCACACGATCCGTACTCGAGTAACTCTCCGAATCGGTACGTCGAACCACAGTCGGAACACGTTATCTGAATCGTGACGGCGACTTCGGTATCACGAATCGAGACGATCCCTGCGCTGACGAGCCGCGAGATTGTCTGTTCGACGACTCGAGCGCATCTCGTTCGCGCCCATTCGATCGTATTTCGTGCTGATCCGGCCGTGATTTTCGTCGTCCGGGCCGTGTCGATCTGTAGGCAATCGTTGAGGTGGGAACGGACGGTGGGATGCGTGACCCAGTCGGACTCGATCTCTTCGATATCGATTCCGTTCTGTTCGAAGCGTTTTCGGACTCGCGCTTCGCGATCGGCCGGCACTGTGTCGCTCGTCAGCGTTTCATACACCGCTGAGAGGGCGTCGTCGGCGCTAACTGCCCCGTACGCGACGTCCGTTAGATCGGTCTCTACCTCGGCGAGCGCCGTCTCGAGGATCCGCTCGTTGATATACTCCGCGAGCGTCCGAAGGCTCGCATCCGCGACATCGCGTCGGTGCTGGAGTTCTCCGTTCAGTCCGTCGAGATCGTACCGATCGATGGCGCGACCGATTTTGCACGTGCACTGGTGTTCGTTCTCGACCGCGTCACTCATCATCGTTCCACCTCTGGTTCGACCGCATCACTCATTCCGGCTTCGCCTCCAGATACCTCCCGCGGCCGCCTGAACCCTGACGTGTCATCTTAGGTTGTTCATCGTATATCACGAAGAAAATCGTTTCCCTTCTGACGACTCACGCCCCGTTCACACAGTACCTGCTTTCCAGTAGTACTGTTGTAAATTACGTTGTCGGTAGCCGGCTCCGTGACGGTTCATACAGTGGGACGGAACTCACCGATCTATCCACCGCTGTCGACACTCGGTATGTGGCTTCGTTCCCAATCGGCTTTCCGACCCGACGAATGCGTCGAACGGACTATCGTCGCGGATCGGGCCACGAGACCGCACCGTGATTCCAGCCACTGTATCGCCGTCATAACTGACGGCTCGAGGAGCCAGAGGCAGTGATCGCTCGTGTCGTTCCGTTCGTACTTGATAATCGCGTTCGATACCCTTGAACGGCCTTTCCTTGGTGATTGATGACAATACACTTCCAGATGGTCGATACCTCAGTTCTCACCAATATTTTGGATGTGTGATAGTTGTCGTGGAATATCGTGTGATAGAGGGCTATGTAACGAATAGGGGCTCACGTTCCTGTCTACAGAACGGGATCGAAAACGGGGCCATTCGGAAAGCACCGTTGAGAAGCATATTTGACCCACGGGACTGGTACGGGAAAACTCGTGAGAACGAACTGTATGGTCGATCATGGAGGCTGCATTCCGACGCGGGACATCGTACTCAACTCCATGGGGGACAGGACCAACTTGCACGCACGTAGCCGTGTTCGACGCTCGCTCGAGGCAGCCGGTATCGACCCGGTGAAGCGACACGAACACGGCGAATCCACCGACGTGATTCTCTCCAATCGCCGAGGAAATCGACGCGGCTCTGTATACGGTCTCAGCAGTAACACGTAGAGTTTAGCATCACCGCGACAATGTCTCACCGATGGCAACCCACCCACTGGCAGACAACGGAGCGATCGTTACCGGTGCGAGCGCGGGAATCGGACGGGAAACGGCTCGCGCACTCGCAGCCGATGGTGCCGACGTCGCACTCGTCGCCCGTCGAGAGGATCGGTTGACGAAACTCGCGGCCGAAATCGAATCCGAGACCGACGCGTCAGCGCTCGTCTGTCCCGCAGATGTGAGCAACGAAGACGAGGTTGAGGCGGCCGTCGAGAAGACGGTCTCAGAGTTCGGCCGTCTCGACGTGCTGGTGAACAACGCGGGGATCGCGACCGATTCCGAGACGCCCGTCGAGGAGTTTCCGACCGACCAGTATCGGACCGTCATGGGGGTGAACGTCGACGGGATGTTCTACGCGGCCCGGGCAGCGATTCCGCACCTCCGTGAGACGAACGGAACGGCGATTTTCGTCGCGAGCTACGCAGGCAAGAATCCCAGTCCTGGCGCGCCGCTGTACGCGGCGACGAAGTGGTGGACCCGTGGATTCGCGAAGAGCCTCGCGGGACAGGTCGGGACGGACGACATCGCCGTCAGCATCGTCAACCCGTCGGAAGTCCGGACGGAGTTCGGCAAGGAGTTCCGAGAACGGATCTCGAAGGAACGCTACGAACAGGACGAAGTCACCGGGCCTCGAGCCGTCGCCGACGCGATCGCGTTCGCCGCGCGTCAGAAGACGCCCAACACGGTGAGCGAACTGGACCTGTACCGTCGCGACAAGTTTTCCGGCTAGCCCGTCCCGACGCGACAGCGGGATTCCGTTCTTTATCGAGGAACGATCGATAGCGCCGCATCGGTGAATCGAACGGCTGTAGACCGATCGGAACGGATTCGGGGATGAGACAGTGGGACCGGCCCGTAATTCGGACCACGGTGTGTTCTCCCGGAAACGAACGTCATGTCGAGTCAGTCCCTACTGCACTGATTCCGGCTGATTAGGCCGCTACACTCACTTGGTCCGCTTTTGTGAGTGGAAATGCTATCTGAAGGAGGAAATAGCGTGCTACCGTTTCACATCTTCGGGGGGTAGTTCGGTAATCAGTTCTAAACTCGAACCGAGTCGGATTAATACAATACTATTGGCACTGTTGCCACAATGCTACTATTGGCACTGTTGCATACTGCTCGACGTCGGCTTCTCGAGCCGAGCCAACGCTCACCGACTACATTACCCGTGACGTTGTCGCAGACGAGAGGGGGGTTCTACTCGTTTTAGAGTACTGTCGATCAGAATAGAGACCGTCCTGCTGCACCCTATTCAATGGTCGTACGCCGTTAGTCGCTCGATTTCGTCGCGCCCGTGGTCGTTTGCCACCAGTTCGTGCGATTGAGCGCCACGAGCAGTCCCGCTGTCAGCGCCATCCCACCGAACGCGAACGCCGCGAGCACGCCGAAGAACAGCGCCGTCGAGAACCCGCCGAGGATGAATCCACCGATCGCAATACTTACCGGACCGATACCGAACTTACCGACGTAGGTGTAGCCGTACGAGAGGCCTCGTGCACGTGCGGGTGTGTGGACCGCCACTGCATCTTGGTAGAGGGGTTGGGTGGCGAAGAGGAAGAACCCGAGTAGGATACAGTAGAGGACGATGGGCACTAGCCCCATCGACATGATCGGCACAAACGCGAGCGCGAGGACGCAGAGGACGGCGAAAATGGCTATCAGCCCGCGCTCCGATCGGATACGGTCGGTGAGCTTACCGCCGACGTACTGACCGGCCATTCCGACGACGAGCAGACTGACGTAGATGTAATCGCCGGGCGAGATTCCCTCGAGGTTGGTCGAAAGCGTGATATCGCCGATCGCGGGAAGACCGTGAAGGATTTCCGGCAGGTAAGTGAGCATTCCGCGATAGTAGAGCCCTTCGACGGCGATGATGGCGAAGACGACGGCGAACGCGCTCGTGAACAACACTCGCGAGTTCGTCAGGAATTCGCCCAACGACAGGGCGTCGTTTGCCTCGGCGTCCGCCTCGCTTTCGGCGGCGGTCGAATCGAAGTCGGCCTGGAGCCCGTACGCGGCCGCGACGAACCCCGGAACAGCGAGGATTGCGGCGACGAGTTGCCACTGATCGACGAGGAACAACAGCGTCGCCGCGGCGAACGGGCCGAGGGCGATACCGGCGTTGCCGGCGATCCCGTGCCAGGCGAAGACGGTCCCGCGCTCCTCGACGCCGGTGCTAATGAGTGCGAGTCCGGCGGGGTGGTACACGCTCGCGGTGACGCCCCAGCAGATGAGTCCGATCGCGACTGCGTAAATCGACATCGAGAGAGCGAGCACGAGAAACGAGGCGCTCATACCGACGAGACAGAGCAGGATCAACCGTTTCGGACCGTATCGGTCGACGAGGACGCCGGCGGGAAGTGCGCCCAACCCGAACAGGGCGTATCCGAACGCGACGATGACGCCGGCCAGTGCAACCGAAACGTCGAACTCCGCGAGCCAGACGACGAGAAAGATCGGAATCGACGTCTCGAACCAGTGGACCAGCGAATGGCCTGCCATCGTGAAGCCGGCGATCGACCGATCGTTTGTGTTGAGTCCCATGAGTACGTGGTT
Source organism: Natrinema sp. CBA1119 (assembly GCF_002572525.1). Lineage (NCBI taxonomy): Archaea > Methanobacteriati > Methanobacteriota > Halobacteria > Halobacteriales > Natrialbaceae > Natrinema > Natrinema thermophila. Next base: position 188,146 of record NZ_PDBS01000008.1, on the reverse strand, counting down.
ATCTTGTCGAACGGGACGCCACGGGGTCACTTATTGATTGTGAAACGTGTGACAGCCGATCGGATAGACTATCGTCTTACGTCTAGCTGACCCACTATTCGGCTACATATTTTCCAATCAAATGCGCGTCCGCCGTCGCCCTCTTCGGTCGAACGCCCGCTGAAACGACTGTTCCGTTCGCCCACTGCAGTCAGTTCGGTCGTCGAACTGGACGAGGGGACCCGGCTGCTCGCACCGATCGACGAGTCCGACGACGCACTCGAGATTGGGGATCGAATCTGCATTGAGCCGACCGAGTACGACGCTGACTACGACCGGGGGTGGCTCGAGGAGTATCCGTTCTTCGAAGCGAGACTCCTCGAGGAGTGATCGACGCTCCGCTCGAGAGCGACTCGCGGTGATCGAACCGGCTGGGAGTGTTCGAACCGTTGTCTCGCTCACGGTGGTCGCGCGTCTCTATCGCCGAGCCGAACTAAAAATCTACGCTGAACCGGTGTTCGGTCCCTAGTCCCTGGTGGTTCCGATGGAGTCGGTTCCGTATCGTCCGCCGACGCGCTCGAGGATCGGTTTTCGGAGCTGAATCGCTATCATCCCGAAGATAACGGCGACGCAGCCGAGACGCACCATGTCGTCCGGGTAGACCATCGCGAGAACGCCGAGGACGAAGAAGACGGTTTTGACGGGGAATTTGATGAACGGACTCTCGTGGAAGAACGTCCCGTAGTAGTTGAGGCCGTGAGAAATTCCCAGTGCACCGGCCAGTGCGATGAGTCCCGAGAATAACGTGTCGATACCGAACCCACCGACGACGAGTTCGGGGTTGTAGATGAACGCGAACGGAAGGACGTAGATCGGTGCGGAGATCTTCATGGCTTCGTGGGCCGTCCGCCAGAAGTTACTCTCCGCGATTCCCGTCGCGACGACGACCGCGATCGCGATCGGCGGCGTCAGTCCCGACAGAATCGCAGCGTACAGCACGAAGAAGTGTGCTGCAAGGTCCGGAACGAAGAACTGCTGGACCAGCGCCGGTGCGATCAGCGCCGCGACGATGACGTACGCGGCGACCGTCGGCATCCCCATCCCCAAAACGATCGAAATGACCATCGCGAGGATAACCGCGGTCAACATGACGCCGCCGGAAAGGTCTAGCAGGGCCAGCGAGAGAATTCCCGGAATCCCTGATGCGGTGAAGACGTCGACGACGCCGTTGATGGCGGCGATAATGATCGCGATCGGTGCGAGGATCATCGCCCCTTCTCTGAAGCCGAACGCCGCGTCGCCGAGTAGACTGACGAACTCGGCCCCGAGGTCGCCACCCTCCGTCGCTGTCTGGACCAGCGGGAACCCGAAGCCGGTGATGAACATCGCGATGATCGTGTACAGCGCGGCCGTGAGCACCGTATACTGAAGGACGCCGAGGATGTACACCAGGATGGCGAACGGAATGCCAAACCGGAGACACTGGATAATGAACTCCTTTTGCGACATCTCTTCCTCGAACTGGCTCTCGACGTTGATCTTGGTCGTCTGTCCGCGGAGCTGGCCGATCCCCTTGTAGTGGACGGCGATGGTGACGGAACCATAGAAGATCATCGCGGGAACGATTCCGGCGATGATCACGTCGAGGTAGGTGATTCCGAGTAGCGAGGCCATCACGAACGCGGCCGCGCCCATGATCGGGGGCATGATCTGCCCGCCGGTCGAGGCGACGGATTCGATCCCTCCGGCGGTCTCGCCTTTCATTCCCGTCTCCTTCATCAGCGGGATCGTGAACGAACCGGTGATCGCCGTGTTCGCAGCCTGACTGCCGGTAATCGAGCCGATGATGATGCTCGAGGTCACCGCGGAGAGGGCGACGCCCGATCGGACGTAGTTAGCGGATCGGAGGCCGATTCGCATGATGAGGTCGAACGCGCCGAAGCCACGCATCAGCCCTGCGTATAGCAAGAATAGGGCGACCCAGGTCGCGATAATTCTCGAGATAGAGCCGTAGACCCCCTGGAAGTCGAGCACCATGATGCTCATCATCCGTTCGACGCTGAATCCCGCGTGGCGCAGAATTCCCGGTGCGAGGTTCCCGTAGAGTCCGTAGAGGATCACGCCCACGATTACGGCCAGAAACGTGAGTCCGTAGGCTCGGTACGACAGGTACAGGATGACGAGGAAGAACGCGATGGCGATTGCGTACTCGTAGCCAAACGCCGTACCGACGCGCACACGCAACAGCTCCCTGTAGTTCACGATCAAGTACACCGTCGTTCCGGCGGTGATGAACGCGGAGAGAGTCAGACCGGCCAACCCCAGTTTGTCACCGTCCTCATACGCTTCGATGAGTTCGTTTCCAAGATAGACGAGCATGACCGATCCAAGAAACGTGACAGTGAATAGAATTCGCTGGATTCCTTGCGTGAACGCGAAGTACAGGATCCAGACCCAGGTCAGGATAGCGAGTCCGGTCACTACGTCGTTGGCGATCTCTAGTCGGTTTTTGTCTGCTGTTGAATAAACCATGTATGGCGGTGACGGGTTCTGCAGGTGTTATTCGTCGCCGCGAGTCCAGCTGTCGTCCCAGACGTCGTTCTCTTCGTACCAGTCCGCGGCTCCCGGGTGGATCGGGATCTCATCGGTGTGGACCAGCGCGAACGTGAAGTTCGACGGATCGGACCAGTCGAGGATCGTCGGATTCGCCTCCTGCATCGACTCGTAGTTGTTGTGGCAGATCTCCATCAGGTCGTAGACGGCATCCGCGGAGATGTCCGGACTGAAGTAGTACGGGTAGGTCTCCGTCCACGTGTGCTTCGGGAAGTCACCGCCCTGAACGTCCTGCTCCCAGCCGCCGATCTCGTCGACTTCTTCGTAGCCAGCGCCTGCGAAGTCCTGTGCTGCTTGCACGTAATCGTCGGTCATCTCGATCGCCCGAACGGAGACGCGCGAGTCGATCTCCGTCGCCCACGAAGGCAGTTGGGTGTAGTTCGAGGTGTACACGATGAATGCCTCGGCCCGCCCTTCGTCGAGTGCGCTGGCCGCTTGGCTCGTCTCCACGTTGACGACGTTCTCTTCGAGGCCTTCCCAGAGACCCGCTTCGCCGTACATCTCTTCGGTCATCGCACGGAGTCCCCAGCTAGCGGGGAGACAGTAGACGTCCCTCCCGGCGAGGTCGTCGGTAGTCTGGATATCGCTGTCCTCCAGTGCCATCCAGTAAAGGTTCAGCGAGAGGTGACCAAATCCTAACTGTGGAAACTCCGAAACGGGCTCATCGGAGAACGGACCCGTCTCCGTGAGCGCCTGGTTCATGATGTAGTTTCCCGCGGAGTAGGAGTTGATCTCCCCGTCAGCGTACAGTCGGATTGATTGGGGGTCACCGCCCGCGTCCTGCGTAATGAAATTCAGGTAGTCCGATTCCTGACTCACTACCCGCTGAATCGCCTGCGAGTTACCGTACGTCGACGAACCGGATGACGACGAACCGACTGTCAGATCGACCTGATCCCCACCGTCGCCACCGAGACAGCCGGCGATCGAAATCGCCCCGATTCCAGCAGTTCCCCGTAGTACGTCCCTGCGTGTCTGTCTGTCATTCCCAAACATCGTTATGCATTATAACGCTTATATTATTTAAAGCTTCTCTCCCACTCCCACCGTGTTCAGTATCAGTCACGAGAAACTAGATAAAAGCCCATAATTACTATTTCATTCGGACAAGGTGTAAATACGACTGAACAGAGCGAACACCGTGAAATTCCGATACTGGCACCGGTCTCTGGATCGAAAACTGTCGTTACTCGAGATCGCTGGGAGCCCTAGAGCTTTCTTTCTTAGCGTGGTATATGTGGGTGAGTATGACACGGAATCTGCGCGCGCTCGCTGAACCGCTTTCGTCTCGATGGAGGCCCGTCCAATGACAATTGCAACGCCGTCCGCGTTCCTCGAGCGTCACGACGAAGCCGTCCTCGATGACCTGCGCTCGTTGCTCGCCCAGCCGTCGATCAGTGCGACCGGCGAGGGGATCGACGACTGCGCGACACTGGTCCGGCAGTCCTGCCTCGAGTACGGGTTCGACGAAGCGGAGATCGTCGAGACACCGGGACGACCGGCCATCATCGCCCACGCGTTCGCCGATGGAGAAGCGAGCGAGGATGAATCAACCGTGTTGCTCTACGGTCACTACGATGTCCAGCCGGCAACCGCCACGGAATGGGAATCGCCGCCGTTCGAACCGACCCTGCGCGACGGGCCCGACGGCGAGCCGCGCCTCTACGCGCGCGGTGCCGGGGACAACAAGGGACAGTGGTTCGCGCACCTCTGTGCGGTTCGCGCGCTCCGTGAGACCACGGGCGTACCGACCGATGTGACACTGCTTATCGAAGGCGAAGAAGAAAGCGGGAGCGAACACCTCGAGTGGCTCGTGCGCGACCGACGCGATGAACTCGACGCAGACGTCGCGTTCGTGGCGGACGGGCCGATCGACGAGTCGGGACGCCCGCACGTGTTGCTCGGCTCGCGCGGATTGCTCTACGTCGATATCGAAGCGACGGGTGCGAACCGGGATCTCCATTCGGGGAATTTCGGGGGCCCGGTCCCCAACCCCGCGACCGCGGTCGTCGAACTGCTCGCATCCCTCCGTGACGAAACCGGCCGAATCGCGCTCGAGGGGTTTCACGACGACGTGCGTCCGCTGACCGATCGCGACCGAGAGATACTCGAGGCGATCCCGGTCGACGAGGAGGCGGTGAAAGCCGATCTCGGACTCTCCGCGCTCGCGACGGACACGGACGACGAATACGTCGAGCGGTTGCTCTGCCGCCCGAACCTGAACGTCGCCGGGTTGGACGCCGGCTACGACGGCGAAGGCATGAAGACCGTGTTACCGTCACGCGCTCGAGCGAAGATCGACTTCCGCCTGGTTGCCGATCAGGATCCCGATGACGTCTTCGACTCCCTCTCGCGCCACGTCGAGGAGCGAGCACCAGCGGGCATCGACGTGACGCTCTCGCGCGTCGCGGCGATGGCCCCCCAGCGGACGTCGGCGGACAGTCCGGTCGTCGAGCCGACGATGCGAGCCGTCCGGGAGGGGTGGAACGCGGATCCCATTCTCAAGCCCTCGCTCGGCGGCTCGGTGCCGACGTACGTCTTTGCCGACAATCTCGACGTCCCGTGTCTGGTCGTTCCGTACGCCAATGCTGACGAGAACAATCATGCCCCCGACGAGAACATCGCGCTCGCGTGTTTCCGCGCGGGCGCTCGAACGACCGTCGCGCTGCTCGAGGAGCTGTCCAACGCGGATCTCGAGTAATCCGGGGTCAGCGCGTCCGCCGGTGGACGTGCGAAAACGATCGTCGAGCGGGTTCGACCTGCGAGGTCGACCGTCGACCCGTCAGATGTTCGATCGACCGAGCCCCCCGTCGATGGGGACGGTGATCCCGTTGATATACGCCGATTCCGGCGAGCAGAGGAACGCGACCGTATTCCCGAGCTCCATCGGTCGGCCGATCCGTCCCAGCGGGTTCGCACTCCCCTTCGCCTCGAGTCCCTCCTCGTAGGAGTCGAACTCCCCGCGCTCGACGGACTGTTCGATCAGGTCGCTGATCCGCTCGGTCTCGATCGGGCCGGGAAGCACGCTGTTGAAGCGTACCTCCGGTGCGAGTTCCCGCGAGAGGGTCTTTTCGAGGCCGATGACGCCCATTCGAACCGAGTTCGAGAGGACGAGCGAGTCGATGGCTTCCTTCACGCTCCGGGAGGTGATGTGGACGACGTTGCCCCCGTCGCCCGCGCGCAATTCGTCGGCCGCTTCACGGACCAGCCGCACGACGCTCATGACGAGCAGGTCGTATGCGTGGTACCAGTCCTCGTCGGTCGTCTCGAGGAACGGACCGCTCGCGGGGCCGCCCGCGGACGTTACGAGATGATCGATCCCGCCGAACTCGTCGACCGTCCTCGAGACGAGGGCCGAAATATCGTCCGGGTCGGTCAGATCGCCCGGCTGCACGACGACGCGGCCGTCGGCGACCGCCGAAATCTCCTCGCGGGCCGCCTCGAGCCGGTCCTCGTCGCGGCCGTTGAGTACGACGTTTGCACCCTCTCGTGCGAGCGCTTTTGCCGAGGCTTTCCCGAGACCGCTACTCGATGCCGTGACGAGTGCCGCGTCACCGTCTAGTTGCAAGTCCATAGTGATGTGGTATCACTACCCACATACATATCTACTGCGGTAGCCGTGCCGATTCGGTGCTGTACGGTGGTATACCAACGCTTTAGTCCAGACCCGACAATCCATTCACATGGACACGACGCCAGACCTCGACCAGTTCACCTCGCGGCGATCGACGGTGTACGCCACCCGCGGCGTCGTCGCCACGAGCCAGCCCCTCGCTGCGGCGGCCGGTGTCGCAACGTTGCGGGACGGCGGCAACGCGTTCGACGCGGCGGTTTCGACCGCCGCAGCGTTAAACGTCGTCGAACCGACCTCGACCGGCCTCGGCGGGGACGTGTTCGCGCTCTATCGAACCGCCGACGGCGAGATCGGCGCGCTTCGAAGCTGCGGGGGCGCACCGTCGTCGGCGACGCTCGATGACGTTCGCCGGCAGGTCGCCGACGAGGCGGACGTCGATCCCAACGACGCTATGATGCCCGAGTACGGCCCGCTGACGGTGACCGTCCCCGGAACGGCTCGCGGCTGGGAGCGGACCGTCGAGGAACTCGGCGAACTGAGCCTCGAGCGCGCGCTCGAGTCGGCGATCGAGTACGCGACCGAAGGGTTCCCAGTCTCGGAGATCATCGCCCAGCAGTGGGCCGAGGCGGCCGACGTTCTGCGCGGGGCCGACGCGCGGGCGGCGTACCTCCCCGACGGTCGCGCGCCGACCGTCGGCGAGCGCGTCCGCCTCCCCCGGCTCGGTGAGACGATGCAGCGTATCGCCGACGAGGGCGCAGACGTCGTCTACGAAGGCGACATCGCGGACGAGATAGTCTCCGAAGTCCGATCGCGCGGCGGGTTCCTCTCGCACGACGACCTTGCGTCGTTCGAGCCGGAGTTCGTCGATCCCATCAGCACGACCTACGGCGGCGCGGAGATCTACGAGCTCCCGCCGAACAATCAGGGGCTCGTCGCCCTCGAGGCGCTCAACGTCGCCGAGGCGCTCGAGGCGGGCGAGCAGCCACCCGACTCGCCCGAACGGATCCACCTCGCCGCCGAGGCGACCAAGCGCGCCCTGACCGACGGTCTCCACCACGTCACCGATCCCGAGTTCGCGGACGTTCCGACGCTCGCATCGAAATCCTACGCAAGCGATCGTTCCGCGGAGATCGGTTCGAACGCCACGGACGACGTTGCGGTCGGCGTTCCGAACGACCGCGCCGAAGACGCTGACACCGTGTTGCTGACGGTCGCCGACGAGGCGGGAAACGTCGTCTCCTACATCAACTCCCGGTTCAAGGACTTCGGCAGCGGCGTCGTCGCCGGCGACACCGGCATCGCCCTGCAGAACCGGGGGAGTTCGTTCTCTCTCGACCCCGAACATCCGAACCGCTTCGAGCCCGGAAAGCGACCGTTCCATACGCTTATCCCCGGCCTCGCGCGGTTCGACGAGGACGACTGGGCCGCGTTCGGCGTCATGGGCGGCTACATGCAACCGCAGGGCCACCTCCAGGTACTGATGAACCTCATCGACGACGGGATGTCGATTCAGGCGGCGCTCGACTTCCCGCGCTGGCGGTACCAGATGAACGGTCAGCTGGCCGTCGAAGGGCGCTTCGACGGCTCGGTGCTGACGAAACTCGCCCGACGCGGCCACGACGTTCGCGTCATGCCGCCGCCGCACTTCGGCGGCGGCCAGATCACGCGCAACGCCAACGACGTGCTCTCCGGCGGAACCGATCCGCGAAAGGACGGGGCTGCGATCGGGTTTTAACCTCCATAAGTTATCTCCTTCCGCCACTCAAGGGTTTCAGGAGTGTCAACCAGTAGCGGGTGATCTCGGGACGTTCAAATCGCCGGCCATCCCGGTCAACTTCGGTTCGCTCGAGACCGATGCGGAGGGGCCACCGCCGCGCCTCGGTGAACACACCGACGAGGTGCTGGCGGAACTCGGGTACGACGAGGCCGAGCGCGAGCGGCTTCGCAAGAACGACATCGTCTGACTTCGGCCCGCTGGGCTGTGAGGGACGGATCGCCGGCGCTCCGGCGCGACCTATTTCGGCCTGACCAGTTTCGGCCCGATCAGCGTCGGTCCTGCCGGTTTCGGCGTCCCTCGTTCCGGCGTCGCCGCTAGACGATCGTGACTGGCCGATCGGCGTTGAGAATAACGTCCTGAGTGACGCTTCCGAACACCGCCTTGCCGACCGGCGACCGCTTCCGACCCGGGATCACGATGGTATCGGCGTCGACCTCCTCGGCATATTCGGCGATCTCGTCGCCGGGGTCGCCGTGCCGGCGAACGAGATCCGCCTCGATACCCGCCTCGGCGAACTGCTCTCGGATGCGTTCGACCGAGTCGGGGAACTCGCTTTCGTCGTAGAGGTCCTCGGAGCGGACGTTTCCGCCGTCGTCGACCGCTTTGAATTCCTTGAACACGTTCACGACCGTGACGGAGAGTTCCTCGGAGTCGACGCCGAGACCCGACTCGTCGCAGAGATCGGCGACGAACTGGACGGCGGCCGCCGATCGCGTCCCCTCTTTGTCGATCGGGATGACGATGTGGTACATAGACTCTCCCTATGATTGGGGGCCCAGCCATATAATCGTACTCGCAGCGCCGGGAGCGTCGGCGGCTGTGGCGCCGCCGATCGCGGCGTCACGGATCGCGGGTCGACGACTCGGAATCGTCGGCCGTCTCGGGCGGGTCGCTCGCGGCTCGATAGACCTCGAGTTGATCGAGGAGACGCTGGTCGCGCTCGGCGGTCACCTCGTCGCGGTCCGTCGCCGACCAGTCGTAGACGCCACGGCCGGCCTTGCGGCCAACGCGACCCTCATCGACGAGTTCCGTGAGCACGGCCGGCGGCTCCGGTCGCGAGTCGATCTCGTCGAGCAACTCGGAGAGGACCGTGTGGTGAACGTCGAGCCCCGAGTGATCGCCCTTCTCGAGGACGCCGAGCGTCGGGAGCCGGAAGCCGAACGTCCCCTTGACCGCACGGTCGATGTCCTCGGCGCTGGCGACGCCGGCCTCGAGCAGTGCCCACGCCTCGCGGGCCATCGCCGACTGGATCCGGTTTGCGATGAATCCCGGCACGTCCTGCTCGACGACGACGGGATCCTTGCCGATTGACTCGAGGAAGCCCGCAGCGGCGTCGACGGTTTCGTCGGCGGTGTGCTCGCCGTAGACGACCTCGACGACCGGCACGATGTGGGCCGGGTGAAACCAGTGGGTTCCGCAGAACCGCTCGGGACGGTCAAGCGTCGACGCGAGTTCCGTGATCGACAGCGAGGACGTGTTCGTCGCGATCGTCGCATCGGACGCCGCGTGGCGTTCGATCTCCTCGTAGACGGTCGCTTTCACCTCGTGGTCCTCGGTCACCGCTTCGATGATCAGGGGCGCGTTCCCGACTGCAGCTGGCAGTTCGATCGCGTACGTGACGCGATCGCGGACGGCCGAGACGTCAGTCGTGTCCCCCAGACCGCGGTTGACGACTGTCCCGACGGTCGATCGGATCTCGTTCTCCGCGTCCGCCAGCGCGTCCTCGTCGACGTCGAACAGCGTGACGGGCCGGCCGCCGACCGCGCTGGCCACGGCGATGTTCCGACCCATCGTTCCGGCACCGATGATCGCGGGACGGGACGCTATCTCCCGATCCGTTGACGGCTGGTCGTCCATGGTGGACCGTCTCTGGGATGTCCATTAACGCTTTCGTGGTGGCCCGTTTGGAAGACGGTAGATGAGTTACCAGACCTACCTCGAGGGCGGGAAGCTGATCCTGACCGTCCCGACGACGGGCGGCGTGCAGGGAAAGGAGGCGAACCCGAACCTGCCGGAACAGCCCGACGAGATCGCCGAGACAGCCCGGGAGTGTGAGAAACTCGGCGCGGCGATCGTTCACCTGCACGGCCGGGACGAACACGGCGAGCGCGACGCGGGTCGCCTCCAGGAGATCAACGATGCCGTTCGCGAGCGCTGTGACGATATCATCATCCAGAACACGACCGGTGGGACGGGAATCCCGCTCGAGCAGCGAGCCGAGGGGATTCGGACCGATCCGCTGCCGGAGATGGCATCGCTCGACATGGGGCCGATGAATCGGTATCAGCACATCACCTCGGAGAACACGCGTCACATGATCGATACGCTGGCCGCGGAGATGCAAGAGAAGGGGATCAAACCGGAGATGGAGGTGTTCAACAACGGCCACATGAACGAGGTCCACCGCCTCATCGACAAGGGACTGCTCGAGGAACCGTACTACATCAACATCATCTTCGGGCCGGGAACGCTGACGCCGCCGACGCCGGAGAACATGGTCAACATGGTGAACAACCTCCCGGAGAACTCGATCTTTAACGTGCTCGCGATCGGTCCCCATCAGCTCCCGCTGACGACGATGGGGATCGTGATGGGCGGCCACGTTCGCATCGGCATGGAGGACAACCTCTACTACCGCCGGGGCGAACCCGCCGAGAGCAACGCCCAGCTCGTCGAGCGAACGGTTCGCATCGCCGACGAACTCGACCGCGGACTCGCGACGCCTGCGGAGGCGCGCGAACTGCTCGAGATTCCGACCCGGTGATCGCGGACTCCGGCGTGGCGATCGCTACTTCGGACTGAGGATGGGGGTCGCCGGCGTCGACCGCCGCTCACTCGGATTCGGCGTCGCGATAGAACTCGCAGTCTCGCTCGTGGTTCAACTCGTGGCGGTCGTTGCAGACGTCTGCACGCATCGGCGAGACGAACTCTTCGACGACGCCGCAGTAGGCGCGTTCCGTTTCGAACTCCTGATCGCCGGCCGACTGACGGTACGACAGGTAGGGGCAGGTCATGTCTCCTTCCAGACGCCCGATCTACGAATAGCTACTGGTGGGACGGAATCGGAGAGCGTTTATCCCAGTTCGTGTCCCATACGGTACCATGCAACGGGACCCCGACTCGAGCTACGACTGCACGTTTCTCGACGATGCGGTCACTGACGGACGCGTCGCACACGGAACGAGCGTTCGCGAACAGTACGCGTCCGACGAGAGTCCGCACACCGGGCGAGTACCGGACGCCGTCGTCTGGCCGGCGTCGACCGACGAGGTCGCCGCCGTCCTCGCGGCGGCGAACGAGCGCGGCGTGCCGGTCACGCCGCGCTCGGGCGGCTCGGGTCTCGAGGGCAACGCCATCCCGACCGCCGGCGGCATCGTCCTCAGCACGGCCGAGATGGACCACGTCGAGGTCTCGCCGGACGACATGCAAGTGACCGTCGGCGCGGGGGTCGTCTACGACGATCTGAACGAGCGACTGGCCTCCCACGGACTGCGGTTTGCGCCCGGCATCTCGAGTGGCGACGTGGCGACGATCGGCGGGATGGTCGCGACGAACGCGAGCGGCTTCAACGCGGTCCGCTACGGCGAGACGCGCGACCACGTCCGTCACCTCGAGGCGGTCACCGCCGACGGGCGCGTCGTCGACTGCGGGAGGGGCGTCGTCAAGACGTCCGCGGGCTACAGTCTGAAGGATCTCTTCGTCGGGAGCGAGGGCACCCTCGGCGTCGTCACCGAGGTGACGCTCGGTCTCGTGGGGATCCCCGAGTACCGGCGGGCGGCGCTGGTAACGTTTCCCTCGCGCGTCGACGCGTCCGGGGCCGTCGCGGACGCGATCGGCTCGGCGCTGGTCCCCGGTGCGATCGAGTTCATCGACACCACGGCGATCAAGATGCTGAACGCGTACCACGACGACGTGTCCTTCGAGGAGCGACCGACGCTGATCATCGAGTTGCACGCGAACAACAGCGGGATCGAGGAGGACCTCGCGTTCGCGAAGGCGATTTGTGAAGATCACGGGATGCTCTCGTGGGAGGCGGCGGGCGAGGAGAACCTGGACGATATCTGGCAGGCTCGCCGCGACAAGTACCCGGCGACGCAAAGCTATCGAGAGGGGTGGGAAGTCGCGCTGGTCGGTGACGTGGTCGTGCCGATCTCGCGCTACCCCGACATCGTCGAGGAGGTCTCTCGAGTCAGCGAGGAACTCGACCTGTTGACGTCCTGCGTCGGCCACGCCGGGGACGGGAACCTCCACTTCACGTCGCTGGTCGATCCCGACGATGAGGAGATGGTCGAACGGGCACACGAGTTGAACGAGCGCGTCGTCCGGAAGGCAATCGCGCTCGGCGGCACCTCGACCGGTGAACACGGTGTCGGCATCGGGAAGCGGCAGTTCATGGCCGAGGAGCACGGCCAGGCGCTCGATCTCATGCGATCGGTCAAGGAGACGTTCGATCCGAACGGAATCTTGAATCCCGGGAAGGTGCTTCCGGACGTTTAGCCTACCGAATTCGCCGCGTCAGGATTGGTTCGTGCAAGTGTCGAATACCGTTCGAAGCGGACCGCGCTCCCGTCTCGCCCATAAGTTAATATGACGACTCCGAAAAGTGAGACGTGATACCATGTATTCTGACTTCGCGGCGCGGTTAGCCTCGAGCATCTGGCCCGACTTCGGGAAGACGCCCGCCCGCTCGACGGAGACGCCCGAGATCACCGGACTGTCGACGATCGTCGTCGACGGCAACTTCCCGTGGACGATCGTTCGCCTCGAGACGGACGCCGGCGTGACGGGAATCGGCGAAGCGTATCCCTCGCCGGGCGTCCACGAGGTAATCACGGACTACTTCGAGCCCGTCCTCGTCGGCGAGAACCCGCTCGACGTCGAGCGGCTATATCACCTCATGCGGGAGAGTCTCTCGGGACGGGGGTCCCAGCAGGGGATCGGGACGATCGCGATCAGCGGCATCGAACTCGCGCTCTGGGACGCCGCCGGCAAGATCCTCGAGCAACCCGTCTACCAGCTTCTCGGTGGCAAGACCCGTGAGGCGGTCCGAATGTACGCGGACTGCCACGCCGGCGAGGGGATGGTCGAGTCGGCGCTCAACGACCAACCCGACGAGACCTACGAGGCCGACGCCTACGCCCGCGCCGCTCGAGCGGCGGTCGACGACGGCTACGAGATCATCAAGTTCGACCTCGACGTGCCGTCGGGCCGGGACATCGACACGCTCGCGCGCCACTTCGACCGTCCGGAGATAGAGCACAAGCGCGGGCTGGTCGAGGCCGTGACCGAGGAAGTCGGGGACGAGGCGGAGGTCGCGGTCGACCTCCACTGGAACTTCAGCGTCGAGGCGGTCGAAAAGCTGTGTAAAGCCCTCGAGCCCTACGATCTGGCGTGGATCGAGGACCCGCTCCCGCCGGAGAACGCGGACGCGTTGGCGACGCTCAATCGGAGCGTCGAGCAACCGCTGCTCACCGGCGAGAACCGCTACGGTCGCCACGGCTTCCGCGATCTCGTCGAGGAGGAAGCCGTCTCGTTCGTCGCACCCGATATCCCGAAGACCGGCGGCATCGCGGAGACCAAGAAGATCGCCGAATTGGCCGACACCTACTACCTGACGATGAGTCCCCACAACATCGGGAGCCCCGTCGCGACGATTGCCGGCGTCCACGTGGGCGCGACGGTTCCGAATTTCCTCGCGCTCGAGTTCCACGCCCGCGACGTGCCGTGGTGGGACGACCTCGTTGCCACCGACGAACCGCTTATTCAGGACGGGTATATCGAGGTTCCCGATGAACCGGGGCTCGGGATCGAACTCGACTGGGACGTCGTCGAGGAACATCGGAAGGAGTAACTACTGGTCTCTCCCATCGCCGAATCCGCCTCTGCAGTGAGAGTATAGAGCCGTATTCCCTGAGATCAGTACGAAATAGTATGAACCACACCAACGCCACGCCGAATCTCGACGAACACGACCTCGATATCATCCGCGAACTCGAGCGAAACGACGACAAAAACCTCGAGGAGTTCGCCGACGAACTCGACCTCTCGAAGTCGGCGATCCACTACCGACTGAACAAACTGAAAGAGAGCGGCGTGATAACCGATATCTCCGCGGACATCGATCCGCACGCGCTCGGAATGTCGATGGTCGTCATCACCGAGGTGTACGTCTCCCACGAGAGCGGCTACGCCGACGAAATCGGCGACGAGCTGGTCGACGTGACCGGCGTTCAGCAGGTGTACTATACGATGGGCGATGTCGACTTCATGGCCGTCTCCCGCGTCCAGAATCACGAACAAATGAACGAACTGATCGACGGGATCGTCGCTATCAAGGGCGTCAACGAGACGTCCTCACGATTCGTGATGCGCGAACTCAAGAAAGGCAACCGGCTGCTGGAGAGCATGTCCGCGGAGATGATCGATCGGGTGCTCGAGACCGAGTGATCGCGTGCCCGACCGACGAGACAGTGAGAGCCGTTCCTCGCTATGCACGACTGCCATCGGATCGGCTGTCTTTTTCTACCTCGCGTGTGTGGCACGGAGTATGACAGACACACTGTTCCTGACCAGTGCCGAAGTCGAGGGTCTCGCAACGCCCGCCGAATACGTCGAGGTCGTCCGCGACGGCTACCGCCAGCGCGGCGAGGGCGCACCGGCCCTGCCGCGACAGACGTTTCGCCGGGAGAACCCTGACGGGAAGCTGACGAACTACTCGACGATCCTGCCCGAGACGGGTGCAATGGGAGGCTATACGTACTCGTCCGGCTTTTCGGGCCCGAACGCGTGGTTCGTGACGCCGCTGTTCGACGCAGAGAGCGGCGAGCCCCTCGCGCTCATCGACGGCGCGAGCATGAACCCGTTCAAGACCGGAGCGACCGGTGCGGTCGCCGTCGACGCGCTGGCACGAGCGGACGCGAGCACGCTCGCCGTCATCGGCAGCGGCGCACAGGCGCGGGGCCAGCTCCACGCAACGGCGACCGTCCGAGATCTCGAGCAGGTCCGCGTCTTCTCGCCGACACCCGAAAACCGGGAGACGTTCGCCGCGGAGTTCGACGACCACCTCGACGCCTCCGTCGGTCCCGTCGACTCGAGCGCGGCCGCCCTCGCGGGCGCGGATATCGTGATCACGGCGACGAAGGCGGCCGATCCGGTCTTCGACGGCGAGGACCTCGAGCCCGGCGCGCACGTGACGGCAATGGGCCAGTACACGCCCGGTCGGCGCGAACTCGATACGACGACCATCGAGCGATCGACGTACGTTCCCGACCTCCGCGACCGCGTTACGCAGGACGCGGGGTCGTTTCTGGCGGCCCTCGAGGCAGGCGTCGTCGACGAGGACCACGTCCACGCCGAACTCGGCGAGGTCGTAGCGGGGACCGAGCCCGGGCGGACGAGCGACGACGAGATCACGGTCTTCGACAGCGGCGGAACGGGTATCGAGACGGTCGCAGCCGCCTACATGCTCTACGAAAAAGCGCGCGCGGACGGACTCGGGACGGAGTTCCCCATCGCACCCGCAAGCGAGGCGCTGACCGGTCGACTCCCGTAGGAAGGTCCCCAGCCACCCCAGCCACTCCTCCCGTCTCCGATCGACTCGAAGCGGCCCGTCAGCCGTCCTCGGGGACGAACACCGGAACCGTGTTTTCCGACTCGTCGATATCGCTGGAACACGTCTCGTCCCTCGCCAGCGCTGCAACGATCCGGACGATTCGTGGCCAGCAAGCCCTCGAGCCGCGATACGGAGCAGTACAGTCCCGACTAACCCGCGGTTTGATTAGCCGTCGTTCCCCATAGCGGTGTATGTCATCATCCGACATTCGGGAAGTAACGACGGAAAGCGAGCGGCGGGAGGCGTTCCCGGTCCTCGTTCAACTCCGCGATCACCTCGACGTCGAGTCGTTTCTCGCCCTGTTCGAGGAGATGCGCGAGGAAGGCTACCGACTGTTCGCGCGCTACGTCGACGACGAACCGGTGGCGGTCGCCGGCGTGAAAATCGCGACGAACTTCTACCTCGGCCGGCACGTCTACGTCTACGACCTCGTGACCGACGAAGAACAACGGTCTGAGGGCCACGGCGAACGGCTCCTCTCGTTCGTTCACGACTGGGCCGCCGAGAACGACTGCGAGGCGGTCGAACTCGAGTCGGGACAGTGGCGCGAGGACGCCCACCGGTTCTACACGGAGAAGATGGGGTACGAGGAGTACTGCACCTCGTTCGTCAATCACCTGTCCTGAGGGAGCCGTTTGCCCGGGAATCGGGAATCAGCCCTCTCAGCGGCCGTCTACCAACGACTCCGGATCAGCGGGACTGCGAGCGGTCGGCCGCGGGAGACTCGGGAGCCACGCTCGAGAGGAGGAGTCCGAGTGCGGTCAGCGCGGTCGCGTAGGCGAAGGCGGCCAGGTAGCCGCCGGTCCAGTCGATGAGCACCCCGGTAATCAGGGGTGCCGAGAACGCCCCCGAAATGCCCGCCGACGTGACGAACGCCAGCGCCGTGCCCGAGATACTCGTCTCGACGACCTCCTGGACGTAGCTGTAAACGACGCCGAACGTGAGCTGAATGACGAAGCCGGCGGCGACCAGCGCTGCAACGATGACGGCGAGGTGCCGAGTCCACCCGATGAGGACGACCAGCGGCACCGAAACAAGAAACGACACCTGAAGCAGGGGAACGCGACGCTGACCGAGGAGCCGATCCGAAATGAGACCGCCGCCGGCCCGGGACAGCACGCCCATCGCCGGGAATGCCGCCGTCAGCAGCCCGCTGAGCCCCGCCGAGAGGGCGAACTCGTTCCCGAGATACGTGGGCATCCAGCTGTTCATGAAGAGGTAGTAGGAGTAGGCGACGAACGCCATCGCGGAGCCGTACCACACGACTCGATGGCTCAGCACCGACGTGAAATTCGACCGCATCGATGCGGTGTTCGTCACGGGATCGATCTCGAGGCGGCGGACCGACAGGGAAATCACGCCGATCACGAGTCCGGCGACGACGCTCATCACGAGAAAATTCGCCGGCCAGCCGGCTCGCGCCGTGACGATCGGACCGAAGAGTTGCCCGAGCGCGAATCCGGCCGGCGCGCTCGTGACGTAGACCCCGATCGCAGTCCCTCGATTGGCACCGGAGACGGCGCCCCCGATGAGGTTCGTCGACGCCGTCCAGATCACGCCCACCGCGACGCCCGCTAGCAATCGCGACGCCAGCAAGGGATAGAACGTCCCTCGACGACCGGCCCACCAACTCCAGCCCCCCGCGGCGATGAGCACCGCGGTTCCGACGACGATCACGCGATACTCACCCAGTCTGTCGATCCAGACGCCGAGCGCGAAGTTCGTGAGCGCCCACGTCGCCGGGACCGCGCTCACGATCCAGACCGCCACGGCCGGTGTCACCGCAAGATCGTCGGCGACCCGCGAGAGGACGCTCGCGGGTGCCATCACGTAGTAGTGAGCCGCTGCGGTCAGCAGCCACGTTCCGAGGAGACAGCCGACGAACGCTCGTTCGGCGATCAGTACCCGACCGGCGGCTCCCAACCGACTCTCCGTCGCACCCATACCGGCAAATCAGATCCGGGGGCCATAAAGATTCGATTTTCGCTGGCTCGGAGACGGTTCGCCGGTCCCTCGAGACGATGCGTCTCAGCCGACGATATCCGCGAACCGCTGTAACTGCTCGCGCTGGTCGGCCGCCGTGAATCGCGTGACGAACGTTTCCACGCCGGCGTCGGCGTAGCGCTCGAGGTGCTCCGCCACGACCGACGGCGGGCCGAACGCCCCGCGCCCCCGGATATCGTCGTCGCTCAGCTCGCCCCAGGAGGGGTAGTACCGGTCGAGGAAGTCCCGCGCCTGGTCGATTGCCTCGGCTTCGGTCTCTGCGATCACCACGTCCTGATAGTAGCCGGCGTCGAAGCCAGCGGCGTCGCGACCGGCGTCGTCGACGATCTCGCGGGCTCGCTCGATCCCGCCCTCGTACATCTCGGGTGACATCCCGATCGGCAACCAGCCGTCGCCGCGATCGGCGATGCGGTCCCGAATCCGGGGCGGGAAGCCATCCCTCGGATCGAAGGTCGCGGACGCGACGGAGACCGGCGGCGGACTCCCGCAGGGGCGGATTCCGATGTCGGCGTCGGTCAGTTCGAAGAACTCGCCGTCCGCGGAGACCGGCTCGTCGTCCCAGAGTCCCGCGAGGATCTCGAGCCCCTCGTCGAGCAACGCCCCCCGTCGCTCGTAGGGAACGTCGAGCTGGTCGTGTTCGGTCTCGACCCCCTCGCCGACGCCGACACCGACGCCGAGCGCGAGGCGGCCGCCGCTGACCTGATCGACCGTCGCCGTCTGGTGGGCGACGTGGACCGGATTGCGGAGTTGGGGCAGGTAGACCGCCGTCCCGAGGGTGACCGACTCCGTCGCGCCCGCCACTGCGGCGAGCGTCGAGAGCGGCTCGAGCCGCGGCTTCGCCAGCACGCTATCACCAGCCCAGACGCCGTCGAAGCCGAGCGCTTCGGCTCGCCGGGCGAGCCCGATCACCTCGGACTGGACGCGAGCGGCCTGCTCGAGCGAGTCGTCGGCCGACAGTACGACGCCGCGGGTCGGCAACACGAATCCGTGTGAGACCATACCACTTCCTTTTCGACGGACCGTGGTAACCCTTTGCTCGAGCAGCGAGTGGCCGCGATGCAAACGCATTTGGAACTCGTTAGCTATGTGATAGCGTACCGATGGCACCAACGATCACGCGCATCGAATCGATCGAGTTTGGCTACGACCTCCCGGAAGTCGGCTACGCGCCGAACGGGTTCAGCATCGTCTACGACCCCGATTCGACGACCGAACGGAAACTGTTCGCCCTGCGAGTCCACACCGACGAGGGCACCACCGGCGAGTACGTCGGCGGCAACTCTCCCGGCGCCGCCCAGCTCAACATGATCGCGGACTACCTGATCGGGAAGAATCCCCTCGAGCGCGAGCGCCACTGGAGCGCCTTCAAGCGCGCCCTGCGGAAGTACGACTGGATGGGAATGGGGGCGATCGATATCGCGCTCTGGGACTTCGCCGGGAACTACCGCGACGCGCCGATCCACGAACTGCTCGGCAGCTATCGCGACTCCTTTCCCGCCTACGCGTCGACCTATCAGGGCGACCGGAACGGCGGCCTCGACTCGCCCGACGCGTACGCCGACTTCGCCGAGGACTGTCTCGAGATGGGGTATCAGGGGTTCAAGATTCACGACTGGGGTGGCGACTGGACGGACCCCGACGAGACGGCCGCGGTTGTTCGCGAGGTCGGTCGCCGCGTCGGCGACGAGATGGACCTCATGCTCGACCCGGCCTGCAACCCGGCCACGTTCGCCGACGCGCTGAAGATCGGGAAGGCCTGCGACGAGGCCGACTTCCTCTGGTACGAGGATCCCTACCGTGACGGCGGCGTCTCCCAGCACTCCCACCGGAAGCTCCGCGAGATGCTCGACACGCCGATCCTCCAGACCGAGCACGTTCGCGGCCTCGAGCCCCACACGGACTTCGTCGCGACGGAATCGACGGACTTCGTGCGGGCGGATCCCGAGTACGACGGCGGGATCACCGGCGCGATGAAGATCGCCCACATGGCCGAAGGGTTCGGCCTCGACGTGGAGTACCACGCGCCGGGACCGGCACAGCGCCACTGCCTCGCCGCGACGCGCAACAGCAACTACTACGAAGTGGCGCTTGTCCACCCGATCTGTCCGAACACGCAGCCGCCGGTGTACGCGGATGACTACTCGGACATGCTGGACACCGTCGATGCGGACGGCCGCGTGCAGGTGCCGGACGGACCGGGACTCGGCGTCGAGTACGACTGGGACGAAATCGAAGCGAGAGAGATCGGACGGCGAACCTACGAGTGATCAGCATGACCGAAGACATCCGAGACGAAACGGACGGCGGTATCGCGACGATACCGATCGATCGCCCCGAGGTCCACAACGCGTTTCGCCATTCTCCCACGGCGGTTCGCCGTCCCAGTCGAACGCCCGCTCGGCGAACTCGCGGTCCGCGATGTCTTCCAGCGACGAGACGAGCGGCTCCTGCTCGGGGCTGAGTAGATCATGTAACCTCGTATCGCGGTATCCGATATCAATGCGCGACACCAGATCCGCTCCCCCGACGGAGAGACTCGCGTGTCGATCCCGCATCGAAGTGCCTCAAAGGCAATTCTTATGTGCGAATTTCGCCATTCATTTCGTAGTTCAGCACAGCTATGAGCAAACTCACGTCCATGCACGACGCCGTCAGCGACGGCGTCTCCGACGGTGACAGTGTCTATCTCGCAGGGTTCACCCATCTCATCCCGTTCGCGGCGGGACACGAGATCATCAGACAGGAGAAACGCGATCTCGAGTTGATCAGGGCCACACCGGACCTGGTCTACGACCAGCTGATCGCCGCCGGCTGTGCGCGAAAGGCGACGTTCTCGTGGGCCGGTAACCCCGGTGTGGGCAGCCTCCCGGCGTTCCGCCGGGCGGCCGAGGACGGGATTCCGACCGAACTCGAGCTCGAGGAGTACACGCACTTCGGGCTGATCGCCGCCCTCGACGCGGGCGCATCCAACCTGCCCTTCGCCCCGCTTCGGGGCTTTATCGGCTCGGACCTGCCCGAGCACAACGACAATATCGCTCGCATGGAGAGTCCGTTCGACGACGACTACGTCTATGCCGTCGCGCCGATCGAGCCGGACGTGGCAGTTATTCGGGCCCAGCGGGCCGACGAGTCGGGAAACGCACACCTCTGGGGAATCCAGGGGGAGGTAAAGATCGCTGGGCTGGCCGCCGATACAGTAATCCTCTCGGTGGAAGAACTCTGCTCCGAGGAAACGATCCGCAGCGACCCGAACCGGACGGTCATCACGAGCGACGACGTCGACCACGTCGTCCACGACCCCTACGGCTCGCATCCGTCGTACGCGCAGGGCTACTACGGGCGGGACAACGAGGCGTACATCGAGTGGGCCGAGATCGCGAGCGACGTCGACCGCGTCGAGGCGTGGCTCGACGAGTGGGTCTACGGCGTCGAGGACCGCCGCGAGTACGTCGAAAAGCTCGGCGTCGACAGGCTGCTCGACCTGCAGCCGGATCGCTCGTACGCGACGCCCGTCGACATGGGGGCGTACCGATGACCGATCGACCGTGGCGCGGACGGACGACGCCCCGCCGCTCGAGGGCTGGAGAGAACGGCAGAGCCGATCGATCGAACGAATCCACGGAGGCAATCCAATGAACTACACGAAGAGCGAACTGATGGTGGTCGCGGCCGCGAGGGAACTCGAGAACGACGATTCGGTCCTCGTCGGGATCGGCAAGCCGAATCTGGCGTGTAACGTGGCAAAACGCACGCACGCACCGGAGCTACAGATGGTCTACGAGTCGGGGACGATCGGATCGAACCCGTCCTCGCCGCCGCTCTCGATCGGCGATCCGGTGCTCGCGTCGGGGGCGGTCTCGATCGAGCCGATGCGGAACAACTTCAATTACCAACTGCAGGCCGGCCGCCTCGACGTCGGCTTCCTCGGCGGCGCACAGATCGACAAGAACGGGAATATCAACTCGACGGTCATCGGCGACTACGACGATCCGGATGTTCGACTGCCGGGCAGCGGCGGGGCCTGCGAGATCGCGTGCCATGTCGGCCGCACGCTGATGATCACGCCACACTCGGCGCGGCGGTTCCCCGAGGAGGTGGACTTCATCACGAGTCCGGGCTACGTCGACGGCCGCGAGGGGCGCAAGGAACTCGGCCTCTCCGGCGGGCCGGAAGCGGTCATCACCGACCTCGCCGTCTGCCGATTCGACGAGCGCGGAGAAATGTACGTCGACGCGCTTCACCCGAACGCGACGCGCGAGGAGGTGCGAGCCGAGACCGGGTGGGAGATCGCATTCGCCGACGATCTGGGAACGACGCCGGAGCCCGAGGCGGAGGAACTTCGACTGATCCGCGAAGATCTCGACCCGGACGAGATGTACACCGAACAGACAGAGTGACCATCGCTCTCGACCCGCCTCGAGTCGCCGCGAGTCTTACGGGTGCAGCGTGATCTTGATCCCCTCACGGTTCCGCGCCGCGTCGAAGGCGTCATCGAACTCCTCGAGCGGAAACGCCGGCCCGAGCGCCGGTGAGAGATCGGCTCCCTCGGCGATCGCGATCGCTCGCCGCCAGCTCGAGTCACGCCGGCCGTAGACCGGCACGAGCGAGACCTCGCGCCGAACAAGGTTCGTGAGTTCGACCGGCACCGCCTCCGCGCCGTGGAAGAGACCGATCTGGACGATTTCGCCGCCCCGGCGGGTCGACGACGACGCGAGCGAGAGCGCGTCGGGGTGGCCGGAGGCCTCGACGAAGACGTCGACTTCCGTCTCGAGCCCGTCGGCGACAGCTTCGGCCGTGACCGCGCGAGTCGCGCCGAGTTCCCGGACGAGCGGGAGTCGGTCCCCGCGGTCGGCGTCCGTTCCGACGACGGTGACCGAACTCGCGCCGGCGGCGACCGCCGCGACGAGCGCGCCGATGCCGACCGGTCCGGGGCCGGCGATCGCGACGCTATCGCCGGGTTCGAAGCTCGATCGCTCGATCCCGTGGACAGCTAACCCGAGGAGTTCGAGGAAGACGCCCGCGTCGGCGCGTAGCGAGCCGATCGGGTAGATCGTCTCCCGGGGAACGACGACGTACTCCGCAAGCGCACCGTCGACCTCCGTATCGAGGCCGAGGATGTACCGATCCGGACAGATCGCAAACGAGCCCGACCGACAGTACCGGCAGTGACCGCAGCCGACAATCGGTTCCACCGCGACGCGTTCGCCGGTTGCGATTCCCTCGACACCGTTACCGATCTCGTCGACCGTCCCGGCGAACTCGTGGCCGAACAGCTGTGGCAAGTCGTCGGCGTAGTGGTGCTTACTCTCGTGCCAGTCGTAAATGAGGGCCTCCGCTCCGCCGTCGATGCCGACCGACTCGACGCGAATCCGAACCTCGCCCGGCCCCGGTTCGGGAACTGGGACGGTCTCGAGCGTCATTCCCGGTTCGGCGCGCGTTTTCAGGAGCGCTGTCATCTGTTCCGTGGCGTTCGATGTCACGTCTGGGGCAACGCACGGGACGGACATAAGCTCACGTCGGACTGCGGGCAGCTTACGGAAAATTCGAGGCGAAAGCCTCGCGCTTCAGGGCGGGGATGAAGCCGACCAACAGTATTCAACCGCCGTCGATGGCACGGACGGGATGCCACGCAATCTTTAAACTGTCCAACAGTTATAGTATACGTAGATGGTAAAGAGTACCCGTCACGCGAAATACGAACTCTACTACCACATAGTGTTCGTACCGAAATCGGGCGAGACCGAAGGTCCCGCTGACCTCGCGGAACAGGGTTCCGCTCAGTATCGGCGTTCGCACTTGACGGGGAAGATGAAGGAACGTCTCGAAGCCATCTTCACGGAAATCTGTAAGGATAAGGGCCTCGAATTGGCCGAGTCCGAGGTCATGCCTGACCACGTACACCTGTTCATCGGGAGTCCACCCAAGAACGCCCCGTCACTCATCGTCAACTGGATCAAAGGTATCTCGGCGCGGAAGTACAACCAGCGGTACGACGACCGCGTGAAGTGGACTCGTTCGTACTACGTCAGTACGGCGGGTAGTGAATCGAAGGGCGCTGTCGAACGCTACA
The DNA here is from genome assembly GCF_002572525.1 of Natrinema sp. CBA1119. Lineage (NCBI taxonomy): Archaea > Methanobacteriati > Methanobacteriota > Halobacteria > Halobacteriales > Natrialbaceae > Natrinema > Natrinema thermophila. Next base: position 164,517 of record NZ_PDBS01000008.1, on the reverse strand, counting down.
TCGCTGAACAGGAGGGTGACGACGAATGAAGCGCGTCAACACCTTCGAGGTGGTTCCACAGTCCGAGAGCGACAAAGAGTGCCTTCTACGGCTACTCGATGCTTCCGCCTCGCTTTGGAACGAACTGACCTACGAACGTCGTCAGAAATACTTCGGTGACGGCGACGTGTGGGACACCTCTGAGTACCGAGGGCGCTACAACGGTGTCGTCGGGAGCGCGACCGTTCAACAGGTCACACGTAAGAACAGCGAAGCGTGGCGGTCGTTCTTCTCCCTCAAGGAGAAAGGCGAGTACGCTAACCCACCGTCTTACTGGGGCAACGAGGAGGACGGACGCGAACTCCGCACCTACATTCGGTGCAACCAGTACACAAGTCAGTGGGGGAAGCGAAGTCGTCTCGAAATTCCTGTCGGGCAAGAACTGAAAGACGAATACGGACTCGGCTACCACGAACGACTCCGCCTCGAAGTCCGAGGCAACCCGAAATGGGACGGCAAACAGGGTCGTCTGGAACTTGAGTACGACGAGGTGAGCGACACGTTCAGGGCTTTCCAACCAGTCAGCGTACCTGATTCTCGACTGGATTCACCACTGGCTTCTCACGAAGCCGCCCTCGACGTTGGCGCGAACAACCTCGTCGCGTGTTCCACGACTACTGGGAACCAGTATCTCTACGACGGTCGGGAGTTGTTCGGACGGTTCCGCGAGACGACCGACGAAATCGCCCGCCTACAGTCGAAACTCCGCGAAGGACGCTACTCCTCAAAACGGATTCGACGGCTGTACCGACAGCAGACGAAGCGTCGTGACCACGCACAGAACGCGCTGGTGCGCGACCTCGTTGAACGGCTGTACGACGAGGGTGTAGCGACGGTGTACGTGAGTGACTTGACCGACGTGCTGGAAACGCACTGGTCGGTCAGGGTGAACAAGAAGACGCACAACTTCTGGGCGTTCAAGAAATTTATCCACCGTCTCGCGTGTGTCTGTGAGGAATACGGTATCAGCCTTGAAGCCGAGTCGGAAGCGTGGACGAGTCAGACGTGTCCTGAGTGTGGCGACCACGACCCGACGGTTCGCCATGGGGATACGCTGACATGTCCGTGTGGATTCGAGGGGCATGCCGACCTCACGGCGTCAGAGACGTTCCTTCGAGAAAACAGCGATTGCGAAATCAGGCCGATGGCACGGCCCGTGCGATTCGAGTGGGACGACCACCAATGGTCGGGGAAACCACACCCTCAGGAAAGTCCCAAAGAAGTGCGCACAAACCCGCAAGTTGCCTCCGTGGGTCGGTAGCCGAACCCCCAACGGAGGAATCCTCGCGCTTTAGCGCGGGGAGGATGTCAAAGTCCGGAGATAACTACGTACAGGACGCTGAAGAGCGCGAACCAGAACAGCGTCCGGAAGAACAGTTTGCTGTAGATGTCTTTGCCCGGCATCAGCTCGTGGAACTGCCGTTCGGCCTCGAGTAGCCGTCCGAAGGGACCCGTTCGATCGTTACTCATCGTGAGACACCGATCGTCAGTCCTCGAGCGTCTCGATGAGTTCGACGACGTACCCTTCGGGGGCCGTCACGAACGCGAGTCGGATGTCCTTCTCGTCGACGGTTCGGGGTCCTTCGACCACCTCACTGCCGTAGTGCTCCACGAGGTCGTCGACGGTACCGTCGATGTCGTCGATCCCGACGGCGAGATGATCGATCCCGGCCGGCTTCGGGTCCCGTTCCGTCCCGTCGTGTTTAAACTGGATCTCAGCGTCGCTCTCCCCGGCGACGTACGTGTTCGTCACGCCGTCGAGATCGAACTCTCGCGTGCGCTCGAGTCCGAGCCCGTCGCAGTAAAACTCCAGTTGCGCCTCGATGTCGTCGACCCAGATGGCCGTATGCAGGACATCCATGCCAACTACCAGCAAGCCAGTATATAAAAACATGCCGTCGTCGTCCCGTCGATGGGGGGCAGAGAGTAAGAATCCGATTTCCAGCCAGCGCACCGAGAACGACGACCATGATGACCGCGAGAACGCCGACGGAAGCGTCCCGGTCGCAGAATTACTGCTCGAGTCGACGAACGGCCCCGGTTTCACGGTCGAATGATCCGAGACCTTTACACTGTCTTCCCTCTCATTACTGCTATGAAGGTCAACGAGGCGATTATCGATTGCCTGACTGAGAACGACGTCGACACCTTGTTCGGCATCCCAGGCAAGCAATCGCTCCCACTGAACGAGTCTATCAGCGAACGCGACGACATTCAGTTCGTGATGGCTCGCCACGAAACCGCAGTCTCACACCAGGCGTGGGGATATGCCGAGACCAGCGGCGGCATGGCCGCGACGGTGGTCATTCCGGGACCGGGAGATATGAACGCGATGAACGGGCTAAAGAACGCGCTGAACGACTGTACGCCGCTTCTGCACATCGCCGTGGAGACCGAGCCGGAGATCCGCGGCGGCGACGGGATACACGAGACGCCGCCCGACACGTACGACAACGTCGTCAAGGAGAACATAACCGTCGAGACACCGGAGAGCACCGTCGCCGAACTCCAGCGAGCGATCGACGCCGCGCAGACGGCGCCGACCGGTCCCGTCCGGATCGGGATTCCGAAGAACTTCCTCAAGATGGACGTCTCGCTCGCCGAACGAGGCGATATCGAGCGACAGAGCTTCAGCGGCGTTCCCGAGGGCAAAGTCGCCGCCGCGGCGGCCCTTCTCGCGGACGCGTCGAAGCCGATCATCGTCGCCGGCGGCGGCGTTCGAGCGTCCGAGGCGAGCGACGAACTGCGAGCGGTCGCCGAACGGCTCGAGGCACCGGTCGTCCTCACGTACAAGGGAAAGGCCGTCTTCCCCGACGACCACGAGCTCATGGGCGGCGTCCTCTGTGGCGGGACCGGAACGGCCGTCAAGGAGTTGATCGCGGACGCCGACGCGGCACTCGGCGTCGGCACCGACTTCGACGCGGTCTCCTTGCACGGCTGGTCGATCGAAATTCCCGACGACCTCGTCCACGTGACCCTCGGCGCCGACGACATCGGCACCGGGTACGAGCCGGCGGTCGGCATCGTCGCCGACGCGGCCCGGACGCTCGAGGCGCTCGACGGCGAACTGGCGGACCGATCGATCGCCGGCGGAAACGGCCGCGAGCGGGTGCGGAAGACGCGGGACGCGGTCGACGAGCGCCTCGAGGAGCTGCGAGCGGTGACCGAGGCGCCGCTGACGTCCGTCAAGGCGCTGGACGCGATTCGGGCGGGAACGCCGCGCGACGCGGTCGTCGCCGTCGACGCGGGCGGCTTCCGGCTGTGGACGCTCGTGATGTTCCCCACCTACGAGCCCCGCGATTACGTCAATCCGGGGTCGTGGGCGACGATGGGATCGGGAGTCCCCTCGGCTATCGGGGCGAAGGTCGCGAACCCCGAACAGGATGTCGTGGCACTCACCGGTGACGGCGGGTTGTTGATGTGTCTTCACGAATTGCACACGCTGGCGGACGAGGAGATTGACGTGACGGTCGTCGTCCTCAACAACAGCGACTACGCGATCATCAGCGAAGAGGCCGGTCGGAGCTACCGGATGGACGAGGGCGAGTACGGCTGGGAGGAAACGCCGGTTTCCTACACCACGGTCGCCGAGGGGCTCGGCCTCGAGGTCGAGCGGGCGGAAACATCGGACGAGATCGAATCGACCGTGGCCGACGCCATCGCGAGCGACGGCCCGACGCTCGTCGAGATTCCGACCGATCCCTACGAACCCCAGTCCGGCGTCTGGATGAACTGATACCGACAGTCCGCCCCGACTCGGGCAGTCGGAAGGTGTCACAATTCGCGGAAAAAAGCCTCATTCCTGTCGCCCTCCTATCATCCTCCTGTCGTTCGACTACAGTCTCACTGTCAGGTAACCTACTCTCGGCTCGAGACGCTCTCCTCGTACGTCTCGCGGATCCGCTCGCCGGTTTCGATGAGCGTCGTCATGTCCTTGCCGGCGATCTGATAATCGAACCCTCGCTCGACGCGGTCCGCGACATCCGATTCGCGGACGGTGAGCGTTCCGACTGGCGCGTCGGCGGCCGCGCCGGCGTCGATAACGTCGGCCATCGCTTCGTCGAGTTCGGGCGCGTCCCACTCCGCGAAGACGCCGAGCGACGCCGAGAGGTCCGCGGGACCGACGAACAGCGCATCGATGCCGTCGGTCGCCGCGATCTCGGCCGCGTGTTCGACGCCGGTCGGCGTCTCGATCTGTGCGATCGTGAGTAGCGATCGGTGCCCCTCTGCGACGTAGTCGACGAAGTTCTGCCCGTAGCCGGCCGCCCGCCCCGATGCGACTCCCCGCTCGCCGTCGGGCGGGTACCGCGTGGCCCGCACCAGCTCTTCGGCCGCGTCCGGCGTGTCGATCATCGGAACCATGATCCCGTCGACACCGATGTCGAGGATCCGCTTGATCCGCACCGGATCGTTCCACGCGGGCCGGACGATCACGGCGAGCTCGCCGGGCGCGGCGGCGGCCGCGCGAGCGAGGTCGGCAACGGTCTCGAGGCTCATCGCGGTGTGTTCGCCGTCGATGAGAACGAAGTCGAACCCCGCTCTCGCCGCCGCCTCGACGATCGCCGGGTGTCCGATCGAGACCCACGTCCCGAGCGCGTCGCCCTCGAGGAACCGTTCCCTGAAGTCGCCGCCCGTCATCGCAACCGCCTCGTCTCGAGTGGACGACCTGACAGCGGCGTCGCGCTCGTTCGTTGGGCCACCGTCCGTCGACGGACGGTCCGATCGCTCGCGTCGGCAGTTTGCGCCATCGATTCGTCGTTTCGATGGGGGCGGCAAAAAGGTGTGGGTCAGATACGCACATGCCGAAAACGGACGGCTGGCCCTTGATCGGCCGATCGGTTCGTCGCATTCACGCCGATGCTTGCTCTGCATATACGTCACGTATGTTAGTATTTGGCGATCTCGTGGATCTCCTACTGGATCACGAACTACGACCAGAGCGGGGTGCTCCCCGAACATGCGGGCGGCGAAGGAATGGCGTACTGGTGGCGTGATCGCTGATCGACGGATAATGAAGGGACACCGTCTCTCGCGGCTCGGTGCGGTCGAAGCCGAAGCTTGATGTCCGGACCGGCCCTCAGAATGATAATGGTAACCAATATCGAGCGACTCGGCATTCAGGAGTCCGTCGAGGCCATCTGTCCGCCGTCTGAACTCGCGGGGTACCTCTCCGATCTACCGGTCGAAGTCACTGTCGTGGACGAAGCGGAAATCGCGGACTGTGACGCGGTCGTCACGCGCAACTACTTCGACGCGCTGCTCGAGATCGACTGGATCCACTCGACACAGGCGGGCGTCGACCGCTTCCCACTCGAGGCCCTCGCCGACGCGGGGGTCGCGCTCACCAACAGCAGCGGCATCCACGGCCGGACGGTCGGCGAGAACGTCGCGGGCTATCTGCTCGCGTTCGCCCGTCGGCTTCACGACCAGATCGCGAGCGCGACGGAACGGCGCTGGGAGCGCCCGGCGTGGGACGAGGCGTTCACCCTGCCCGGAACCACTGCCTGTGTCGTCGGGACGGGAACGCTCGGCCGGGGCATCGCCGACGTCGTGGGACCGCTCGGTGTCCAGGTGACCGGCGTCCGCCAGTCGGACGACCCCGTCCCGGGGTTCGATGAGATCTACACGACCGATGCGCTCCACGAGGCGATCGCCGACGCGACGTTCGTGGTCGCCGCCGTTCCCCTGACCGAGGATACTCGCGAACTCTTCGGCGCGGCCGAGTTCGAAACGATGCGGTCGGACGCGTACTTCGTCAACGTCGCTCGCGGCGCAATCGCTGACGAGCCGGCGCTGATCGACGCCCTCGAAAGCGGAGCCATCCGGGGCGCTGCGCTCGACGTCTTCGAGACTGAACCGCTCCCCCGGGAGTCGCCGCTGTGGACTATGGAGGAGGTAATCGTCACGCCGCACGCCGCGGCGTACACTCGTGACTACCACCGCGACGTGGGCGACATCGTTCGCAGAAACGTCAAGCGACTCGAGGCGGGCAGAGAACTAACCAATCGAGTCGTGTGACCCGGAACTGACGACCGATGACGGGCCGTCAGATCGGAGCCGAGCGAGGCGGGGGTAACGGTTTAGCCCGAATACGACCAATAGCACCTCACCGATAGACGTCGAGCTTTCCGAGGAGCAGTGGATGATCCGCTCGCAGGTGCGCGAACTCTGCGACGACTACTGGCGCGAGCGGGACCTGAACCACGAGTACCCGACCGAATTCTTCGAGGCGTTCGCCGACGGGGGCTGGTTCGGGATCACGATCCCCGAAGCGTACGGCAGGGGTACGGCGTCCAGGAGACATCGCTGGTCCAACAGGAGATCGCGCGGTCGGGCGCCGGGATGGCGGGGACCTCGATCACCGTCCACCACACGTTCAGCACGGAACCGCTCGTCGCGTTCGGCGACGAGGAGCCCCTCGAGGTGTGCGAACGCGCTATCCGCGCCCACGGCGGGATAGGGTACGCCAGCGAGTACGATGTCGAACGGTACTGGCGCGAGTCGATGATCAACGTCATTGCGCCGATCTCGAACGAGATGGTGAAGAACTACATCGCCGGACACGTGCTCGGTCTGCCGAAGGCGTACTGAACGTATCGGGCTCCTCACCGTCGACCCGGTTGCTATTTTGCCGGAAGATTCACACTCATTGGCCCCACCTATGAGGGATACTCATGTGTCGGTGGAGACGCGAGAGACGATGAAGTTGCGATACGAGCACACGGTGCTCACGCTCTGTACGTTTGCGTTCTTCGCGACGATGGTCGCGCGCCTCGCGATCAGCCCGATCGTCCCCGCCATCACCGACGATTTCGGGATCGGAAACACCGTCATCGGCGTCGCGCTCACGGGGATGTGGATGGCGTACGCGCTGATGCAGTTTCCGAGCGGCGTCTTCGCCGATCGGTTCGGCGAGCGGTCGATCGTTCTGCTTTCGGTCGGCGGAACAACCGTTATGAGCGTCTTGCTCGCTATTTCTCCGTTTTATCCCCTCTTCGTCCTGTCCATGATCATCCTCGGGGGCGTTGCCGGGCTCCACTACAGTGCGGCGACGACTCTGCTCGATCGAACGTACGACAACCTGGGGTTCGCTATCGGCGTCCACACGATCGGGTCGTCTGCGGCCGGACTCGTCGCGCCCGTTACCGTCGCATGGATCAGCGTCCGGTACGGCTGGCGACCGGCGATTGCGGTCGGTGCGGCGATCGCCGCACCTATCTTTCTGCTGTTCGCTCTGCGAGTCCACCCGACCGAGCCACATCGCCCTGACCAGCCACTCCGAGAGCGGGTCCAGGTCGCGGAACTGGCGAACATCCTCGGCAAACCCCAAATCGCGTTCACTGTCGCCGTTGCGTCGGTCGGCGCGTTCGTCTGGCAGGGGACGGCCTCCTTTCTGCCGACGTTTCTCGTCGAATACCGGGGTCAGTCCTCGACGACGGCTGGCATCGTATTTTCCGCGTACTTCGTCGTCCAGTCGATCGTCAAGCCCGGAATCGGTGCGCTGTCGGACCGCTTCGGTCGCGACGTAACGACGTTCGCCTGTATGATTACCAGCGTCGTCGGTCTGGCGCTGTTCGTCACCGTTCCCGGATTCGTCGGCGTCGCCGGCGGCGTCGTGTTGATCGCCAACGGGTTGAGTTGGGCGGTTGCAGTGGAGCCCCGGTTTATGGACAACATGACCGACCAGGAGCGCGGTGCCGGCTTCGGACTCGTCAGGACGACGTATCTCACGGTCGCCTCGCTCGGGTCAGTCGCAGTCGGCTTCTTCGCCGACGCCTTCGGCTGGGCGGTCTCGTTTGGTATGCTAATGGTCCTATTGACGCTCGTTGCCGTCGCACTGGCCGTCAATTGGCTGCTCGATCTCGGGTACTGAGTACGCATACTCGGTACCCTCAGTCGTTTCGGCGCTGCTACAACGTGGGAGCAGACCAAGCGTGCTTATGTTCATTGACCACAAGTACCAAGCTGAGATGGTCTCATCCGAATCGGACCCCGAACCGGAGTTCATCGACGATTCCGATCGACTGCGTGAATTCGTCGAGACGGTGAAAGCGACCGCTGACGAACACGAGGCGGTGCCACCGCTGCTCGAGTCGCTGGCGGACCCGTTCGAGGAACTTCTCGCGGACGATGACTGGCTTGCTGAACGGTATCAAGAACTCGCCATGGACGACGTGGACGACAAGGGCAACATGGGAGAGGACATCGCCCAGTGGCTGCTGTACCGGGAGGGAAACAAACTGTCGGTGTTCACGCTCGTCCTGCCGCCGGGCGCCTCGACGCCGGTCCACGATCATCTCGCCTGGGGGCTCGTCGGAATCTACGGTGGAACGCAACGCGAAGACTTCTACCGCCGGGTCGATGACGCAACGAACGACGAAGGCGAGGCGGAACTCGAACGGATTCGGACCGAGCGCATGGAACGGGGTGACTACTACGAACTGATCCCGCCGAACAACGATATCCACTCCGTCGAGACGACGTCGGACGAACCCAGCGTCAGCGTCCACCTGCTCGGCGCGGATGTCGGCTGTATCGAACGGCACGCGTTCGACGCCGACGGTGGCTCAGTCGAACTGTTCCATTCCGGCTACACGAACGTCGAGTGCGAGGACGTTCTCGAAACGCCGGACACAGGACACCAGCATGGGCACGACCACGACCATACCCACAACGGCGATACGTGACTGAGCGGGAGTGAGTCGGACCGACGACTCGAAGAAAGGGATCCATGGAAACAGCCGCCTGGCTGGGATCGTATCTCCCCTTCCCACTCAAGTGGACTACTCCACACTACCGTTCCAGGTCCGAAAATTCGAGGGGGATGCAGCGGAACACAGTCGATGTCACGGACCGTCAACCGTCTATCTCTTCGTCAGAAATCGAGTGCGGATCACGGCCAGGGTCGTCGACTGGTGGCGCGCCGAACGCAAGGACAGCGCCACCATCATCACTGATACAGCGATGGCCGTGGCCGATCTTCGGCGCAGCAACCCAGAAGGTCCCCTCGTCTGCCTCGACGAACTCCTCCTCGCCTGAGCGGCCGAGTTTCAACGAGAACGTTCCCTCGAGGACGTAGAAGAGTTCCTCCTGCTCCGTGTGCGCGTGATAGCCGATCTCTTCGCCCTCGTCGAAGTACCAGATCTTCACTGCAGTATTCTGACAGTCGAGCTCCTCGTCAACGGCCCGAATGTCCAGATCCGGCGGCATTTCGTCGATTTCAGAGAGGTCAGTGAGCGGTACATCCTCGCTATCGACAACAGTGTACTCCATACCATGGGACATACTACCTAGAGAGACTATAACCTTCTGCTCTCTGCAACGCTCCATCACGGGACTACCTCGTGGCGGTCTTCAGCTACAGTGAAAAGAATACGGCGTGGCGTTTCAATGCGCTCTATTCTCGAGAGTACCAACTGAAACGGGTTACACACCGATCGCAAGCTGTCATGCGATGAGTGTGCAGTGACGTTCAGTGGCTACTATAGACGATGCTAACCGAAAAGAGCTGTCAGACGAGGGGTGACAGAGTAGTTTCTTTTATTCTTCCTATTGTTACTACTTCACCTATTGGAGCTATTGTTCCTATTGAACCTATTGTATTTTTCATCCAGGACTGGAACCGGCCTCGTGTGGCTCTCGAGGTCACGGCGTCGAAGCTGCGAACGGACTCCGTCTGACTGGTGCTACTCGAAATTCGGCCAGCAGGTGTCTCTATCTCAAGATTTCCTTCGTTGGTACGTCTGTTCGCACTGACAACCGCATGGGAACCAACCGCGGCGAAGCGGCTGTCCACGTCATCGCACAGTGCACAACGCGTTCACGACTCGTTGATCGAGCAGCCACCGGCCTCGAGTGGCGTCAGTGGTACTGGTGTTCGCACTGGTCGGTGAACTCGTCACGGCGATTCCGTTCTTCGCCACAGTTCCGGTCGTGACAGTAGTCTGACTTGAAATTGCGATCGCTGTCCGTCCGGTTCGTTTCTCGAGACGGGCTTCTTGCGTGTAGCGATAGTAGTCACTGAAACGATTTACCCGCTGATTGCATCGCCTTCATACAATCGGGTGTGCAGTGATTGTCAGTGACTACTATAGTTTACCCATTCTGGGGAGTAGTCTTAAGCAGCGAGAGAGCGAAGACTGTTCACACGAACCCGAGATGAACGATCTCACCGATCCGCGGCCACCGCTTCCGGAGTGGATTTTGGATTCGTACGACCTCCTTTGTACTCACAGCCACGGTTCGGACGATCACGAAGGCGTGCAGTCGATCTCGCGAGAGCACGCGTTCGAGGTCCTCCTCGAATCCGACGAGCTGTCGCTCGAGTCTGCGGACGCGGACCATGCGATTACCCGGCTGCTCGAGCGAGGCTACTTCTACGAAGTCGATGATGAGCTCCGTGTAACGATGTCAGAGAACTGAGCCAGGCTTGTACGCCGGGGTTGGAACTCCCCTGCCGCGCACAGTTTCGGATCGAACGACGACGGGTCAGCGATGTGCTCCGGAGTTTACTCGAGGATCAGTATCGAGTCTGTGCGTTCCGAACACTGTTCAACAGCGACGGCCCTGACCCAGTGGAGTACAAACCGTTGACACCAGAGGTCCGGATTCAGGCAGACGAGAGTGTCCCAAACAGGTCCCCGAGCGCGATGCGATCGATCTTCCCCGTCGCCGTCCGGGGAATGTTATCGACGAATTCGATTCGTTCCGGTACCTCGTGTTCTCTAAGCTGGGCGGCACACACCTCACGGATTCGAGCTTCGGTGATGTCGCGGTCACGCGTGACGATAGCCGTGATGACCGCCCCCTGCCGATCGTCGAGGGCGTCGATGATCGCTGCCCCCGTGACACCGTCGATCTCGTAGAGGACCTCCTCGATTTCGCGCGGGAAGACGTTTGCACAACCGACGGTGAACATGTCCCCGCGTCGACCGACGACGAAGAGGTGACCGTCCTCGTCGAGATAGCCGATATCACCCGAGCGGAGCCATCGGGTTCCATCTCTCTCGACGAAGGACTCCGTCTCGCGCTGTCGTCGCTCAAATCCCGGTGTCACCGTGTCGCCCCGCCAAAGCAGTTCGCCGCGCTCGCCGCGATCGACCGGCTGTCCCGTTTCGATGTCTTCGATGCGCAGGTCGACGACCTCACGAGCGGGTGGGCCGACACTACCCGGCTTTCGCACCGCCGTATCAGGTCGATTGAACGCCGCCAGCGGTGTCGTCTCGGTCATCCCGTACCCCTCGAGTACCGTCGCGTCGAGCGCTGCCTCCGCGTCCTCGAACTGTTCCGTCGGCATCGGTGCCCCACCGACGACGACCCGCTGCAGTGACGAGAGATCGTAGTCGTCGACGTCCTCGTCGGCGAGCAAAGCCCTCATCATGTTCGGCGTCAGGAAGGTGTAGGTGACGTCGCGGTTTTCGATGGTCTCCGCGACGGAAACGGGATTCCAGTTCGGCAAAAACCAGTTCTCCGCCTCGGCGAGGAGTAGTGGGGTCGTCGTGACGTTGAGGCCAGTGACGTGGAAACACTTGCTCACCGTCAGACCGACATCGTCCCGCGTCAGGCGGTGGTAGGTGCGAATTCCCCGCGCATTGGCGATTACATTGCCGTGCGTGTGCCGGACACCTTTCGGCCGCCCGGTCGTCCCGCTGCTGTAGACGACCGCTGCCGTCTCGTCGCTCCGCCGCGGATGCACAGTGTACGTATCGGATGCGTCCTCGAGCAGGGTGTGGAAGTTGGCACCCACACTCCCGTCGACGGTTAGCGCCGTTTCCACGTGAGTTGCGACCGATTCGAACGCCTGGTCAGTCACGATCACCGAACTGTCACTGGTATCGAGCACGTAGTAGATCTGTTCGTCGGTGAATCGCGTGTTGACGGGAACGGGGACGGCCCCGTGCTTCATCGCGCCGAGGTACGCAGTCAGGAACGTGACCCGATTCTGGAGGCAGATCGCGACGCGGTCGTCGGACTTCACACCGCGCGCCGCGAAGACGTTCGCGGCCGCGTTGGATGCTGCCGACAGTTCAGCGTACGTTACCTGTCGCTCCGGGTCCCCTACCGCCCGTGCATCCGGTGTATTCCTCGCGACATTGTCGACGACGTTCCCGAAGTTCATAGGCGGACGAATTACCTACCGGACCATCTGATTTTTTGAAAATTCATTCACATATCAGGTTGGACTCATAACTAGTTGGAAGTCGTTCGCTTCGAGAGTTCGACTCACACGCTGAACTGGGATTTCTGTATGTGTACCATATTGTGGGACGAACGTGCGAGTGAACTCCGTGATGGAGACCCGGAGCAAACCCCTTCTCGAGACTGAGCCTACTCGAGGCTATCGAAGACGATGTCTGCCCTGATGTCGTCCGCGGTTTCTTTAACGAGGTCGGGGAGCCCCTCGTCGAGTGCCTCTCGCATCTCGTGGCCAGCGCCGTACGCGGCGACTGCGCCGTGAACGGTCCGTTCGGTCGCGATGGGAGCGGCGACACCGAGCATTCCACTGACGAGTTCTCCCCGATCGACGGCGTACCCTTGCTCGCGTATGGTCTCCAGTTCGGATCGGAGGTCGTCCTCGTCCGTCACGGTCAGTTCCGTCCGGGAATCCAGACCCGTCCGATCGATCACCGCCGTAATCCGTTCGGACGGCAGGTGTGCGAGGAGCGCCTTGCCCGGCGCATTCGTGTGGAGGTGTGCACGCATCGGATACGTCTGTTGAGCGGGGCGGGCTCCCTCGTCGGGCACCCACCGCGTAGACTGAATGACTACCGTCTCTCCGTTTTCCTCGACGGCGAGTTGACAGTATCTGCCGGACTGCGCTGCGAGCGCCTCGACGGCGTCGCGACCGTGCTGGAATACAGCCCGCGAGTTCCGCGATTTCTGCCCTAAGTGGAGGTATCGAGCCCCGAGGCGGTACGTCCCGTCTTCTTCGACGAGATAGCCCAGCGTCGCGAGCGTGCGGAGGTGGTTGTGAACGGTGCTCTTCGGCAGCCCTAACGCGTCCGCGAGCTCGGTTGCCCCCGCCCGGTCACGGTCGCATATCTCATCGACGATCGTATACGACCGTTTTATCGCGTTGATCGAGACCGATGGGTCCTCGTCCATGTACCCCCGTGGGTGTCGACATCCCTTGAAAGTGTGCGACATTGTGGGACGGAACCGCCCCAATCACACGCCATCAATAGTATAGATGTCAGAAAGTATCATGCAAATGTCGTTGCCACAAATCGAATGTTTTAGATTCTCTAAGACGGGTAGAAAAGGCATTATAAAGCATATGAGCTCGTATTATCGGCCTATAGAGAGTATATCTACGATGGTGTAACTCTATAATAATGTGGTTTATATCAGTTGCGTAGATTTATACGCTATCTTCTGGTTCAGTTGTGATGGAGTCACACAGTGACTGACCGATAGTTGCTGGCGTGGCCCGGACACACCATGCAAGAAAACGATAGGAGTCAGATAGGCCGACGGGGAGTCGTGAAGGGCATCGGCGGACTCGCAGCGCTGTCCATGTCGAACGCGACCTTCGCAACCGCACAGGCAGCGATGGATTCGCCACTGCAGAGTGACCCGCACACTGCGGACACGTACCGATCGATCGTCGACGCGATCGTGCCACGGACACCACAGCTCGAGGACGAACTCGGGCCGGAGCACGTTCCGGGCGGTATCGACGTCGAGTTAGAGAAGTTCCTCATCTGGGACTTCAACCACTTTCAGGAGATCCGTGCCGAGATGGTGACCGAGAAGGATGACCTCCTGGAGAATACACTCTCAAGCGATTCGGGACCGGAGATGCCGCGGAGCCTGTTCGAGATGACGGTCGATACGACGGGGCTCGGCTCCGATCTGGATGCGCTACTGGACCTCGCAGATATCAGCCTCCTGGACCTCGATCTGGACGGCGAAGCGCTCGAGGACCATCTTACGTTCGGACCGATCGAACGCGTCGAGATCGGGTTTGCCGACCTCGACGATACAACCGAGGGGGTGGCCGAGTTCGATCTAGTCGTCGAGACGGCCAACGAGACCGTCCACCGCGTCCTCCAGAACTACCCCTACGCGGCGCTCTTCACGCTCGTGTTCGACCTCGTGGCCGCGGAGTTCGTCGCGCTCGGAAAGAACGAAGATCCCGTTTCGCCGAACGAGCAGTTCCCGGGCGGCGGGACGTTCACCAGGCTCTCTCGAGAGGACCGGCTGCGGTGCCTGTGGACCATCATCGACGGGGGCGTCATCGACACGCTCGACGACCTCCTGTCGCCGCTCGTGCCCGACGCCGGCATCCTGAAGTACGTCGTCATGGCGGTCAACGGCCTCCACGGCTTCGGGTACTACACCGAGTGGTCGGGATACGGTGACACGAAGACGAACACGCCCAACGAACGCGAGATGCAGACGGAACCGGGAGCGGTCCAGAGTCACCAGCAGAGCGGCTATCCGGGGCCGGCCCCGGGGCACGCGGCCGACTGGCGCCACGCCGTTCCGGGCGGATTCAGCGATCCGAAAGCGAAGAACCTGAAGCTTCCGGACGATCTGACCGGCGACGACGTCATCGACGGGATCGGGGGTGACACCTGATGAACGATCCCGACGTCGTCGTGATCGGTGCCGGTGCGGACGGTCCCGCCACCGCGTCACGACTCGCTCGCGAGCACGGCCTCGACGTTCTCATCCTCGAGGGAGGGCCGTGGCACGGCAACGACCAGTGGCCCGAGCCACACGCCGATGCCGGCGGAACAGTGAGCACGGATCCCGACGACCTCGATGGAAAGCTCCTGGACGAGCAGTTCACCCACCGGGAAGCCGACGCGAACGACCCCACCCACGGATACCTCCGCGTGGGGCCGGCGGACCACTCGCGAGCGCCGTGGTTCCGGAACCTCCACCAGAACGCGTTCATCTGGCAAGTCGGCGCGGTCGGTGGCACCTCGCTCCACTACTTCGCGAACCACCCTCGAGCATACCCCCACGCCATCGATGAGCAAGACCACTGGCCCATCTCCTACGAGGAACTCGTCCCGTACTACCAGCTCAACGAAGAAGTAACGAGCACCCAGCAAGCGCCGATGACAGCCAAGGAGGAGGTGTTCATCGAGGGTGCGACGAACGCCGGCTACCCACGAATCGACACGAAAAACGTCACTGAGACGGGCTGGCGACCCCAGGCGAACGCCGTCTCGGACCCTGGCGAGGAGACGCCGACCAACCAGCCGCTCGACGCCGACTACGAGGGGTCGTTCAGCTACGACGACGGGTTCCGCGGCGATACGCTCGTCGGTGACCACTTCCAGGGTGGATCGACACCCGTCGACGCACCGGTTCGCGAAAAGTCTCGGAAGTCTGCCAACGTGAGCTGGGTTCCGCGAGCGCTCGACACCAACGACAATTCCGACGCGGGGAACGTCGCGATTCGCCCGAACGCCTTCGTCACGAATATCGAGACGAACGACGGGTTCGGGACGATAGAGGCGACCGGTGTCACGTTCCGCGACTCCTGGTCGGGCTCCTCACAAACCGTTTCGGCCGACGTCGTTGTCCTCGCTGCCGGCTGCATCGAGTCGCCGCGGCTCTGGCTCAACTCGGGCCTGCCGGACGACGGCTGGGTCGGAAAGGGGCTCACGACCCACTGGTTCGACTGGGTCGTCGGCGTCTACGACGACGATACCGTCGCTGAGATCAACCCCGAGAACGAACACATGGACCCATACGTGGGGCACAACTCTGCAGTTCGGTTCGACAAGCCCGGCGTCGGCGGCATGGAAGACATCGGCATGTCTCCCGGCCTCGTCTCCTACGCCGACTACCTCTTCACCGAGGCCGGGTACAGCTTCGACACCCCGGTCGACCCCGGCGAGCCGTGGGACACCCGCGGCTACGTCGTCGGCGAGGATCTCAAGCGAAAGATGTCTGATTACAGGCAGACGAAGGCGCTCCTGATTCTCACCGACGACCTCCCGCGCCAGGACAACGGCGTCTCGCTGGACAATACATTCAGCGACGAGCACGGGCCGGTTCCGAAGGTCAAGTACGAGCCGCACCCGGACGACGACGCGAAGCGCGACGAGCTCGCCCGTATCGCCGCGAACATCCATCGGGAGGCCGGCGCCGAACACGTCCACCGCAGCGAGTGGCCACCCTTGCTACTCCACATGCAGTCCACGATGCGAATGGGGAAGGTCCTCGACGAGAACGCCGAGGCGAAGAACGTCTCGAGGCTGTTCGTCGCGGACCACTCCGCACTGGCGAACGGGGTCGGCGGCCCGAATCCGACTAATACCGGGCAGGCGCTCGCACTGCGAACCGCCGATCGCATCGGCGATCTCTACTTCTAACCGCTCTCCCCTCGAGTCTCATTTCGGTCACTGGGCACAGACCGGGTTCGGCAACCGTATTCCGTATACAGACGCGCCTCGTCGGCTGGCCGTCCCGTTTCCCTGAGACGAAGCGTGGTTACGGGCGTACTCGAGGAGCGGGAGTTCGTCACCTCGAGAGGCGACGGTCAGATCGATTTCGAGCGGCCGCGTGTGAGAGCGGTCCGTTCTCCGTCGTCGATGACGGGTACACCTATGCAGCTCCGTCCTGTGATAATCCCATGATGCGAAGACGTGTCCTCAGCGTACTCGCCGTTGTCGTCCTCGTCACTCTCGCAGGGTGTGGTGGAGTGATCAGTGACGAAGCGACGTCGCCGGATGAAACGACAGGGCCAACACCTGAATCGCCGGGTGAGACAGGGGACGAACGAACAGCGAGTCCGAACGGCACCCTGTCGGTCACTTTCATCAACGTAGGCCAAGGCTCGAGTACGCTGATCGTCGGCCCGACGAACGAGACGATGCTCATCGATTCGGGGGACTGGTCCGACGACGGCGAAGACGTGCTCGCCTATCTCAGAACGCACGATATCAATCGAATCGACTACCTCGTGACGACGCACGCCGACGCGGATCACATCGGCGGCCACGAGGCCGTCATCGACTACTTCGAAACGGAAGGCAACGGAATCGGTGCCGTGTACGATCCCGGGATCACGTCGACGTCCCAGACCTATACGGGATATTTGGATGCGATCGACGAACACAACGTGACGTTGTACGAGACGCGAGCGGGTGACCCGATTCCGTTCGACGGGGTCGAAACGCAAGTGCTCGTGCCGCCTGAGGGGTATCTCGCAAACGGAGATCGAAACGAGAACAGTATCGTCCTCCGGCTCGGCTTCGGCCGCTCGAGTTTCCTGCTTCCCGGGGACGGGGAGACGGCCAGTGAGCAGTTCCTCGTGGACGAATACGGGGCCGGCCTCAATGCGACGGTCTTGAGTGCTGGCCATCACGGCAGTGACTCGAGTTCAGGGAGCGAATTTCTCGACGTGACCGACCCGCGCATTGGCGTCGTCTCGAGCGCCTACGACTCCCAGTACGACCATCCCCACGAGTCGGTCCTCGATCGGTTTTCCCAGCAGTCGATTCGTACCTACTGGACGGCGACGCATGGGACCGTCCGGTTGACGAGCAACGGGTCCGCGATCACGGTCGCGACCCAGCGCGATGCACCAACTGCGCCGCTGGCACTTCGAGACGGGGAGCCGATCGAACCCGGTGTCGACGATGCCCTCCAGAGTCGAACGGTGATCTCGATCACGGAGTCGACGACAGCACCGGCCGTGCCCGATGGTGGGACGGAAACCGACCCAACAGAGCCGACAGACCAAGCGGGAGCGTTGTCGATTGTCACGATCCACGAGGACGCCGCCGGGGACGAGAGCGACAACCTGAACGACGAGTATATCGTCTTCGAAAACACCGGCGACCAACCGCTCGAGCTCGACGGCTGGTCGGTCGCCGATGAAGCGGGCCACACCTACACGTTCCCGAACGGGTTCGCGCTCGATTCGGGCGCACAGGTCACCCTCCACACCGGCAGCGGAACGGATTCATCGAGCGATCTGTATTGGGATTCGGGCCGCGCAGTCTGGAACAACGGCGGCGATACCGTTACCGTACGAAACGACAGCGGGACTGTCGTACTCGAGGAGGAATACTGATGACACCCGACGGAATCTATACGGCGGTCCTGGACCGGTTTGAGGACGACCTCGCGGTTTTATTGCTCGAGGACGATGGCGACACGGTCGACCAAGCAGTCCTCGACACGGAGCGGCTCCCTGAAGACGCTCGTCACGTCGATGCAGTAGTGAGCGTCGAACTCGAGGACGAAGAAGTGATCGACATCACGTACGAAGAACGTGAGACGGTGGACCGCTCTGAGCAAGCCCAACAGCGATTTGACGAGCTATCCCAGCGTCCCCCGTCACCAGAGGACGAGTCAGATACGT
Organism: Natrinema sp. CBA1119; assembly: GCF_002572525.1. NCBI lineage: Archaea > Methanobacteriati > Methanobacteriota > Halobacteria > Halobacteriales > Natrialbaceae > Natrinema > Natrinema thermophila. The sequence goes on along the minus strand of NZ_PDBS01000008.1, from coordinate 146,144 downwards.
CCTAAACGTGTAAGTTGTCGGTTAAGTTATCTTTTGAATCCGCATTATGTAGACAGTATCCGTAGTGGAATAGCCAACAAGTAGCTCTACGTACCTTTTTGCTGCGGGTTGCTGAGAAATCGGAGAGTTCTCGCATCACAAAACGGCGGAGCCGTTTTGAACGATCTCGCTCCCTTCATCGCTCGAACCGCTTGCAAAATTCTACGCTAAAAAAGCCGCTCGCTCCCGGTGGTCGCTCGCGGGGGCACTCCGTGTGACTCGAGCCCAGCGGTAACTCCTTAGGCTGTACTTAGCAATTCACACCAGAATATATTAGGTATTTATAATTTCAACAAGGCCAAGAGTTCCTATATTTTTGCGAGAGGAAATCTCGCAGTTCCGCGGTGGAATCGAGACGCTTGTCCCTAGCAGGTCGCATCCGTGACGTTCTGACGAGTCTTGCAACGGATCTGGGCGTGCAAATCTAGACCAACAACAGGATACTTATCCCAGTGAATGTGGATCAGATACTAAACCGATGGTTTCAGTAGCTGAGGTATTTGTTCGTGTCGCTGGTGAAAATCCCGTAATTCAGGGGTTTGTCGGCGGCATTGTTATCGCGGGACTCAACTTGTTCGGCGCGTTGTTGGTGTTCGTCTGGCGAGACCCGTCGGAACGGGCGCTGGATGGTGCCCTCGGGTTTGCAGCTGGTGTGATGTTGGCCGCAGCCTTCACGAGTCTCATCATCCCCGGAATAGAGCAATACTCTGGTGGAAATCCGATTCCGACGCTGGTGGGCATCGTATTCGGCGTCATCTTTCTGGATCAAGCCGATAGGCTCGTCCCACACGCACACTATCTGTTGACCGGGCGCAGACGAACAGACGAAGCCAACCCAAGCACGACACTCCCAGTCGCTAACGAGCGACTGGTCCCCGTCGTGCTGTTCATCTTAGCGATCACGCTTCACAATATGCCCGAGGGGCTGGCAGTAGGCGTCGGGTTCGGCTCTGGGGACATCGAGAACGCAATTACGCTGATGCTGGCAATCGGCATCCAAAATATCCCTGAAGGGCTTGCCGTCTCAGTGGCTGCGATCAACGCTGGGCTAGATCGTCGCTCCTATGCTGTCTTCGCTGGGTTGCGGTCGGGGATTGTTGAAATCCCGCTCGCAGTGCTGGGTGCACTGGCGGTTAATGTTGTCGAGCCACTACTGCCATATGCGATGGGGTTCGCTGCGGGCGCAATGCTGTTTGTAATCTCCGACGAAATTATCCCTGAGACTCATACGCGTGGCTACGAGCGGACCGCCACGCTCGGGGTAATGGCTGGCGTCATAGTGATGCTGTACCTTGACGTCAGTTTGGGCTGAATGCAGTCGATTGGCTCTGTGCTCTCATCAAATGGTTGGATTAGAAATAATAGCTGCGCAGGTAGCAGTCCTCCTCGTGATGTTTATTCCACTTTCAAGTCTTCCGCCATGGGTACCAATTCTACTGGGACTAGTCGCAGCATTTCCATATTACTCTTACGGAGAATATGGTGAGAATAAAGTCACAACGTCGTAATTCGAAAAGACACGAATCGGCACCGCTTCGTGTCTATCTAATAGGGTTTTAACTGAGACGGTTTACACACCGATCATATAGTCCGCGGTTCTCACTCGAGGTGCTCGCTTTGCTCGCCGTTCGCGTCTCCGCGGTTCTCACTCACTTCGTTCGCTCCGAACCGCGCTCGCCCCGAACCGCGCTGCCGTCGTACGATCGGGTGGGCAATGACGTTCAGTGGCTACTATATCCATTACTCCAATTCAGCGAACAACTCGTCGACGTACTGATCTTCCCACTCTCGGCGAGCCTCGAGTTCGCGCCGACCGCGAGCCGTGATCGTGTAGTAATTCGTCCGCTGGTCGAGTTCGCCCTTCTCGACGAGTCCCTTGTCGACGACCTCGTCGAGATTTGGATAGAGGCGGCCGTGATGGATCTCTTTCTCGTAGTAGTTCTCGAGTTCGTCTTTGATCGCGAGGCCGTGTGGGTCGTCTTGCCCGGCGATCGTGTACAGCAGGTCGCGCTGGAAGCCAGTGAGATCGTGCATATCGAAAATACCGTGTGTTAGTAGTTAAGGATTCCGAGAACGAACGGACGTATTTAATGTATGGGACACCTGCCCAGTCATGCGTATTCCCGTCCGACAGAACTTTTCTCGGGATGATCCGTTGAAATACGATTCTACAGTCATACACTTCAGTATTGATTCCTCATATCCGGAATGCGGCACTGTCGAGTACGCATCTGCAAACGAAGTGGGACACTACGTGAGAGTGCGTTTGTATCGACGGCTTTGTCGAGTTTTGGATGCTACCGCAGAAGCGAGTCACTGCTCCGTTTCGGGCAGGAACTGAGACACCGTGTCACTCAGTGGCGTGAATACGGTGGTCAATAACGATTGTTGGTTTATTATCCAGAACCTATATCTGTGAAAGTATAAATGGCTCTGACTCGAAACGAGTACATGGAACGAACCATTGCAGGCGGTGTTCAGATACGGTTGAAGGAGTGAGGCGTAACACTTTCAAAGTAATTTACAAGAGGGAACACCGCGACCGTTGATGAAGCGTGCTATTCAGCTCTATCCTGCTCATCTCTCGCTTTCAAATACTGTTCTGATGTCCGAGATATTCGGTGTTGGCGGACTCGATCAACCGTCCATAGCTGGGCTCACAAAGCCGATCTACAACACGGTTCTGATCGGAATCCGAATCATGTTGCGATCGACGAACCCGTGAGCAGACTCAACGGCGAGCAGTACGGGCTGTACGCTGTGATCTGTCCCGAATCGAACGAATGACTCCACACACAGTTCAAACCGACCAAAACCAAGGTGATATGGATTTATTCGCTGCGGAACTGTGCGAGAAGCGTGACGACGACGCCGTGTTTCTCGGTAACGGCGACAAAGAACTGAACTCACCTGCCAACGACAGAGGGTATATTCCATTACGTTTTATACCAGAAATAAGAATTCCAGTAGACATGTATTTGGAAAGGTAAAACGACAAACCACTCTACTTTCAAATTGCTTTAGCAACGCGTACACGGAAACGGCAGATGAGTGGCGTATATCGTTCGACTTCGCGTAGAATCAACGTATCTGAATACGACACGAGAAACGAACCGGGAATCGAAATCGGCGCGATCGGAACGGTCACTCCTTGAGTCGATGAAGGGATTCCCAGAAGATTCCATCGACCGCGATTTCGTCGGCAACGGCAACGATTTTGGCCTCGATCGTCTTTGGAGCAACCCCTGATCGGCCGCTGTGAGCGAGAACGATGTGTTGAATCTCGGTCGAGAACCCTATTTCGTTCAGGAGGTGGATACTGTAGTGGGGATGGGGGAGCAGCTCATGGTGTGCCGTCAGTTCGCGATCCTCGATTTCGTACAGTTTGCTGATATCGTGAAGGAGAGCACCCGCGACGACGGCGTCCCTGTCGATAGAGAGACCGCTCCGACGCCGCGTCAGCGTATCGGTTATCGCGATCGCACAGGCCGTTACGTCGCGGATATGTTGAATCTGGTTCTCCGCACCGACAACGTTCTCGTGTGGCGGCCACCACGGAACCTCGGTTATATCGTCGAAGTTACCGTCGGCCACGGCGCTGTCCCAGGCTTCGAGTACCATCTTTCGCAACCGGTCGCGTTCGATCTCGTCGACTTCCGGGAACACGTCCGCTATCGCGGGACTGGAAGACATACCGTCTCCTAGGCGAGACTCGTATATAATCGCTCGGCAGCCGCCAGTCACTTCGATAGGTACCGGCTCGAGACCGATAAGCCATCGAGCGGCGGTAGAGAAGTCGCCGACCATCCGTCATCGCTGATCGCATGATGGTATGTGATCGGTGTGCTGTGAATCGGTGCGGCCGTCCTATCGATCGAATGCGATCCAGGTGGCCGATCCGCCTTCGCTCACCGCTCCGAGATCCGCTCGAGACGGTCGCCGAGGACCTGTTGTGCCGACGAGAGGTCGCCGCCCATCCGGACGATCTGGGCACCGTCTCGGATCTCTTCGGACGCGTCGGCCGGATCGTTAGCGATACAGCCGTACGGAAGGTCGGCATCTCGGCAGGTTTCTTTGATTGTTTCGACCTGTTCCGTGACCGCGGGATTGTTCCGGTCCGTCGCGTACCCCATCTGGACGGACAGGTCCGAGGGCCCGATGAAGACGAACCCAAGATCGGGAATCTCGACGATTTCGTCTAACTCGTCGACGGCGGTCGTCTTTTCGATCATCACGCCGAGACAGACTTCCTCGTCCTCAGTTCGGACGTAGTTCTCCGCGTTCCCCCAGGTACTGGCACGCGAACTCGCTTTCCCGCGCTCTCCCGGCCCGCCGTCGTACTCGAACCGCGTCGCTTTGACCGCTTTCCGGACCTCCGCGGCCGTATCTACTCGCGGAACGAGCAGGTTCCGAACGCCCGCATCGAGTACTTTCCGAATGAGCGATGGGTCACCGGACGGAATCCGGACGAAGAGATCGGTGCCGCTCACTTCGGCCGCTCGAGACAGGTTTTCGAACAGCGTGCTATCGTACGGGCTCGGCCCGCCGTGCTCGAAATCGAGCCAGACGAAATCGAGACCGAGGTCGCCGTATACTTCGACCGTCGTCGGCGAGAACGTTGCCGCTCGGGCTCCGAGTACGAAACCGCCGTTTTCGATCGTCACACGGAACGTGTTGGACTGATCCATGGGTGTAGATCTCGTCTCTCACGCACCCCGATATAGGTTTTGAATTACACGGCGTATTCCGGCGAATTACGGCTCGAGAGGAGGATATACGGCGCTTAATGACATCGCAGCAGCTGGCAAAAAACGAAGCTGACCGGTCGCTGATCGATGCAGTCAGTCGAGCGTTATTCGTCGTCGGAAACGACCTGGAACCGCCGTCCGTCGGGATCGCGGAAGTTCGTGATCGTCCGGCCGGTCTTGTCGACGTAGTACGGATCGGACACCTGATCGACGTCTGCGTCCTTGAGTTCCTCGGTGACGTCTTCGATCTCGTCGACCGAAAACGCGATGTGATTGATACCGGGCGTTTCTTCGCCTTCGACGGTGTGGATTTCGAAGATCGGACCGTCACCGTCTGCAGGGCCGAGTTCGTAAGACGTGCCGTGATGGTCCGTCTTGCGAAGGTGTTCGTATCCGAGCTTTTCGAGGAACGCCGCCATTTCGTCTGCGTCGCTCGCTTCGATTTCGATGTGATCGATTTCGCTAAGCACGGATATCGGTTCACAAAGGTAGATCAAATATCTTTTGTCTCCTTGATAACAAATAGTGGCGGAAAGGCCGATGAGAGCGTCGATGTCCGTTGAAGAAATAAAAACTGGGAGCGACGCAGTACCACATGGAAGTACGTGCTAACGTCTCCGTATTCCGATCGAAACGGAGTGTTTCGGCAACGAACGAACGTGGTATCCGGTCGGCGTCGAACCGGAGCGCGGACTGGTCGTGTTCGACGTGGGCGGCCCCGGCGACGAAGACCGGATTTTACTCGGACAGTGTACTTCCGTCGCTGGGCGCGAGATACCGATCAGCGGGCGCTGTACCGTCGCGCAGCGACAGCACGTTCGTTACCAGTCGGTCGATCGTTTCCTGGCGACTTTCCATCGTCATCGATGCGACGTGTGGTGTGAGGACGACGTTGTCCATCTCGAGGAGCGGCGAGTCGGGATCGAGCGGTTCCGTCTGGTGGACGTCCATCCCGGCACCCGCGATCGTCCCGTCAGCGAGCGCATCTATGAGCGGCGCTTCGGCCACGATCGGGCCGCGGGCGGCGTTCACGAGGAGGGCCGACGACTGCATTCGCTCGAGTTCCGCCCGTCCGATGAGGCCCCGGGTCTCCTCGGTGTGTTCGGCAGTAACACAGACGACATCGCTGCGTTCGAGTAACTCCTCGAGCGAGACGTTCGTACCGCCGACCAGTTCGGCATCGATTTCGGGAACGTAGGGATCGGACAACAGGAGGTCGACGTTGAACCCGTTGAGAATCGAGCCGACCCGTTTGCCGACGTTCCCGAAGCCGATGATGCCGACGGTCGATCCCAGGAGTCGGTTCCCCAGCGGCATATCGTCGCGCCACTGCCCGTTCTCGATGAGACGACGGGCCTGAGTGAGACGTCGTGCGGTCGCGAGCGCCAGCATAACGGTGTGTTCGGCGACGGATTGGGCGTTCATGCCGGGTGTGTAGGTGACTTCGATGCCACGCTCGCGCGCGACGTCGACGGCGACGCTGTCCAGCCCGGTTCCAAGCTTGGCGATGATCTCGAGATCGTCCAGCGCTGCGACAACGCGAGGGGAGAGGGGGACCCGCGAGGTGACGAAGACGATGGTCGCGTCCTCGAGCGTGGCGATGGCTTCGTCTTCGGTGCTTTCGATTCCGACGGAAACGTCCCAGTCGTCGGGGAGCTGTTCGACGAGGCGGTCGGTCGGCGTGATATCTTGATCGATGACTGCTCGAATCATGTGTAATGGGTTTCGTCAGAGTATGTCAGTGTCGGTTCGTAGAAACTGTTTCGAAAGCGCGACGGTCAGTCGCGCCAGCGGAAACGTAGTTTCCATGGCTTCCACATGGCGTTTTCGATCGTGGGGACGACGACAAGACACGGAACGAGACCGGGTATGTCTCTCGATTTCGAACCCGTCTTCGATAGTCGCGACTTCTGTGACCGAACGGGAATCCATATCAACTGATCGGTGCGATCGCCACGAACCGTACAGGAGATTCCGATCGTACCGAGAGGTATCACTCGAGAGCGATTCTGTGGAGACACACTCGCGCGTGTATCCAACCTACTCTTAAGATAGCTCGGCAGAGAGTGATCGGTATGGATCTACAGATCGATGGGAACGCAGCACTGATCACTGCATCGAGCAGCGGACTGGGCAAGGCATCGGCCAAAGCACTCGCACGGGAAGGCGTTGACGTCGTCATCAACGGACGGAACGAAGAACGACTCGCCGATGCGGCGGAGGAGATCAGAGCGGTCGCAACCAGTGAAGTCGTTTCGCAGCCCGGAGATCTGACGAACGCGGCTGATATCGAGAACCTGGTCGAGCGAACCGTCTCTGAGTTCGGTCGCCTCGACCATCTCGTGACGAGTGCCGGGGGGCCACCGAGAGTAGGGCCGCTGGACGCGACCGAGGAGGACTGGTACGACGCGTTCGATCTGCTCGTACTGAGCGTCGTGCGTTCGGTTCAGGCGGCGGAACCACATCTCGCAGCGGACGGCGGCGGAACGATCACCAACATCACATCACGCTCCGTAAAGCAGGCGAACGCGGGAAACGTCCTCTCGAGTTCGGTTCGAATGGGAGTCGTCGGATTCGAGAAAACGCTCTCGGCGGAGCTCGCACCCGAGATTCGGGCGAACGCCGTGCTTCCGGGTTCACACGAGACGCCCCGAGTGATGGGATCACTGGAACAGGCGGTCGAGGACGGATCGTACGATAGCATGGACGCGGCCCTCGAGGACAAAACCCGACCGATTCCGGCCGACCGACTGGGCGATCCCATGGAGACTGGTGATCTGGTTGCATACCTCTCGTCCCCGCGCTCCGATTTCATCACCGGGCAGGCCATCGTCGTCGACGGTGGGTCCATGGATTCGACCTTCTAACGATCGTCCCGATCGGAATAATCGGACGTACCGTGGCAGATCCGGAGCTGAAGTCATCGATACGTGATCTCGTCGTGAACTGCTCGCTGTCGCACCTCGAGTCGTGAATACAGTTGGAGACCGGTGGTCAACACTGGGAAGTCAGTTTCGAGATCGTTGTAGAGATACCGTTGAACGAACGATATGTCGAATTTCGATGGGAATCGATCCTCGGAATGGATGTCGCGTTGCCGAGTACGGAGCAACCGGGCGCATTTCCCCTTCCACTGATCGACTCGTCTCTCGTACTCGAAGAGTTCAGTGAGTGTGAAATCGGCCACAGTCGGTTCGTCTTCGAGAGCGCCTGTGATCTCCTGGAGTTGGTCCTGTGCATACTCGAGCGATTCGCGCTCGGTAGTGACCGCTTCCACCAGCCGTTCACGGCGAATACCGGCTCTCGTGGCCTGTTGTAGTACTACCTGCTTTACCGGCGGCGAGAACTGATCACCGTGAACGACGGCAGCTGCGACGTCTTCCGACAGTTCAGTGGCTATATTTTCGTACAGCTGTTCGCCGTATATCTGATCGAAGTGATTCAGGTCCATGACGCGACGGCGGTAGGCGGCACGGACGCTGTGCAGTTCGTCTTCGGTTACGTTTGCTCGCGTGATACCGACCGGCGTGTGACTCTGGCGACCGCCAGCCGAGACGGGGATCGATTCGACATCGGCTACGAATCGGTGAAACGCGTCGCGTTCCTGAGTCAACTGCTCTCGTTCACGCTCGACAGCTGCTTTCGCCGCAGGGATGTGACCGCTTGCGATGAGCGTGCCAAGTTCGAGGTGAGGGAGTCCGGAATTCAGGCTTGCTATCGGCGATTGGCCGTCCACCAGCAAGACGAAACAGACGGCGAAGAGAGTCATCGTGATGAGACCGAAGCCGGTTGCAGTACGCGTCGTATCGCGTGCGGTTCGCGGACGAGCGGTTCCGCCACGTGAGGCAATCACGGTATACATTCACTAGGTTATCGTTCAATGGTATTCACCATCATACTTTTGTAGGCGAGATTACAGTATGCGTCGACGGTCGACTTCCGCTCGAGTACGCGTCACTGAATCCGTCGGTAAGACAGCTACTGCGGCCGGGCTCTCGTAGGTAGATCAGGCAACGCAGCGGATCAGTCGCTCGAGTCCGCGTCTGGCAGGTTCGGTTGCCACCAGTCGGTCCGATCGAGCGCGACGACCAGGCCTGCTGCGAGGGCCATTCCGATAAACGCAAACGAGGCCAGAACGGCGAAGAACACTGCCGTCGAAAACCCACCCAAGACGAATCCGCCGATGGCAATACTCGCCGCACCGAAACCGAACTCGCCGAGGTAGGTGTAGCCATAGGAGAGTCCGCGGGTATCGGCGGGCGTGTGGACCGCGACGGCCTCCTGGTAGAACGGCTGGATCGCGAACAGGAAGAAGCCGAGTACGGCACAGAGGACGATGATCGGGACCAGTCCCATCGACGTGACGGGGACGAATACCAGTGCCAGTACACAGAGGACAGCGAAGATTGCGATCAGTCCGCGCTCGACCGGAATTCGGTCGGTGAGTTTGCCGCCGGCGTACTGGCCGGCCATTCCGACCACGAGGAGACCGACGTAGATGTAATCACCCGGCTCGATTCCCTCGAGACCGGCCGAGAGCGTCAGGTCGTCCATGGCCGGCAGCCCGTGGAGGATCTCGGGCAGGTAGGTGAGCATCCCTCGGTAGAACAGTCCCTCGAACGTGACGATGACGAAAACGGCGGCGAACGCGCTCGTAAACAGTATTCGCGAGTTCGACAGGAACTCAGAAAGGGAAAGCGGCTCGGAGCCGTCTGCGTCGGTGTCGTCTTCGGCCGCGGCAGCGGCAGCAGTCGGGTCGAAATCGGCCCGGAGCCCATAGACGGCGGCGGCGAGTCCCGGAATCGCGAGAAGCGCCGCGACGAGTTGCCACTGACCGACGATGATCAGTAACGTCGCTGCAGCGAACGGCCCGAGGGCGATACCGGCGTTGCCGGCGATTCCGTGCCAGGCAAAGACGGTTCCCCGCTCCTCGACGCCGGTGCTGATGAGCGCGAGCCCAGCGGGATGGTAGACGCTCGCAGCGACTCCCCAGCAGATCAGCCCGATCGCGATCATGTAGATCGATGTCGCGAGTGCAAGCACGAGGAACGATGCGCTCATCCCAACGAGACACAGGAAGATAAGTCGTTTCGGCCCGAATCGGTCGGCCAGAACGCCACCCGGGAGCGCGCCGATCCCGAACGGTGCGTACCCTAGCGCGATGATGATACCGAGCACTGCGACCGAGACGTCGAACTCCGCGAGCCAGACGACGAGGAAGATCGGAATCGACGTCTCGAACCAGTGGACCAGCGAGTGACCCGCCATCGTGAAGCCGGCGATCGCGCGGTCGTTTTTGTTGACAGCCATGACCATTGAAGTGGGTTTCGTATCGAAAACCTATCTGGTAGTTACTTAGGGATTGTGGAAGCCGCCGAATTATTCGGACTCGGCGTCGGGTTCCAGCCGTGAGCGGGACGATATCGAGGCCGTCGACGAGGGAGCAAGGCGGCGCGATCCGCATTGGGTACTATAGTAGCCACTGAAACGATTCACACACTGATCGGACAGCTGTCGTTCGATCAGGCGTGCAATGACTTTCAGTGCCTACTATAACTCGAGGGATCACCGAAACGCAGCCGGGATCGCGTCTTCGGTGACACCTTCGCGACGGGCCAGCTCGACGAGCGACTCGGCGTCAGCGGACGAAAACGGAACCCCGTCATCTCGACACCGAACGGTCGCGGTGTGCTCGGCTTCGCCCGGGAGCAACGTCTCGTCGCCGTTCGCTGCGGCACCGGGTGAGAGGTCGGCAGAGAAGTCCGTCGAACGAACGTAGTCGGCGATCGCAGCGGCTCGATCGGCGATCCGTTCCCGAGCGGTAAACGCCTCGAGGTCGACGACGAAAAATGTCGCGTGGTTCCCCCAGATGACGTCGGACATTCCCGAAACAGTGCCGTCCGCGACGTTCGCGGTCAACAACTCGGACATTACACTGAGATTGAATCCCTTGTACCCCGCCGTTCGCCCGCCGAGCGGGAAGATCGCTCCCTCGCCGGAGGCCTCGAAAGTTGCCGGATCGGTCATCGACTCGCCGGAGTCGGCGACCAGCCACTCGTCGGGAACCGACTCTCCGCTGGCGGCCCGCTCCTTGATCTTGCCGTGGGCGACCTGTGCCGTCGAGAGGTCGGCGACGAGCGGGAATTCAAGCGCCCCGAACGTCGGAATCCCGATGGCGATCGGATTCGTCGAAAACCGGCGCTGCGCGCTCCCGGGCGGCGCTACCCACGCGCTGCCGGGATTGCTGACGAACCCGACGAACGCCATCCCCGCCTCGCAGGCGCGCTCGGCGAACTCGCCGACGCGACCGATGTGGGAGACGCGCTTCAGGCTCGCGAGGCCGATACCGTACTCGTCGGCGCGGTCGATCGCCGTATCGACGGCCAGTTTGCCGGCGAGCTGGCCGTACGCCAGTTCTCCGTCGACGAGCGCCCACGGCTCGCCCTCCCGCTCGATGCGCGGCACTGCGGTCGGCTCGATTTTTCCCTCCGTTATCTCGCCGGCGTACTTCGAGACGAGTTGTCGGACGCCGTGTGAGCTGTGCCCGCGGAGGTCGGCCGTTACGAGCGAGTCGGCAACGTCGGGTGCCAGCGACTCGGGCGTATCGAGTGCGACGAGCAGTGCTTCGGTAAACGATTCGAGTGCTGGGCGCTGTACTCGAGGCATACACTATCCTTGCGAGACCCTTTCAAATAGGTATCGCTCGAGGAAGTTCTCGGCCGGCAGCGGACTGGTGGAACCAGCTGACAGCGGATTACCCCTCGATATCGGCCAACACGCGATCGGTGAGGAAGTCGCCGAACGGGAGCGACGACGTGAGACCGGGCGAGACCAGATTGAGCACGTGTAGCGAGTCGGGACCGCGCTCGACCACCGGATCGGTTACCAACTCGCCGCGGTCACTGACTACCTGCGCTCGGATTCCGGCGTAACTGCGTCGGAAGTCGGCTTCGCGAACGCCGGGGATCAGCCGCTGGGACGCGGTGACGAATTCGGATTTCCGGTAAGACTTGTTGAGTTCGTTCCACGCGACCTCGAGCATCTGCGGGTCGGCGATGAGCTTCTGGAATCCCTTATATCGGAGCGTATCGACGAACTCCCCGAGATCGAACTGCGTGTTTCGATACGCTTCGCGTCCGAACGCGAGGACGGCGTTCGGGCCGACGATGACTTTGTCGTCGGTGCGTCGCGTGTAGTGAACGCCGAGGAACGGCAGGTCGGGGTCGGGCGTCGGATACACCATCGTTTCGCAGAAGTGGCGCTTCTCCGGCACCAGCTCGTAGTACTCGCCGCGAAACGGGACCACCTGGTACTCCGTTCCCACGCCCAGCTGATGGGCGATCCGGTCGGCATACAGGCCGGCGGCGTTCACGAGGTATCGCGCGGTGACGGTCCCGTTACTCGTCTCGATAGCGTGGCCCGATTCGGTCGGTCGAACCCGTTCGACGCGATGGCCCATATAGAAGTCGACGCCGAGGCGCTCGATTTCGGTCGCGAGCGCGTACAGATACTTTTGCGAGTCGATCGACGCCGCTTCGGGACAGTAGAGCGCGGCGATGCCGTCGGCGTGGGGCTCGCGTTCCGCCAACTCGTCGGGGCCGATGATCTCGGCATCGACGCCGTTTTGCTCGGCTTGGGCCTCGAGGTCGTCGAGACGCGCCGCTTCGGTCTCGTCCTGTGCGACGACGACGACGCCGAACTCCTCGAGCGGAATCTCCTTCTCGCGGGCGTAGGCCTTGAGCCGGGCCGTCCCTTCGGTAGCGAATCGAGCCTTCAGGGAACCGGGTTCGTAGTTGAATCCTGGGTGCAAAACGCCGGAGTTACGGCCGCTCTGGTGTTGTGCGAGGTGGTGTTCCTTTTCGAGGATGCAGATATCCAGGTCCGATCGTTCGGCGAGGTGTTTGGCCGCCGAGCAACCGACACAGCCGCCGCCGACGATGGCAACGTCGTAGGGCATAGACGTGAGTTCAGACAGAGAGATAAATAGATTGTCCATTCGAACGCGCCGAGAGGCCGTCGCAGGAGAGTCCGGATACCGACGGTTCCGTCCTATCGCTCCCCGTCGATCATCGCCGCGAGCCGTTCGGCGACGGCGAACTCCCGATCGACGTCGACCGATCGCGGGGCCGGTTCGATGACTTCTCGAACCAGCGACGCCGTTTCGGCGGCGGATCCCCACGAGAGGGTAACGCCGGCACCGCCGTGGCCGTAGTTGTGAACGACCGGGCGTCCGTCGATCCGCTCGCGCTCGAGCCGAACGCCGTCGCCGTCGGGGTCGCGTACCGGCCGATAGCCGTACCGACCCGTGAGGTCTGCGTCACGCAGGTCCACGCCGGCATACGCCTCGAGGAGTTCCGCGTTCGTCTCCACGATTCGCGCAGGGACGGTGACGCCGTCGATCGTACGAGTCGCCACCTCGAGTTCGCCCTCCCACCGATCGGTCGGTTCAACATCGGCGACGATGCGACTGCCACCCAGGACGAGCGTGTCCATGCGGGGATAGGCGTACACCTCACCGGCGAGGTCGCCGCCGATCGCGTCCTCGTCGGGGAAGTACTTGTACGAGAACAGGGTCCCCGACGCGTCCCGGACAGGGGGGAGCCCGTCGGCGGTTACCTGATGACCGACCTCCGCGCGGAACGGCCGCGGATCGTCGAACAACTCGGTCGCCCGGAGTCCGGTGCAGTTCACGAGAACGTCTTCGGGACGGTCGAGAAACTCCGTCCGTGTGAGTGACCGGTTCGTAATCGTCCCGCCGATTGCACGATACAGCGCGTAACACCGGCGCATATAGACCGGCATCTCGGCGAAATAGGCGTCGAATCGCCAGCCGAAGACGGTATCGGCAGCCGGTCGGCGGGGGGACGCCTCGAGGTCGGAGACACGATCGAATCCGTCGACGGCAGGCGCGTACTCCGGATCAGGACGATCCGTCTCGGACAGGACGAAGTGGGGTTGGCGGCGAACGCCCATCGAACCGGCGTCGGCGAGGAGGCGAAAGACGTCCTGTGACGCCGCAAAGACGCGCGGAAGGTCCCGCATCGTGACCGACGCAGGCTGTACCGACGCTGCGGCATACGGCGTCGCGAAGGCAGGCTCGGGCTCAGTTTCGAACGGGATGCGATCCGTGTACGCCGTCGTGTTGTAACCGCTCAACTCGAGATAAATCGCCGTCGAGATGCCGATAACGCCACCGCCCAGGATCGCAACGGACGGAGAACGGCCGTCGGACTCGTCTGTGGTCATAGGTACCGTTGCTGGAAGGGACACATAATCACTTCGGTCACGAGGGGAAATCGGGTCGCGCCTCGTCGACCGCTACTCCGTCCCGTCGTCGAGCAGCGCGGTCCGGAAGCGGTGTTTGAGGAAGGAGTGAGCGTAGTCCGGGTCTGGATACTCCTCGAGTTCGGTCGTGATCAGCCGGCAGTTGACGAGCGCGGGACCGGGATGATCCATCGCGGCCTCGTAGGCGGCTTCCAGTTCCTCGAGCGACTCGACGTCGTAGCCGGCGAGTCCGCAGTCCTCGGCTACGTCGGCCAGATCGGTCTCGTCGGCCAGCGACGGCTGGCCGCCGGTCGTCGCGAACTCACTGTTGTCCATAACGACGATTACGAGATTCGATGGATCCTGCCTCGACACGGTTGTGAGCGACCCGAGCGACATCAGCAGGGAGCCGTCGCCGTCGAGAACCGTCACCTGTTCGTCCCGGCTGAGTGCGAGGCCGAGTCCGACCGACGTCGTCGTTCCCATCGCACCTTTCATGTAGTAGTTCCGGTCGCGGTCGTCGACCGCGGAAAGGGTCCAGGACGAGACGCCGAGATTCGAGACGATCACGCCGTCGTCGGGTATCGTTTCAGTGATGACTTCCGTGCAATCGTACTGCGTCGGGTACTCGGTCTCGGCTCGGTCACTCATGCGTCTGCCTCCGTGAGCGTCCGCTCGAGAAGCATCACGAACGGCTCCTCCATCGAGAACGCCGAGCGAGCACCCATCTCGATTCGGCGTTCGACGTCGACGCCGTCCTCGAGACAGTGGTTACGGATGCCGATCGTATCCAGCAGTTCCGGTAACGGATGCTCTGCGGGGCGATGGGCGAGGTTGTGATCCCCGAGTCCGCCGCGGTGCGTGACGATTCCGAGGAACGGAATGCGCGTCGGTTTGCTCAGTGAACCCAGGGCATTGAACGTGTTCACGAGTCCGCTCGATTGACAGATCAGTGCACCTCGTCGGCCGCCGAGCCACGCCCCCGAGAGGATCCCGATGGCTTCCTCTTCCCGTGCGATCGGGACGGCGTCGAAGTAGTCGTCCGTTTCGACGCGTTCGATCAGGTCTGATAGCGCCGTATCCGGAAGATAGGCGACCAGATCGACGTTAGCCTCTTTGAGGGATGAGATGGCTTGCGCTTCCCAGTCCATACGGAAACGATGTAAATTCTGCTATTTATATGTTTGTACATGTGCGACACGGAGAGAGGCCCCCTGAAACGCGTACGCTAACTGGCCGCAAAACCGCACTCTATTGCCACACACACAGGGAAACAATGAAGTGAACGTAGTAGAAGGGATACGCAATGTCGACAAGTGATGCCAACCGTCTGTACATCGACGGCGAGTTCGTCGAGCCGTCGTCCAACGAATGGTTCGGAAGTACCGATCCGTACACGGACGAAGAGTGGATCGAAATTCCGCGCGGGCTAGCTGCTGACGTCGACCGCGCCGTCAGCGCTGCGCACGAGGCCGTTTTCAACAGCGAGTGGGCGGAACTGACGCAGACCGAACGCGGCGAATATCTGACCGAACTGGCCGACGTACTCGAGGAACGCGGGGAACGCCACGCCGAAATGGAGGTGCGAGACAACGGGAAGCCGATCCGGGAGATGAGCAGCCAACACGAGGCGATTCCGGATTGGTACCGGTACTACGCCGGTCTCGCGGACAAGATTCACGGCGAAACGATCCCCGTACACAAGCCCGACAAACACGTCTACACCGAGAAAGAGCCGGTCGGCGTCGTCGGCGCGATCACACCGTGGAACTCGCCGACGATGCTGGCGACATGGAAACTCGCGCCGGCGCTCGCGGCCGGTAATGCCGTCGTCCTCAAGCCCGACGAGAAGACATCTGCGTCGGCGCTGGCGCTTGCCGAAGCGATCGACGAAGCCGGCTTCCCTGACGGCGTCGTCAACGTCGTTACTGGGTTCGGCGACGAGGCCGGCGAAGCGCTCGTTTCACACGACCTCGTTGACAAAATCAGCTTTACAGGCGGCTCGGACACCGGCTCGTACATCGCGAGTCAGGCCGGGAAGACCTTCAAACAGACCTCGATGGAACTCGGCGGCAAGAGTCCGAACATCGTCTTCCCCGATGCCAATCTCGAGAACGCGATCAACGGCGCGCTCGCCGGCATCTTCTCCGCGGCTGGCCAATCGTGTTCCGCGGGATCACGACTACTCCTCCACGAGGACATCCACGACGAGTTCGTCGCGGAACTCGCGACGCGAGCCGAGGAGATCGAGCTCGGCGATCCATCGGATCCGAACACGGAGATGGGGCCGCTGGCGTCCGACGAACAGTTCGAGACCGTCGCGTCCTACGTCGATATCGCCAAAGCGGCGGGATCGACGCTCGTGACGGGCGGCGAACCGGTGACCATCGACGGCTGTGACCGGTTCTTCCAGCCGACGATATTCACCGACGTCGACAACGACGATCGCCTCGCCCAGGAGGAGGTCTTCGGTCCGGTGCTCGCCGTCATCGAGTTCGGCTCCGAATCCGAAGCCATCGACCTCGCAAACGATGTCGACTTCGGCCTCGCAGGCGGCGTCTGGACCGAAGACATCCGTCGAGCGCATCGGGTGAGTTCGGCCATCCGCGCCGGGCGGATCTGGGTCAACAACTACGGCAACTCGAGCTTTACTGCCCCGCAGGGCGGATACAAGGAAAGCGGCTGGGGGCGTGAAAACGGCGTAGACGGGATCGAAGAATACCTCGAAACGAAGACCGTCTGGGTCGAACTCGACGAAGAGACGGACGACAAGTTCGCGTAAGGGTCGATCGACTCTCGACCCGGTATTTTGCGTTTCGGTGAGGATTGGTCGCCAACTCGTCACGAGCGGCGAGTCTCGAGTCAGCGGGATGGGGTAACTGCACGTGTGAGACAAGAGCCAACGCTCGAGAAACGACTGTTCGGAATCGATAGGATAGCAGCCGTCCGGTGATGTCGATTCGTCGCGACCGTCCGACGATGGTGGATTCGTCGCGACCGTCCGGAGGACTCCGTCCCTGTCGGTAGCAGACGGATACCAACCGCTCCTCGTGACAGCGGGCGCTATCGCGCGGTGTATCGGTGTTACTGGCTAACGTATTCTGCTGCGGTTTCGGCGGCGACTTTGCCGAAGACGGCAGCGTTCGTCAATCCGGTTCCGCCGGGGTAGTTGTTGTAGAACAACCCGCCGGTGACGTTTCCGGCGCCGTAGAGGCCGGGGATGACGGTGTCCGTGGTGTCGAGCACCTCCGCGTCCGGGGTGATGGCGACGCCGCCGAACGAGAACGTCATCCCGCCGGTGACCGGATACGCGGTGTACGGTGGCTCGTCCAGCGGGAGCGCCCAGTTGGATTTGGGCAGTTCGAGGCCCTCAGTGGCGTTGCCGTCGAGGACTTCGGGGTCGTGGTCGCCGATCGATTCCGGATCACAGGCGGCGTTGTACTCGTCGACGGTTTCGACGGCGCGTTCGACGTTTTCGATATCGACGCGGTGAGCGAGCGACTCGATCGAGTCGGCGGTGATCGCTCGGGACGGGCCCATGTGTGCGACGTCGTCGACGACCTTCGAGTCGACGATGATGAACGCCTCGTGGTGGGGTTGTTCGAAGATCCGACGACCGAATTTCGCGTACGTGTGCGCTCGTGCGTCCTCGCCCTCGTCGACGAACCGCTCGCCGTCGTGGTTGAGGATGAGTCCGTACTGGTAGCCGTCGATACGGGTGATTCCGCCCTCGACGTCGGGAGAGCCGGCGTCGATTATTGCCATGTGCGCGTCGCCCCACTCACCGTCGGACTTCGCACCGACGTCCATCGCGGCTTCGATGACTTCACCGGTGTTGTACCGGCTTCCGCGGACCTTCATGTTCCCGTATCCCGGGCCGTAATAGCGCGTCCGTTTCTCCTTGCTCGAGCCGTAGTCACCGGCTGCCAGAATCGTCGCGTCAGCTTCGAAACGCGTCCGCTGGCCGTCGACGAACGCTTCGATACCGGCCGCGGCACCGTCGTCTCCCCGGATCACGTCTCGGGCATCGGCCCGGTAGTGAACGTCGACTCCCTTCTCCTCGAGGATCGGGACGAGCTCGTCGATCATTTCCTCGCCATCGAGCCAGACGCGGCCGGCGGTGTATCCGGGGTGGGGTGCCTGATACTCCCACTCGACGCCGTGAGCGGTCAGCCACTCGAACATCCCCGCGGCCTCCCGGGTTACCACTTCCGCCAGATCCTGATCCGCACGGTAGTGGGTTACTTTCATGATATCCGAGTAGAAGTCAGCAGCAGTGTAATCCTCAACGTTGAACTCGACGTCGAGATCGATGTCAGCGGTCGGAATCCGGAACGATTCCGTAAACTGCGTGTGACCGCCGCGGTTTTCTTTCGGGGCTTTCTCGAGGAGCGCGACGGAGAGATCCCGTTCCGCTGCTCGCAGTCCGGCAGTGATACCGGCAATGCCACATCCGACGATAACGACGTCGTACTCTTTACGTTGCATATGAGCTACCAGAGGATTCTCATGAAGAATCTTAGTGGTATCGATTCGGGGAAAAGTCGAGACGGCCCATTCATTTCGGACGTGCGTCCGAAAACGAAAATCGGTTGCCACGATCGGGCGGTCCACAGGGATTGCCGGTACAACGAGATTTACGGATTCGGATTCACAGCAAGGTTTCATGGATATCGATCTGGATCGGTTCACATCGAGGCGGTCGACGGTGCACGCGAACCGCGGCATGGTTGCGACGAGCCAACCGCTCGCGGCCGAAGCGGGGATCGAAATACTTCGAGACGGCGGGAACGCCTTCGACGCCGCCGTCGCGACGGCCGCGGCGCTCAACGTCGTCGAACCGACATCGACCGGACTCGGCGGCGACGTCTTCGCCCTCTACCGAACGGCGGACGGTGATGTCGGAGCGATGCGCTCGTGTGGCGGTGCGCCCGCCGACGCGACGATCGAAACCGTTCGGAACGCACTCGAGTCCGAGGACGATCTCTCCCGGTACTACCCCGAATCGAGGGGGTACGCCGTCGACGGGTCGGCTACCGGCGATTCGGTCGAAATGCCGTTCCTCGGTCCTTACGCGGTGACCGTTCCCGGAACGGCCCGCGGCTGGGAGACGACCATCCAGCGATTCGGCGAAAAGACGCTCCATGACGCCCTCCAACCGGCGATTCACTACGCGAGCGAAGGATACCCGGTCTCCGAAGTGATCGCCCACGACTGGACGGGTGCCGAGGATCTGTTCACCGACGAGCACGCTCGAGCGGCGTTCCTGACGGACGGAAACAGTCCGGAGGCCGGTGAGACGGTGACGTTGCCCCGCCTCGGTGAGTCGATGCGATTGATCGCCGAACGCGGTGCCGACGTCGTCTACGAGGGTGAGATCGCCGACGCGATCGCCGACGAAGTTCAGTCGAAGGGGGGCTTCCTGACCGTCGACGACCTTGCAGCGTTCGAACCCGAGTTCGTCGATCCCGTTTCGACGACGTACAACGGGACGGAAATCTACGAACTCCCGCCGAACAACCAAGGGCTGATCGCCCTCGAGGCGCTGAACATCGCCGAGGAGATCGGTGCCGGCGACCACGCCTACGACTCGCCCGAACGGACGCACGCGCTCGTCGAGGCGCTGAAACTCGCGTTCGTCGACGGACACCGCTACGTGACGGACCCCGAGTTTCAGGAGATTCCGCCGTTGGCATCGAAAGCATACGCGGCCGAACGAGCGACCGCGATCGGTGAGAGGGCGATCGCGGACCCCGCGGTCGGCGTTCCGAACGCCGACGCGGAGGACGCCGACACCGTCTTGCTGTCCGTCGCCGACGAGGACGGGAACCTCGTCTCGTTCATCAACTCCCGGTTCGCCGGCTTCGGCAGCGGACTCGTCGCCGGCGAGACCGGCATCGCCCTCCAGAATCGCGGCGCGTCCTTCTCGCTCGATCCCGACCATCCCAACAGTCTCGAGCCGGGCAAGAAACCGTTCCACACGCTCATTCCGGCCCTCGCCAACTTCGGCGAGGACGACTGGGCGGCCTTCGGCGTGATGGGAGGCTACATGCAACCGCAGGGGCACCTCCAGATGATCGCGAACCTCGTCGATTACGACCTGCCGCTGCAGGCGGCGCTTGACGCGCCGCGATGGCGGTACCGAGAGTCGGGAACGCTCGGCGTCGAAGAGCGGTTCCCGAATCAGACGAAACTCGCCCGGAAGGGCCACGACGTCGGCGTCCTCCCGCCGTCGATGTTCGGCGGGGCACAGATCGTCCGGAAACGGGGGGAGACGCTGTCCGGCGCAACGGAACCGCGCAAAGACGGCACTGTCACCGGCTACTGATCGGACGGACTCCACCGCTCGTGGCACCGGCGAATCAGTGAACGCGGCTATCGACACCGAAATTATAGGGTGCAGTCGCTCGTTGTCTCGACTGTCTTCATCATGTCTTCCGAGAACTCAAATCGAAACGACCGCCCGGTCGGGCTCACCTGTCGCGCCTGCGGGACCGAGTACGCCGCGACGGCCGACGTTCCGTGGCGCTGTCGCTGTGGTCACGCGCTCGATTTCGCGGAGTTGCCGCTACCCGCTGGCGATCGTCCCACGTTCCGAGAGCTCGAGACCCGACGGGGGCTCTGGGCGTTCGAGGAGTTCATCCCGATCGAGCGGCACACGAGCTTCGGCGAGGGGTTCACGCCGCTCGTCGACGTCCCGGAGTTCGGCGTCGAGTGCAAACTCGAGTACGTCTTTCCGACGGGATCGTTCAAGGATCGCGGTGCGACCACGATCGTCTCGAGAGCCGTCGAACTCGGCGTCGACACGGTGGTCGACGACTCCTCGGGGAACGCCGGCTCGGCGATTGCAACCTACGCCGCTCGAGCGGGTATCGACGCGGAGATCTACGTCCCGGCCGGCGTAAAGGCAAGCAAGCGTGAGACGATCGAGCGCGTCGGGGCGACCGTCATCGAAGTGCCCGGTTCTCGAAGCGACGTGACCAGCGCCTGCCTCGACGCCGTCGGCGAGACGCGACCCGATTCGGCCGATTTGAACGGGCACGACACGCGACAGAACGGCGACGCGTGGTACGCGAGCCACGCCTGGTCGCCGGCGTTTTACGCCGGAACGATGACTGCGGCGCTCGAAATCGCGGCACAGAGAGACTGGAATGTTCCGGACGCGATCGTCTCGCCGATCGGACACGGGACGCTCTTTCTCGGCCTCTACAGGGGGTTCGAACGGTTGCTCCGGGCCGGCTGGATCGATCGGGTACCGAAACTGTTCGGCGTACAGGCGGCCGGATACGCCCCGATCGCCGATCGGTTCCACGACCGCTCCGCCCGGCGTAACTCGCTGGCCGACGGCATCCAGATTCGGCGTCCCGCTCGAGAGCGACAGCTCGTCGCGGCGATCGAAGCGACGGACGGCGACGCGATCGCCGTCACGGAATCGGCGGTCGAACGGGCGCTCGAGCGGCTCCATCGAAACGGGTTCTACGTCGAGCCGACATCCGCCAGCGTACTCGCGGCGCTCGAGCGATACCGAACGATGGGGAAACTCGATCCGGACGATGACGTCGTTCTCCCGTTGACCGGCAGCGGATTGAAAGGCGCGTGATCGCGAGACGGGCGCGAACGATCGGTCGTCGTCAGTAGTCGGCCGTGATCCGAAGGGAGACGACGAGAGCGATTCCCGTCAGTCCCGCCAGCAGAAAGAACGCCTCGTCGAAGTAGTTCCAGTCCGCGAGGGTTCCGACGAACGTGGGACTGAGCGCCCCGACCGCCATATAGGTCGTGCGGAGCGTTCCCAGCCCGGTATTCTGTATGTCCTGGGGTAATCCACCGGTCATGAACGTCAGCGTAATCGCACTGTAGCCCAGAACGCCGCTGAGAGGGATCGTCACGAGAACGATGCCCCAGAACCCGTCCACGAGCGGGAGTGCAATCAGCCCCGCCATAAGCGCGATGAGCATCGCCCGAAGGGGTTTCTGGGCACCGAATCGGTCGTAGGCAGTCCCGGAGAGCGGCTTGATGACGACGCCGAGGGCGAAGAAGAACCCGAAGACGGCGCTCGCGGTAGTTGGATGGAAGTTCTTTATCTCGATGAGGTAGGTGGGATAGAACCCGGTCAGCGCCTGCCAGACGCAATAGACGAGGATCTGAATCGTCGCCATCACGAGCATCGACGGTCGCATGACCTCCGAGAGGATGTAGCGTCCCGTTTCGATCGAAACGGAGTCGACTGCCGTCGTCTCGGACGTCTTCGACGGAACGAAGTACCAGAGTCCGATCGCGGTGAGAGCGAACATCGGCACGGCCATTCCGAGCCCGTACTGCCACGCGAACGCCGTCGCAACGAACGCGGCGATCGGGGGGAGTAACGTGTTCCCCATATCGCCGGCACCCATCGTCATGCCGATCGCAGCGCCGTCGTGTTTCGGATAGAGGTGGGATAACGACGTGAACCGTGCGACCCCGTATAACGCGGTCGTCAGCCCGAAGAGAATCGTCGCGACGAAGAGGACGAACACGGACTGGGCGGTGACGATCAGCAGAATCATCCCGACCGAGACGAGGGAACTGATCATCATGATCCGACCCTCGCCGACTCGATCGGCTAACACGCCGCCCGGGAGCTGACCGATCGCGTACGCGAGCCAGAGCGCGGTCAAGAGCAATCCGGCCGTCGAGAGATCCATTCCGTACGTCGTTCGAATGTGCGGAAGTAACACCGGGTACACCATCCGAACCCCCAGCGAGAAGAACCAGCCAGTGGCGATCGTGACGAGGACGATCCCGCGGCCGTCACTCCAGAGGATTCGTAGCGTCTGCCGAATGTTCGAAACGGGATTCACAATTACTGTTGGGCACCTGCTTACTGTTGCCTACTGGGTGCCATGAAACCACTCAACCTAGAAAATATTGCCGAGAACGCCACGAGACGGAACGGCGAATTCGATCCGGCGATGACGGCCCCGGTCAGCGAAACTGGCGATTCGGGGCCCATCAACGCGATACGTCCCGGTCCTCGTAGTCGAGGATCGCGTGCCGCCAGGTGTCAGGTATCGCCTCGGATTCCGCACCGCCGTTGCCATACCGGACCTGTACCGTCTTCGCTGTCGCGACCATCGTTCCGTCGTCATGGCGGATTTCGTACTCCATCGTCAGGCTCGAGGTGCCGATTTCAGTGACGGCCACATCAATGGTGATCGAGTCCGCGTATTCGATCGACTCGACGAAATCGATCGAGATGTGGACGATCACAGTGTCGAGTTCGCTGAGGTCCTCCTCGAGGACATCGCGGTAATACGCGGCTCGCGTTTCGCCGAGGTACGCGGCGTAAACCGGGTGGTTGACGTGTCCGTTGCGATCGAGATCTCGAAGGCGGACCGACGGCTCGTACGTGTAGGACGTGTTCATGGATCAGGATGTGAAATCGACGACGGCTACTCCCTGGCTGTGACGACAGGCTGTGTCGCGTTGATGATGACGTCCTGTGCGACGCTACCGAAGATGGCCTTTCCGGTCGGTGATCGCTTTCGCGGGCTCAACACGATGTACTCGACGTCCTGTTCGGTCGCGTATCGGCGGATCTCCTTCGAAGCGTCGCCGACGAGCCCGACCGGTGTGTAACGCTGATCGAGGCCCTGTGCGGTTTCGTCGGCGATCGTTGCGGCCACCTCCCGTACTTCGTCGACCTCGAGTCCCTGATCTTCGTTCTCGACGCTGGTCCGTTCCAAACTCACGAATTCGCTGGTGCTGAGCACGTGGAGAACGTGAATGTCTTCGTCGAACGCTCGAGCAAGCTTCGCCGCTTCTTCGACGACGAATTCGGAACGATCTGACTGATCAACTGCCGCAAGTATTGACATACTCGTTGTATACTCTGAACCGTTATTACTGTTATCCCTCTCTGGGGGTATCCGGCGTCATTCGGCCGGTCGGTGGTTCCGACAGGTCGTGTCGTCAGAGTGCCGGCTCGTGACCCAGTCGAGTGCGGGCCACAGTTTCGGGAACGGGTTCGCGTTACGCTTCGAGTCGTCGAGCGAACCGAGCGCCGCTCGACTCGAGATGCTCCGCAAGCCGCTCCGACCGAGGCGTGATTTTACGAGCGGAAGCGGCACCGTTTCCGGTCGGATCGAGAACTTCGATAACGGACGTTCCCTCAGTCGTCTGTCTGTCGGAACTCGTCCATCGGGTCTTCTGACGGGAGACGGGAACCGCTACTGCGCGGGCTCGGTATGCCGCTATTCGGTCGCCAGCCGATCGGTTACGGCCGGGATGACCTCATCGCCGACCAGTTCGATCGAACGCAACACGTCGCTGTGTGGCACGCCCGGGCGGTGCATCCCCATCAGGACGCAATCCAATCCGACATCCTCTTGGAGGGAGACCAGGCGATCCGTAACGGTTTCCGGGGAGCCGATAATGAATCGCTCCTCCTTGAGATCGTCGAGTCGCTGATCGAGGGCGTCGGGGTTCTCCATGGCCTCGGCCTGCCCCTCCTGGGCGTACCAGTCGTAGTACTTCTTGATCTCCGGGCCATAAATCTCGAGGGCCTCGGCGTCCGTCTCGGCGACGAACACGTCGCGCCGAGCGGGCATCACGCCGTGATAACCGTCACCGCTCGGTTCGCCCGCGATTTCGACCTGGCGGGCGATCGTCGGTTCGTCCTCGTGAGGGTTGGCAACCCAGACGTCACCGAGTTTCCCCGCTCGTTCGATGGCCTTGTCCTTGTTGCCGCCGATCCAGATCGGTGGGCGCGGGTCCTGGACGGGTTTCGGCTCGATCGTCGCGTCCTCGAACTGGAAGTGCTTGCCATCGTACGAGACGTCGTCCTCCGTCCAGAGGCGCTTGATGATCTGAACCCCCTCGATGAGCCGTCCGAGACGGTCGGACTTGTCGATCCCCAGCGAATCGAATTCCTTGTCTCGATAGCCCATCACCGGGGCGAAGATGATCCGACCGCCCGTTATCGCATCGAGCGTTGCGAACTGTTCCGCGACGATGATCGGATGGTGCAACGGGAGCAAAAACGACGTTCCAATGTGCATCTCACCCGCGCTCGCGGCGATCCGGCCGAGGGCTGGGACGGCCTGGAACTTCTGGTTCTCCGCACTGAGGTAG
The DNA here is from genome assembly GCF_002572525.1 of Natrinema sp. CBA1119. Taxonomy (NCBI): domain Archaea; kingdom Methanobacteriati; phylum Methanobacteriota; class Halobacteria; order Halobacteriales; family Natrialbaceae; genus Natrinema; species Natrinema thermophila. Next base: position 120,984 of record NZ_PDBS01000008.1, on the reverse strand, counting down.
TGATGTCCAGTCCAGAGGAGGTCGAAGTCCGCCGCTCGAGCGGCCTCTACTTGCTCGATGACGGTTTCGAAGTTCCGTGCGGGCGATTCCGATTTCGTGTGGTGTCCGAACAGGTGCAAGCCGAACTTCATACCTGTTCCTTCGCTCGCACCCCGATAAATCCGATGGGTACTGTGCAAGTGGCAGTACAACGGTCGGAGCGATATACTGGCGTTCGGTTTCGACGGAAAGAAAAGCTGTTAGCAGCGCGGAATCGTCAGGAGGTGATCGCTCCCGACGTGCGTTCGTATAACTGCTTCAGGATGGGGCCGAAGAGTATGAGGAACGCCGCCAAGAGGATCGTTGCCGTGATCGGGCGCGTCGCGAAGATCATGTACGATCCGTCCGATAACTGGAGCGATCGGATGAAGTTCTCCTCGGCGATCGGACCGAGGATCGCTCCCAAGACGAACGCGATCACGGAGTAGTTACTCTGCATCATCCAGTATCCCAGGACGCCCAGCAGGAATACGGTCACGACGTCTACCCAGTTCGACCGGAGCGCGATTCCACCGAGCGACGAGAGGACGATGACCATCGGGATGATGGTCGTCGTCGAGATTTTGGTAATGTAGCTCGCACGCGTGATGAGCAGCAAACCGACAGCGAGGATGACGACGTTACCGACGAGGATCGAGAGCAACATCGCGTACGTCGTCCCCGCCTGGGCCTCGAACAGCTGCGGACCCGGCCGGAGGCCGTGCATCAGGAGGCCGCCGAGCAACACCGCGGTCGCTCCGCTTCCGGGGATTCCGAAGGAGATTGTCGGAATGATCGAGCCGCCGATCGTGCCGTTGTTAGACGCCTCGGACGCGACGAGTCCTTCCGTCGAGCCCTCCCCGAATTCGTCGGGGTTCGACGAGGAGCGCATCGCCTCACCGTACGAAAGGAAGTTCGCGGCCGACGAACCCCCACCGGGGATCGCACCGACGAGCATTCCGATGTACGACGATTTGATCATCGTCACCGGTTTCGACAGCGCCTCCTTTATCCCGCTGACGGTGTTTCCGCTGATATCGACGTCGTTCTTCGCGATCGTTCCTTCGGACGCCAGTTTGATCATCTCGGCGATCGCGAACAGACCGATCAGGATCGCAATGAAGTCGAGGCCGTCCATTAGCTGTAACCTCCCGAAGGTGTACCGCTGGGTCGGCGTCATCGGTGCGATACCGACAGTCGCGAGGAGGACGCCGAACGCACCCGAGAGGATCCCCTTCACGATGGACCCGCGAGCGACGACGACGATCAGCGAGAGACCCAGTACGGCGACGGCGAAGTACTCGGGGGTCTGGAAGAGCAACACGACCTCGATCAGGATCGGCATCAGCAAGAGCAGGGTAATCAGGCTGAACGTCCCCCCGATCGCGGACGAGGTGGCGGAAATCGCGATCGCGTTCTTGGCCTCACCCATTCTCGAGCGCGGATAGCCGTCTAATGTGGTCGCAGCGGAGCCGGCCGTCCCCGGGACGTTGATGAGAATCGCTGCGATACTGCCACCGTACATCGAGCCGCTGTAAATCCCCACGAGGAGGATGAGCGCGTTGACCGATTGCAACGGTAGGGTCAACGGGAGCGCGATCGCCATGCCGAGCGAGGCGCCCATCCCCGGCAGCGCACCGATGACGATGCCGATGACAACGCCGAGAACCATCCAGCCGATGGTCGGCCAGCTGAACAGGATCTCGAGACCCGCGAGGATCGGTTCGTGCAAACTCATCCGAGTACCATCTCCGTGAGCGCTCCCTGATCGATCGGGAGATAGAGCAGATCCCAGAACCCGTACGCGACCGCGAACCCGAGGACCGAGAGGATTCCCATGAGGTACCACGGTTTCTGGAACCACCAGCAGTAGAGGGCGACGAATATCGGCGTCGCCCAGAGCAGACCGATCGCGAACCCGAGCGTGATATAGCCGAGCATGCTCACCGCCGTGAACACGGAATTATCTATCGGGTATCGACCGATGCTCTGACTGTCCTGTTCGTCTGCCGCGTCTTCGGAGTCGGTTTCTGTTCCCTCCTCGCCGGTGACCTCGTCCGCGATCTCTTGACTCTCGTTGCCATCGAAAAACGATTTGTCTTCGACGATCGGTTTCACCACCGCCGGCAGGTAGCTTCTGAAAAGGAGGATCGTCCCCCCGATGATCATGAAGAGGCTCACGTTTCGCGGCCACACTTGGGCCGATTGGGTGAACGAGAACGATTCGACGAACGCGTATATCGCGAGGGCCAGGAACAGTGCGTTAATTGCGTAATCAATGCTCCTTTCTGATATGTTCATTCCACCTTTCAATTCCATGTCTGGTAACACCATGCGTAGTTACGGATATATAGCTTATCGTTCGATACCGCGTTCGGGGAAAATGGGTACACGATCCAATTCCAACGATCGATCCTGTATCCAGTTTCGAAGCGCTACGTCGACTCAGTTGATCTGTTCGCGGATGGCTTCGACGTCCAGTTCTTCGTCAACCGTGTTGACGACGTCACTGATGAGCTGATCCGTCGAATCCGGACCTTCGTACACGAAGTTAGCTCCCGTCTCCTCGCCCCAACTCTGGACTTCGTCGTCTTCGAGAGTGCTTTCGATTGCGCTCGAGAACGTGTCGATGTTCTCGTCCGACGTTTCCGGCGGCGCAGCGAACGTCCGAGTGAGGTTTCCGAGGAAGTCCATGTCGTCGTATCCGAGATCGGTCAGCGTCGGCGTGTCCGGATAGGCGGGAGTTCCGGCGCTCCCGAGCTGGACGACGACCTCGAGTCGATCGTCTTCAGTGAATCCCTGCGTCGCACCCGACGACGAGATACCGGCCGGATTCTCGTTCGAGACGATGGATTGCGTGGCTGGTCCGTTTCCTTCGTACCCGATGTAATCGTCGAAATCGAGATCGTAGGCCTGACGCATGTACAGTGATGCGACGTGGTAGTAGCTCCCCACCGTCTGGCCGGCCCACTGGCTCAGTTCCCCGCCGGAGTAGCGGCTGACGAGGTCCTCGAAGTCCTCGATTTCGTGTTCCGGATTCGCAACGGCCAGAATCGCCGTCTTCTCGTACGTGGCGACTCCCTTCATCTCGGTGATATCCCAGTCCGTCTCGTTGATAATCGTGGACAGCGGCGTGGACGGCGGATTCATCATCAGGTACGTGTAGCCGTCCGGATCGGAGGTGAACGCCTCCTGTGCACCGCGGAGCGACGCTGAGCCGGGAACGTTTTCGATCTGGATCTCGACACCGAGTTCGTCCGACAGGGCCGGTTGGAGCTGTCGAGCGTACGTATCGGTACTGCCACCCTCCGAGAACGGAACGACGATCCGGATCGGTTGATTCGGATATTCACCGTCACCATCGCGACCGAGACAGCCAGCGATACTCGCACCCGCAATCGATACCCCACCGTATTTGAGAACGTCCCGTCGACTTCTCTTGTGGTTGTCTGCCATACACAGAGACCATATGCCTAATAATATATAAAGATGACTTATCCCCAGTGATAAATAGACAATAAAACGAGACCTGTCAGCTATTCGTGTCGGTAGTACGTTTGATCCCGGGAACGGCGCTCTCGTCCCCTCGAGCGCCGTCGTCACAGGGTAGCCATCACTCCTCCCGGTCGAAATCGGGCTCTCGGCCCTCGCGCATAGCGGCGACGGCCTCGGAATGCTCCGCGTCGTTGACGCATTCCCACTGTCGCTCGAACGCCGCTTGCGTGTACTCCTCGAACGATTGAGAAACGTCTACGAGCGATTTGGTGCCGCGAACACCGGTCCTTGGCTTCGCGGCGATGTCGTTGCCGAGTTCGCGTGCGGTGGAACGCGTTTCTCCGTCCTCGACGACGTCGACGACGAGTCCGTCCGCTAGTGCAGCCTCGGGTGTGATGTCCTTCCCCGTCAACAGGTACTCTTTCGCTTTGCTCTCTCCGATCAGACGAGGGAGGAGCCACCCGCCGCCGTCACCGGGCACGAGACCGATGTTGACGAACTGTTGCCGAAGGACGGCTTCCTCACTGGCCACTCGGAGGTCACAGGCGAGTGCGAAATCGCATCCGGCACCGATCGCGGGTCCGTTGATCGCCGCGATCGTCGGCTTCTCCCCGTTATAGAGCAGTCGGACGACGTTCTGGACCATTCCGAGATGCGCTCGGTAGTCCCACGGCGTGTCTCGGTCATCGCGGCCGTCCATGTTGCTGACGTCGGCACCGCTGCAAAAGCCGCGGCCGTTTCCGGTGAGCAAGACGACGCTGACCGCCTGATCGGTCATCGCCTCGTACAACGCCTCGGTTATCTCCTCTAACATCTGCGCGTCGAACGCGTTCAGAACGTCGGGCCTATCGAAGACGATCTCCGCTCGTTCGTCCGTCACCGAGTACTCGATTTTGTCAAATTGTGTCATGAGTGTCGTTCAGATTCCTTCTGTGGTGCGTTTCGATCGGAGCGCTGCCTCGCGCCGCAGTTCGATCGCCGATTCAAATGACGTCCTTCTCTCTCAGTTGCTCGATCTCTTCGTCCGAGTAGCGCGCGATCTCGGCGAGGATCTCGTCGGTGTGTTCGCCGAGAAACGGAGCGCGTTCAATATCCGGTTCGTCAGCGTCCGAGAACTTGATCGGCATGCCGGGCACCGGTATTTCGTCCGTCCCGTCCGTCTGGTTCGGGAGGCGTTTGATCATGTTTCGGTGCTCGAGGTGTGGATCTTCGATGATCTCTTCGACCGTTTTGACCGGAGCGCTCGGCACGTTGGCCTCCAGGAGAATTTCCATCACTTCGTCCTTGGTTTTCCCGTCCAGCCACTCTTCGACGTAGCCATCGACTTCCTCGATGTGCGTTGCTCGACGGGCCTTCGACGAGTACTTCTCTACGTCCGACAGTTCCGGCCGCCCCATGACTTCGGTCAGCTCGTCCCAGTGGCGCTCGGAGATACAGATGATAGCAACGTGCCCGTCTTCGACTTCGTACGTGTTGTACGGAGCAATGGCCAGGCCGGAGTGTTTGTTACCCGTACGCGGGGGTGCGTCGTTCTGATCGACTATCGAGGATACCGGCGACGCCAGCGTCGGGTACATGGTATCGAACATCCCGACTTCGACGTACTGTCCCTCTCCGGTCGACTCGCGCTCGAAGAGCGCACTGACGATCCCGACGACGAGATGAAGCGCACCCATGAAATCGGAGATCGCCGGACCGGCCTTCACCGGCGGCTGATCCGAGTAGCCGGTGGTATGCATCGCGCCGCTCATCGCCTGAACCGTCAGATCCATCGCCGGGTACTCGGCATATGGCCCGTCGTCGCCGTAACCGGATCCGTGTGCGTAGACGAGAGCGGGGTTCACCTCGCGGAGCACGTCGTATCCAACGCCGAGGTCGTCCATCTTCCCGGTTGCAAAGTTCTCGAGAAGGACGTCCGCTTCGGCGGCGAGGTCCTTGAGCGTCTCTTTTCCCTCCTGGGACTTGAGATTGAGCGTGATCCCCCGTTTCGTCGCGTTCATGAACTGGTACTGTGGGGGTTTCCCGTCCTCGCTTCGCGTCCGGACGTTCTCCCCCCACGGCGGCTCGACTTTGACTACATCGGCCCCTAAAAACGACAGGAGGAGTCCGCTGTAGCCACCTTGATAGATCTGCCCGAGATCGAGGACTCGAACACCGTCCAGTGGTTGTGACATACACCACTCTGTATCTGACGAAGATATATGTACTTTCCCTCTGTCTCCCCGTCGCATTTCACCGAATCGTCCATTCAGAGAGTAAGATAGTCCGAACGGACACGCCGCGGATACCGCAGTCGTGTGCGGGACTGGTACACCACCGATCCCTGGGTAAAGTTATAAAGGCGAGCAGTAGATGTAGTACCCATGGGACAGAATACCCAGCAACGCCACGAAGACGGCGAAACGGTTCGGTTAGCGAAGTTCTGTACCGGCCTGGAGTACGAGTCGTTAGACGACGAGGTGATCGAGGCGGCGAAAAAGGCGCTCGTCGACACGCTCGCGGCGGCATATGCAGGGATCGATACCGAGCCGGGAGAGCGCATTCTCAGTTACGTCGACCAGTACGATAGCGGCGAAGCGACGGTCATCGGTAACGAGAGCGCTCCGCCCGCACAGTTCGCAGCGCTCGCCAACGGAACGCTCGCTCACGCGTTAGACGTCGATGATGGACACAGAAGTGCTGCCGGGCACCCTGGGAGTGCCGTCATTCCGGCAGCACTCGCCACCGCTGAGAAAACGAACGCGTCCGGAACGGAACTCATCACTGCCATCGTCGCTGGATACGAAGGGATGGTACAGACCGCAAAGTCCGTCCAGACCTCTCACCGCGAACGGGGCTTTCATGCGACGGCAACGTGTGGCTGTTTCGGGGCCGCTGCGGCGGTGAGTTGCATTCTCGATCTCGACGAGACGGAGACGGCTCACGCCATCGGTCTGGCGGGGACGCAGGCGGGAGGGCTCTTCGAGTTCCTCGAAAAGGGATCGATGGCCAAGCGGTTCCACCCGGGACGAGCCGCAATGGCCGGCATTCTCGCCGGCGAACTCGCCGCAACCGGGTTCGACGGACCGGACACGATCATCGAGGGAAAAGACGGATTCGCGAGAGCGTTCACCGACGAGTACGATCTCGAGCCGTTCGAGAACCTGGGCGACCCGTTCTCGGTGACCGAAAACTACCTGAAGGCGTTCCCATGCTGTCGCCATATTCACGGTCCGATCGAGGCCGTACAGACGATTCGTGACGAGGGAGTGACGGCGGCCGACGTCGAGTCGATCCGGGTCGAAACGTACGGGACCGCGTCGCATCACGACAAGAAGACGGTCGAGAATCTGCTCGATACGCAGATGAGTATCCCGTACGGAGTCGCGGTCGCACTCGTCACGGGATCGGCGAAACTCGCTCAGTTCGACCCGTCGAACGCGGACAATCCGGAGATTAACGCGCTCATCGACAACGTCGACGTAGTCAAAACCGACGAGATGGAGGCGATCTATCCGGAGACGCGACCAGCACGCGTGGTCGTGACGCTGCACTCCGGCGAACAGTACGAGGAGGTCGTGAAATATCCGTTAGGTGCCCCCGAGAAACCGCTCTCGCGGGAGCAGATCGAAGAGAAGTTCCACGACATCACCGGCGCAGCCCTCTCCGAAGCGCAACGAGAGACGATCATCGAGAACGCGTTCTCGATTACCGAGTACGATTCGGTCGCGACGTTCACGGAATCCCTGTAACGGCTCGTCGCTGCGCTGTCATCCAGCTATCCACCTATCGCATCGAATACGGAACCACAGCCCACCCACGATAGCGACGACCGTTTCCGCTCGAGAATTTAGGACCTCGTCCGGAGGCCGTCTCCCACCGAGTTATCCCGGAGCGTACAGCAGTTACTCGAGACCGTATTTCTTGAGGTAGCTGGCAATTCCGTTCCGCTGGACCTCGACCGTCCCGCCGGCGATCTTCCATCCGCGGACCCACCGGTACATGTACTCGAGCGGCGAATCCTGCATATAGCCGATCGCCCCGTGAATCTGGAGCGCCTCATCGACGACGTGCTGACCGACCTCGTTGGCTTTGACCTTCGCAATCGACGTCTCGAGACGCGACGGATCGCTGTCCTGTGCGTTGGCCGCCGCCCTGTATATGAGAAGGCGCGCTGCCTCGAGGTCGATCGCCATGTCCGCAAGTTTCCACTCGATACCCTGGAAATCGCCGATCGGCTGTCCGAACTGTTCTCGCTCCTTTGCGTACGTGAGAGCCTTGTCGAAGGCGTTCAACCCACACGCGACGCACATCATCGCGTTGTGACAACGTTCCACGTTGAACTCGATCATCAGTTCCTTGAACGCCTCTTTCTCGTGGACCAGAACCTGCTCTTCCGGAACGCGGCAGTCGTCGAAATACAGTTCGTTCTGGACGTGTCCCGCCATGTTCGTCGTCCCATCGTCGAGCGAGAGGCCATCAGTATCCTTGTCGACGACGATGGCACCGATGTTATCGTCGGGGAAGCGAGCGTAGACGAGAAACGCAGCGCACTGTTGGGCTTTCGTTACCCACATCTTGCTTCCGTTGAGGACGAGCTGATCACCGTCATACTCGACGCTCGTTTGCATGTTCCCCGCATCGGATCCAGCCCTGGATTCCGAGATCGCGACGGAGATAATCGCATCGCCGGCACAGACACGCGGGAGATATTTTTCCTTCAGGTAGTCACTCCCGAGTTCGGCGATGACTCGAGGCGGTCCCATTGACGACCGCGACAGAATGTGTGCGGTATCCGGGCAGACTCGGCCGACGGCTTCCTGAGCGAGCAACACTTCGATAGGTGAGTAACCGCCACCACCGTACTCTCTCGGAAGCCCAATACCGAGAAGTTCCTGTTCCGCGAGAACGGTCTGGTTTGGGGCCGGAAACTCGTCTTCCCACGTGAATGCGTCGGCTTCGAACTCCTGTTCCGCAATGTCGGACGCAGTCTCATACACTAACTGCTGCTCATCAGTCAGGTGAAAGTCCATACTGCACGATTGCGGTAACGGACTATGAGAGTTGTGGTAGCGGCGACCACAGTTTCGAACACCAACTGATGTGATTTTACACGGTAATTGCTGTGTGACCGTTTTCGCTCTCGGAAACTGCATGTGTGGCAGTATACCGTATTAATACGCTAATTTCAACAGCTATTATACAATATTCATGTAGGAAGAACCCATCTGTGAATGATAAGCCCAGATAACGACGTACTATGCCAATTGTGCGGATTCGCCGGTCAGAAATTTCCCGGTAAAATCCACGATTTCTAGAGAAGAAATTATATAAATCCGCTTACTATAACATGCGTCATGAGTTCGCATAACAAGGGAGGGATTGCGACTATCGTCACAGAGCGTTCTCACAGACTAAGAAATACAAATTGATTCACCATGCATGAATGAGTGTTAGATGCTTTCCCAGGCATGAATTTTATATAGTGGCCCTTCCATTGGCCACTATGGCAAACAACCGGCAACAGATTAACGCGGTCGGGATTAGCCTCAGCGTCGTTCAAGAACTCGTAAGACGGGATGGGGCGCGTGTAACGGAAATTGCAAACGAACTCGATATCGCTCCGAGCACCTCACACAAACACCTCCAGACGTTGTTAGACGAGGGGTACGTGATCAAAGAGGGTGACCTGTACTATCCGAGCATGGAATATCTCCATATTGGAGAATACACACGACGCCGAAAACCAGCATATCGAAAAGCCGAAACGCGGGTTGAGTCCCTTGCTGAGGAAACCGGTGGTCGCACTCACTTCGTCATCGAAGAGCACGGTCGCGGTCGATACGTGTATACGAGAACGGGGAATCTCGCTGTGGAGACGTTTACTGGAAAAGGAACGGACTTCCCGCTTCACGTCACAGCAGCGGGAAAAGCGATTCTCGCCTATCTCTCCGACGATCGAGTACATGAGATCATTGAGGAACACGGGCTCAACGCCGCCACGGAGCACAGCATCGCTACTGAGGAATCCCTGTTCGAAGAACTCGAGACCATTCGAGAAACCGGTGTCGCATACAATATTGAGGAACACTACGAAGGAAGCAACGCAGTTGCTGCGCCCGTACGAGATCCAAACAGCAGCGTTCTCGGTGCACTGACGATCTCCGGCCCAGCCAAACGGATGAAAGGCGATTTTCTCCGCGAAAAACTCCCAGATCTCCTCTTGGCCACGGTAAACGAACTGGAGTTAGAAATCGTGTACTCGGATTGAGCCGCCAGATCGTCCCGTTTGCTCTCTCCCCGATGACGACCACAGCAACTCCTGTGGGGATTCTCCCCGCTACTCGTATCGATAGAGTCACCGTCCTCGCTTCCTGTCGATGTCGTAGCTCGCCGAACTATATACGTCGATCTGTGAATGCTATCGGTGATCGACAGTAGGGGATAACAATAGTACTATTGTTATTCTAATCCAGGTCCCGGCTATCGCAATATTCGGCCACGTGAGAGAAGTCCGGGGCCGTTAGATTTCCGATATCCGCTGATACTCGTCGTCGAGACTCACCGCGTCTTCCGGTAAGAGCGCTACCACGAGGTAATCGCTGTAGTCGGACAGGTACTCGACCAGTTCCGCGATCCGTTCGGAGTCGATCGCTTCCAGAGAGTCCAGAATCATGACGGGGACGGTCTCGTACACTTCGTGGGCCAGATAGCCGGCGAGTGCGAAGATCAATCCGGTCACTTCCCGTTCGCTCTCACTGAGGTGATTGATCGTATCCTCGTAGGTCGTGTTGTTCTCCGTCTGGCGGATCACGTGCAAATCGAACACGCTCCTGGTCACTTTCCGACGCCCCTCGCGGACTTCCCGTTCGACCCGCTCGATCCAGATTCGATCGAGATTATCGTAACCGAGCAGGTTTAGCACGGTGTCCATGTGCTCGTTGAATTCATCGACGGCCTGCTGTTCGATGCGATCGATCTTCGTTCGCTGTTCGGAAATGTCGTCAGTGAGCGCTTCCCGTTTCTCTGTGAGTTCGTCTTCTTCGTCGATCCGCGCTTCGATCTCCTGGATTTCGGCTTCGACCCCCTCCAGATTCCCCTCGACTTTCCCGAGATCGTACTCCAGTTGATTCGCTTCCTTGTGGAGGTCGAGGATCTCCTCGTAGGAGTCGTTCTCCAACGCTTCGACTTCACTCTCGACCTCGCTGATCTCGGTTCGAATCGTTTCCTTCCGGTCGGTCAACTGTTCGATTTCGTCCTCCGTCGCTTCGATTTCGCGGTCGAGTTCGGTCAGACGCTGCTGGACGTCTTCCCGACGGCTTTGTTGTTGCTGGAGTTCACGGCGCTCCTCTTTCAACGTATCTAACTCGTCTTGAATTTCGTTTGACTCCTGGCTCTTCTGCTGGGAGTACTCTCGGAGTCGGTCGACCGTCGCTTCGATCTGCTCGACATCGACTTCGGTCCCGCACGTCCAACACGTCGTCGTCTCTTCGGGGAGGAGTTCGTCCGTGACCGGCCCGTCCGAACCGAGGGCGGCAGACAGCTCCGTATCCGTCTCCCCGATCATATCCTCGTTGAACTGAATGACGCTCCGACATTCGCTGATTTCGGACTGGAGTTGTCGCTTCTGCGCTCGGAGTCGATCGATACGCGACTCTAATTCGTCGATCTCGCCGACCGGGGTCTCCGGAAGCTCGGCCAACTCCGTCTCGAGTTCCTGCATTTCAGACTGGAGCGAGTCGAGACTGTCCCGTTCCGTCTCCAGATCGTATCGAATGGTCTCCAGCGTCGAACGGTTGTCACGGAGGGTCGAAAGTTTCTCTTCGAGTTCCGCTTTCTCCTCGCGGGTCTGTTCGAGGTCGGCATCGCGAGAATCGAGTTCCGCCTCTTTGTCGGCGAGTTCCGCCTGAATGTCTTCGATACGGTCTCGGAGACTCGTCCGCTCTTCCTCGAGCGACGGCAGTTGCTGTTTGAGTGATTCGATCTCATCGAGTTCCTGGTCGACTTCATGACGTCGCTGGACGAGCCGTTCGATCTCGGCTTGAATCTCGTCGGTGTCGACTGGTCGCATAATGATCTCCCGAAGGTCGTCGCTGTTCGCAACGGCACGACGGGCTTTGTTCGATTCCAGTAAGAATGCGAAGAGGTCCGCCAGCGTCGAGTCCTCAAGGTACGGTTCGCCGCTGGCCGTGATGTGGTCGTTTGTGCGTTTGAGTGATCGATGGTATGTATCCTCCCCAACATTCATTTCGACGGTCGCTTCGTTCGCGTCCCCCTTCACCGAAACGTCGTTGCTTCCGAGGGCAGCCATTACGGCCTGAAGAAGTGATGTACGGTTCGTCGCGTTTCGCCCGACGAGGAGTGTTACGCCGGGAGAAAACGTCACTGACGTATTCTCGATTCCGCCGATCTGTTCCACGGCTAGTTGAACGTCTCGCTTCTGTTGTTCAACACTCATTACTGAAATCATATACTACAACATACAATAAACCCTTCGGTCGATACGATAGACTCCCGCTGATCAGCGACGCGACAGGAGTCAACTTACCGGCAGCTGTCTATTTCTTACAGTCACATTCCTTTTGCTCGAGAATATCTATAACATCGAACTGACGGCCACACTCCTCGCAAAAGACGTTGATATCAACCGTAACTTCGTAAGAGCCGAGTTCGATGTGATCGTTCTCCACCAGTCCGTTCAGTTTCGTCTCGGTAACCAACATCGTCCGGTTGCGAAGTTGTTGGATGCTATCCGTATCCCGTTCAACGGGATTCTGGCTCGGATTGTATTCAGCGCTTCGCTCTTCTTTCAGAAACGACCGGATCGCTCCGTAGGAGACGAAGTCGGATTGAAGCGTCTCAACGTCGACTCCCTCACGCTCTAGTTGTCGTCGGATCCGCGTCTGGTCGGCTGACGTCCCCTTCTCACCCGTGAGCTGGAGATACATATCGTCGTTGTCGGTGCGAAGGCGACTCATCTCCGAACCCCGGATCCTGGACTGGAGAAGACGCTTATTAAATATCGCTGCCAGTTCCCGTAGACTTTTCCGTTCGTCTCCGGATGCCGTCCACATCCGCTCGAGTTCATCACCGATCCCCTCAAAATCATATTTTTCGATGAGTTTCCCTACTTTCGTTCGAGGTTTCGCATCTTCGCCCGTTCCCATAGTGATAACTCAGTATTCAAGGATCATTAGGCTTTCTATTGGACGCGGTCATCAGTATCCCAGTCCTCATCCGCTGCCGAAACGGAGGCATGGGTACAGCAGTCAGGGGATGAATAACAATAGTACTATTGTTATTCACCCATCCAATCTCGAGATCGAAATCTCCCAAGATAGCCCGTAAACACCGGGCCTGCCGTTGATGTCTCACCCACCTTCGGAATCCCCTGTTGGCAGCAGGCCGGTGTCAGCGTTCGAATACTGCTTGGCTCTTCGGAAATTTCCGGTGGCGGGAGCTCACGTCGTGGGACCGTCACGTACGGACACATCTCCTCGAAGTGGTGATCGATTCCAGCGTGGCACAACCGGGCACCGTCACGTCGACATATCTGGCAAGCGCGTTCCGGTAAAGCCGGATCGAATTTTCAGCGATCAGCACTTGATCGGTGAGACAACGATCGCAGAGAACGAGAGTAGTACCGTTCCGAGATTGTCCAAACGATTCGGATCGGAATCGACTCGTACTGTATTCGACTGATCCCCGTTTCTCCAGTTGTAACGCCGAATACCGGCCGTAGTACGTTACTCCCAGTTATGTCAACAAGTACTGCACAACGTATGATCTCCGGAAACTATTCCGGGCATGCCGGAACATTTATCAGGATAAACTCTGATGTGAGAGTATGGGTAACAATGGCCGAATAAAGTCCATCCAGACGGCCTTCGAGTTGATCGAAGGACTCGAGTCGACGCCGCACGGCTCAAAGCCTACCAGACGCTCTGGAAGGCCGACGAGGGCGAACTCCACACGAAAGACGCAGCGTGACGAAGTGGTACGCGCCGGAGGCCGCCGTCGACACCGTCCGTGACTGACTCGTCTTGCACGGTTACTACGGCTACGCCGACGACTTCGGGATTGGTAAACGCCTCCAGGACGTACTCGGCCAGCAGATCGCCGACGGCGCACCCCATATTCAGAAACTCATCGTCGCCCGCGAAACGTTCGGTCGCGAGTACCTCCCGTACAATCGGTGAGATAACCGTCGTCTCCGAGCGAGGGACGATCGCTCGACCGCGATACCGCACGAAACCGTCGGGTCGACGTGGCGGCCCGTCACCAGCAGGTTCTTGGCGGCGCTCTCGCCGACGACTCGGGGGAGTCACTACGTGCTGCCCCAAGCCGGAACCATCCCGAGATCGACGCTGAAAGCCGACCGTAGCGGACTCGTTAGCGATCCGCACGTAGAGGGCGAGCGGGAGTTCTCACCCACGAATACGTGTCACGGAGTGAGGCGTGACGTTTTCAACGTGGTCTATGCTCGAAAACGCATCCCTCAATCATCGTATCGGCCAGTTCGACACGGCTCTTGTGGAGCGCAAAGCAACGATTGCAACTGTTGATGAAACTCAATACCCAGCTCCAGTTTGCTGGTCTCTCGGTTTTAGATACTGTTCGAATTCTATATATATATATATATATATGGTGTTGACTCCCCATCTAGTTAGCGCAGTTGGAGGAGCGAGCAGGTCGTAACTTGGGACTAAATTTCTGCTTGCAGGCCCACTCAGCGAGAGCATGAGAAGGATCTCTAGTAGCCAAGAAAGATGATTGCTCACCATTGGTATGGAGAGTCGAATAAGAGCAGTATCGATCGCTGTTGTAAGTTCAGAAAGGGAGCAAAGAACCGATTGAGAAGGTCCAATCGAATTGTGCGAATAATTCGACGTATAGTCATATTCTGAGGAGGAGATACGTTTCACGCGACTCTTTGTGGGTAGATTTCTTGAGTTGATCGATATAAGCTCCTGTGACATCCATTTTCCGCTGTTTTTTGGGTTCGAGTGGGGCGTCTCTTACACGTCAACATCAGGTTCGGCGGATGTACAGCGTAATTTTGCTATCTCAATTCCACTTCTTTGAGTAGCCGTCGCCAACTCGGAAGTGAGTATTCGACATCATCTGGTTCGACAAGATACTGCTGGACGAGCGCCGGGATCAACGCCGTCACGTCGATACCAACTTCCCCGAGTGATTTGTGGACAGTTTCTTCGAACCCCTTTTGCTCCTTTTCTGAGTGTTTCCGTTTTCTACCATATTTATGAATGTTAGTAGCAAACCGCTCGAGCGGCTCGCCGGTGTCGAGTCGATCGAGCCAGTGTAGCTTGTCCGTTGCTGGATATTGTACTATCGGTAGTTCAGTCTGAGCAAACCCGTTTTTGTATGCTACTGTTGTTCATAGCCGTTGTATTGCCAGATTGTCATTGTTCAGATTATCTGGTTCCAGCAGTATGCGTAGCTCTGCAACCATGTTTCAGCGGTTGCTGGATCGATGTTTCTAAAACAGTTTCAAAGCTTAGAGGTGCGTTGTTTTATCTCTCAGAAGAGACGTTCGACAGCGTTCCGATTTCCGTGTTTTTCGTATCGAAATCGGAGTCCGAGATGGTGGAGTGTAGCTTTGAGCCACGGTGCTGAATCGACGAGAAACACGGCGTCTTCGATGTCGTATTTCTCTGTGAGTTCGCGGAGAAACATCTCAGTAAGTGCAGTTGTGCGCGTTGATTAGACCTTGATGTGGAGAAATTCGTTGGTTTCGGGATCGATAGCCGCGTACAGCCAGTAGCGCTGATCATCGAGTTGGATCACGGTTTCGTCGAGCGCAACGTGGTCCGGTTGTTTTCCAGCTGTCGGCTGTAGATCAGCTTTCTGCACCCAATTATGGATCGCCGATCGTGCTCGTTTGACACCGAATCTCTCTAAGACAGAGACAGTATCCGAAAGTGATAGTCCAGAGGGATGGAGCTGGATACTCAATCACATCAGCTCTCGCGGTGTCGCCTCACGCTCCACAAAATCTAATTGAATGCCGCTCCTAGCACCGGTGAAGTGGTTGAATTCCGGCATGGACATTTAGAATTCAGACCGGCTCGCTTTTCAGGCCTTATCTGAACAGCGCCCTCCCGGGAGCCGGTAATCTGAAACCACAGCAAGCAAATGGGCGAGATCCAAACTATATGTGAGAACCACAAGTAATGGTAGTGCCATCCGGAGAGACGGTCGTCGAGTTCGTGACGATTGTCTTCGTACTCTCGACGATGTTTTCGATGGGAGTAAAGCTGTCCCTCAGCCAGCTCGTCAACGCGCTCAGGAAGTGGCGGCTGCTGACGAAATCCTTGGTAGTGAACCTCGTCGTGGTGCCGCTGATCGCCTATCTCCTCGTTCGGACGGTCTCGGTAGAGACTGGGTTCGCAGCCGGGATCGTGCTGCTTGCGGTCTCACCTGGCGCACCGTTCGGCCCGAAACTTGCAGAGGTCTCCGACAGCGATGTAGCGTTCGCGAGCGGCCTTATGGCGATCCTCTGTATGCTCTCGGTCGTGACGATTCCCGTCTCCCTGTTGCTGTTGCTCCCTGGCGATGTCGCCGTCGATCCCCTCGCCATCGGACGGATGGTTCTGGGCATTCAGCTGGTTCCGCTACTGCTCGGGCTCGGACTGTCGTTCGCCCTCACAAGGTTCGTAGACCGCCTACACACCCTTATTCAGCGGCTCTCTGACTACACGTTCGTCGGGCTGATTGTGTTGCTGGTGGTTGTCTATAGCGACAGTATGGTGTCTCTCGTCGGGACGGGAACGCTCGGGCTCTCGACCGTCGCCGTGGGCGCGTCGTTGGTGCTGGGGTACGCCCTCGGTGGGCCAGCACGAGAGACCCGAGAGGTGCTGGCGACGACGACTGCCGCCCGAAACGCGGCGATCGCGCTGTTCATCGCGACGACCGGGTTTTCGGACCCAAACGTCCTTACCACCGTCCTCGCGTTCTCGTTCATCGGCATCGTCGGGTCCGGACTGATCGCGAGTGTATGGCGACGACAGCCGGTCGGGTCAGCCACGTCCCGCGGCTAACGGCCACCCCAACGCTCCGATCGAGGGTCCTCCCGACGCTGGTTCAGCCTTGGAGAACTTCGATTAGTGCTTCTCCCGTCCGATTGATCCGGTCGAGTCGATCTCGGATGACCTCCGAATCGGCCGACTTTCACGCGGCCAGGTAGAACGCTGACCCGCTGGTGTCGAGCCCGCGGTATCGGTCGACGACATACGCGACAGCTTCGGCCCCGACCTCGCGTTTCGACCGCTCGGTGTCGTCGTCGACATCGAAGTGGAGCAAGGCGTGCGCATACTCGTAACTGATCGATGTCGCTGGGCGTGTCGCTCTCACGATGATGTGCCTACTCGACGATCACTGGAACGCGGGATCGGCGCCTCCGCCAAGTGATCAGCGGCATATTTTTACGGACTACCGGCATCGGTTGCGACGTGGGACGCTACCATCCAGGGAAACACGACTCATTCATCAAGTGTGATACGCCTCGATGTGGCGCAAACAACGCCCCAGAAGGGTCCGCAGAGTACGAAACGGACTGCTGGCGGTGCGGGGAGTCCCTCGGCGGGAAGCCCGAACCCGGAGAGGAGGTCGCCGTCGATATCGTCGATGAGAAATCCGACGGAACGCTCGTCTGCAAAACCGAGAGCGGATTCATCCTCTTTCTCGAGGAAGACATTGCAGCGATCGAGGCCACAGTTCGAGTTACTACCGTCGACGAGACGTACGGAGAAGCGGAACTCATCGAAACGGGATCGTAGCGCATCCGGGATTCGTCTGGTCGGCAAGTCGTGAAGTGCTCACTACGTTCGCAGATGGCCGTCGTGGTACCGCCTCCGTCTGTACTTGTACAACGGGCTCTGATCCGATAGTAACTGAAAGTCACTGTAACCCGATTGCACGATGTGAACGCGGTTCGGAGCGAACGCAGTGAGCGAGAACCGCGGGGATGCGAACGGCGAGCGAAGCGAGCCGTGAGCGAGCGCAGTGAGCGAGAACCGCGAACTGTGCGGTCGGTGTGACTCGTTTCAGTTGTTACTGTAGCACTTCTAAAGCGGGTAACAGTACAAACAAAACGGTTCAGCGACGGACGAAGCCGCGTTACTCGAGCAGGCCGAGCTCCTCGAGGCGGGTAACGATCACATCGACGGCCTGACTGGCGTCTTCCACCTTCTTCCCGCCGGTGATAACCAGTTTCCCGGAGCCGAAGAGGAGGGCGACGACTTTCGGCTCATCGAGGCGATACACGAGTCCGGGGAATTGCTCCGGTTCGTACTCGATATTCTCGAGGCCCAGCCCGATGGCGATCGCGTTCAGGTTGAGGTTCCGGCCGAGATCAGCGCTGCTGACGATGTTTTGGACGATGATCTCGGGGTCCGCTTCGACCTGGATCTGGAGTTCGCGGAGTTCGTCGAAGACGATATTGAGACTCTCGTGGACGGCGTCAGTGCTTTTCGCGCCGGTACAGACAATCTTCCCCGAACGGAAGATCAGTGCGGCGGACTTGGGATTCTGGGTGCGGTAGACGAGACCGGGGAACTGCTCGGGGTCGTAGTCGGCCCCCTCGAGGTCCATTGCGACACTCTGGAGATCGAGTTCCTGCCCGATGCCGGTCGACGCCACTACGTTTTCGATGTTGATGGATTCCTTCGGGTCAGCCATAAGACGTTCAAAAAGATGTATTTAAAGCTTATAAACCTGCGTACTAGCTCTGGCCGGATTGGCATCCGCCTCGGAGTGTACGCTGAGGAATCCCACGGCACCGCATCGCTGGATTGGGAGAGTACGGTTTGGAGTCTGCCACTTGTTCCTGCGGTCGGAATCCGTGGGACACGTCGTGAAGGTGGACTTCAGTCAGATCATTACAATGGGATGTACTGTCGCGGAGTTCAATCCCAAACAGTACGGAGTCGAGTCTCGTGTGTGGAATTTCACGAATCCGGAAGGTAAAGACACGGAGACAGTTCGAGACGTCCGTGACGAAGTCCAAATGCGCGTCGAAGCATCGTTCAACGAAATCGAAGAGATAGTAGCTGACCAGACGAGTGTCAGGTTACTTCGCCAGCGAGTGTCTGACGCGATTTCTGAGTCCTTTTGTTCAAAGGTTAATATTAGTAAAGATTTTGTTGCTCCTGCAGCCGGGGGTATAGTCGCTGCTGACGGGTAGCCGAAGGATACCAATATCTGGCCTTGCTGAAATCCACAATCAGTGATAGTGTCAGCGATCATGGATACCACAAAGCGCGTATGTCTCTCCGAGATTACGAACGACCACACAGCATTATCCCGCTTGCTTCCCTAAGAAAAGGGGATGGCAGACACGGAAAACGGACGAAAGAAGCACGCAGACGACGAGAACCGACCCGAGGACGGAGTTCCGGACTCGCTTCCCGAATGCCACCGTCGCGACTGCACCGAGAGGGCGATATTTATTGTTCTCGAACGATATCAGGAAGAAACCGGGCATGGTGCCGTTGAGGCAGAGGCCGTTCTCTGTCAAGAGCATGCCGCCGAAGAGAGTCCCGCGAATCTTGATGGCAGTTACGCGGATTACGTGTTTCGTGTCGAGCCTCTCCAAGAGACGCTGGACATGGACACAGCATGATCAAACGGATGGAGTTCGATTCTGGCCACGGTGACGCCGTCAATTACTAAGCAGTTTCAGACAGGAGATTTACGCGCTTCACGCCGTCGGCTTCGATACGGTGACACTGGTCGACAGGGCTTGAGACCGACTCTTAATTGGCGATGGGAATCACCGATAAACGGAGATTTGACCCACGACTAACCTATCCTCCGAAACTGTGCTACCACACTGCCCCAGAATTATATATCGAAATATAATTTACAGATTGGTATCAACACCGTTCCGTGAGTTCAGGATATGTCAATCATCTAGTCGCGCCTGCTTCGTGTATTCGCCCATTCGATCTCACAGAGCGAACTCTATTGTCGGCCGGTCAACTGCCTCGGAACTTCAGATCGAGGCGGTTCACCTCCATTCTTTCCACGACGTACACCCTTTCTACTATCCAAGATACCTAAGCTATTGCACCTATTCATCCTATTGTATTCGTTTCATCAAGGCCGTCAACACCCTATTGAACCTAAGGGACCTATTCTTCACAGAAAAAGGTTGAGAGCCCCATTTTGCAAACCATTATCGCTCGAGATCCAGCGATCACTACGAGGACGGAGAAAACGTTCACAGATCAGCACCGAATCGATGAGGAATACGGCCACATCGAACTCACTGACTCCCCGACTGTCGTCGTTCCTCGAGGACGAGTTCGGCGATCCGTTCTGGCTGCTCGTTTGCGAGGCGGAGGACCGCATCGTGAATTTCGCGTGTCTCTTCGTCGAGCAGCCCGGCCTCGGCGAGTGTCGGAACGATCGTCATCCGAATCTCGTTTTCGAATTGGTTCACCGTCTCGGTGCGTGCGTAGAACGGCTTCTGTTTCACTTCACTGTACTCGAACGCCGGTCCCGTTTCTGCAGGCGATAGCGGTTCATCCGAGGTCGCGCCGGAGCTCTCTTCCTCCACGGGTGTCTCTGAAGCAGACTCCTCGTGTATACTCGAGGCGGAGGACTCCGTTACCGACGGTTGTTTGTCAGTTCGATTCGAGTCAGATCGTGACTCGGAGTCGTTCGGATCTTCCGACTCGGACGTGTCCATCTCGTCGTCTTTGAGATCGTCGAACGGATTACTCATCGTTCGACCCCTCCGACGGCAACTATTTCGGCAAGTTCCTCGTAAAAGTCGATCTGATCGTTGTCGGGGTCGTAATCCTGCAACGGTTGATTATGCTGCAGTGATCGCGACAGCGCCGATCGGTGACGGATACCGGGTTTTGGCGGAGCCATCTCGCCGGCGTCGATCGCGTCGAACTCGTCGGCCGTAATCCGAGCGAAGTTCGGGATCGCCTCCTGTAACGATTGTCCTGGATTTACCTCGTAGGTCGCAGTATTCAGGTTCTCGAGTAGTTCCCGATCTTCGGTCTGTTGGTCGATCCGATCGGACAGTTTGTTCGGAACGACAGCGAGGACGTCGACGTCGATGTACTCCCGGGCCGGTTCGATCAACCGTTCCATCGTTCGCTTGTAGCCACCGATCGCACTCGAGCCCGGTTCGATCGGGATCACGACGTTCCCCGTCGCAACGAGGGCGTTGTTATTGAGCATCCCCGGGTACGCCGGGCAGTCGAAAACGATGAAGTCGTACTCGTCACCGAGTAACGGATCGACGATCTTCGATTTGATCCGAGCCGATCCCTGCATCGCGCCCGCAAGGTCTTTTTCGACATCCTCGAGTGTGTTCGAAGACGGAAGGAGGTCGAAGCCGTAATCGGTCGATCGAATCAAGTCATGCGGTGTCGCGTTGCCCTCGAGAATGACGTCACCGAGATTGATCTCACCGTTGTATGCCGCTTCGAAACCGAGGCCGTTCGTTGCATGACCGTTCGGATCGAGATCAGCGTAGAGGGTTCGTCCACGCTCTACAAGCTGGCGCGCGAGATTCATCGAAGTTGTTGATTTGCCGACGCCACCTTTCAAAATAACCACGCTTACGGCACGTGACTCGGTCGTTGTATCGGACATTGTTGGATGTACCTGCCATAGGCGAGCCAGAATAGGCCCCTATTGTTCTGATATCTCCTATTTCAGCTGGTGAAGAATGCATTCCACCCCATCATATTAATTCTACCTACTCGAGGTACAATAGGAGGAGTAGCTACAATAGGTAAAATATGACCAATAGGGAAGGTAGTTCAGGCACCTATTGTAGGAGCCAACACCGATTGTCGAGGCCAACTCAAGAGACAGTAGATAGAGTAGGCACGCCAGATAGGATAGTACCACCACCTACAAAAGACACGATAGGCCCAATAGGTTCAATAGGTAGAATAGCCATAATAGATAGGATAGGCAAGATAGGTGTGATAGAACAAGTAGGTGTGGGAGGATAGGTGCCTATTGTTAGCTCGCCACCGATTATAGCTATTCCAGCTATCGAACGAACCACAGTAGAGGCACCTCAGATAGCCGACCGTCTCCAACAAACATAGTTGATCCATTATATTGCGCATATCTACTGTACACATTGCGACTATTGAACCACCACCACCTATCAAGCATATTGAGCCTATTGTAGCTACCCCACCTATTGTATCTCCAATAGCCAGCCAGTCGTGACGGATCACCGGTGGCATCGTCCCGGCCGAAGTCGGCACCGCTAGGCCTTCCAAACGACGATTCGAACAGCTCCGTCCATCAGAACTCGGTAGACGCACATCCACGCCAGCTGAGCCTCGATATCACGCTACTCGAGGGAAACCGTCGGAACACTCCCACCAGCGAATCGGGATTCGTCGAACGCCGCGAAAGCGTCACTGATGGTCTGGATACGTCCCACAGGTCAGGGGAAACAGTACTGGATATCGTTGTTCTCCGAGGAGTAACTGGAGTACGCTTTCAGGACAGATCCATTCGCTCAGGCGTCGTGATTTGTCGCTTACTCTCCTCATCCCTTTGATGACAAATCTCGGAATCAGTCGCTAGCTGACCATGAAAGTCTGAGAGTGGTAAGAAAGCAACAGTTCTCATTCAATCGTAAAAGCAGTTCCCCAGTCCTGTCTGCCTCGTGGCGGGAGACCTTCATCGACGAAGCGCTCGATAAGTTGGGCACGAATTTGACCGTAATCCAGTATATCACGAGGTTCGATGTACCCGTTCTCTTCAGAGAATACTCCAGTTCGTTCGCACTCTCCCTGCGGAAGCGATTCATTTCGCCATTGTATAGGGCCTCAACAATCTGCCTGCCATCCCCACTGCCTGACGCAGCAAGTTCATTCAGACCACTAATGAAAAGTACTATTTACAGCACCGGAAGCCTCGAGAACCTCCCCGATCCACAGGCTTGTCACGATCCACTCTCCAGGAATCGACGAACTCATTCAGCGCTGCAGCGTTCTCCCTGGTACCGGTAATTGGGTGGAATCGACTGCGAGGAGGTCTTCGTTGCCCTCACCAGAGAGCAGGGTGTTCGACCATCCCCAGTGTCCAATCCGACCGGGGAACTTCGGAGTAACCGATTCGATAAATTCCGAAACGCTATATATTCCAAGCCTCCTCGATTGCACAGTTTCGGAGGATGGAGTCGTAGCCCTCGGAATACTCTCTCTACTAAGAATGGCTGCGGGAGACGAAGAGAATGAAGGAAGTATAAACTCACCCTTGGCATTTGGCATCTACCTAATTCAGCGAGAGAGTCCCGCCGTAAACAGTAGACGCCGAACCTAATTTGCGGCGTTGCTGGTAGGGTGGCTATGGTCGAGACGACCGAAGCAAAACAGGTCTGTCGCGCAGCTTCTACCGTCGTGTATCCAGCGCTCGATTTCGACATCAAACCCAGTGGGCGCTATACGAGAGAGAACTTTCTGGAAGTCTCTCTCTCGTGCCGCCTTTGAACAAGAGTTCGCCAATACAGCTGGGAAAACCTGCCAGCTCAACCACGGCGAGCCAGTCGACGTGACGTCGACGGCTCGCAACGGACTCGCCAAATCACTGCTCTATCATCTTCGAAATCTGGAGACAGACGCCATCGATGACCAGTTCGATGGCGTCCGCGACGGTCTCTTCGAGATTCTCGGGAAACAACGACTCTTACCCGACTGTGTTGACGTTGCTATAGACCTCCACCAGTGGCGGTTTTACGGCGACGCAGACACCGACCATGTCCTGATCACCTATCCCGATCAGGGAACAAATCGAACGTACTGTTTTGCGACGATCTGTATCGTTGCACCAGGAACGCGGTTTACACTCGATGTACTGGCATTGGAGGCGAACGTCTTTCGCGCCAAGCGCGAAGCCGTTCGCTCGCTGCTCGAAACGGCACGAGAGTACGTCTCGGTCAGACACGTCTACCTCGATAGGGGCTTCTATCAGGTTCACGTCGTTACAGAACTCGAACAGCTTGACGTCGACTACATCGTCCGTGCACGCCCGAGTAAAGGAAAGAAAGACCGTCTCAGCGCCGGCGCTGAGACGGTCGTCGATGAGTATCTCATGCAACGAAAGCGTAACCCAACTGCTTCAGCTCCAGTAACTGTATTTGCCGTTCCACATCGATCAACCGAAGACGAGCACGTCTGGTTCGTGACGAACCTTGAACTCAGGACAGAGTCGGCGAGAGCGTACGCGGCGGCGTTCCGCCGCCGCTGGGGAATTGAAACCTCCTATCGCCAGATCGGTGATTTTCTCCCAAGAACGTCGTCGCCGACATTCTCGGTGCGGCTATTCTACTTCCTGTTCGCGGTTGCGATGTACAATCTGTGGATCCTCGCAAATGTGCTTGTCTCAGCTGGTGCTATACCAGAGAAACCGCCGATCTCGACGCGTCTCTTCCAGGAATTCGTCGTTGTGACTGACTACGGATAGCGGTTGATTGATCCGACCGAACTTATCGGTCAGCACGCCATAACTGAGTGGAAACGCTCAGAAACGCCGTGCTGGCGGCGTTTCTTCGCTCCTTCTATCTCTGTATCGCCGAGAGCATCGCAGCTTCACAATCCAAATCGCTTCATCAACTACGACTTCGCTCGGCCGTCGCGTCGAATCGGCAACTACTGTTCACGCCGGGGAGGATGTCATGCGTCCTCGACCGACGACGGGGCGTTCGAAGGCATGGCCCAAACGCTCTTCGAGCACGAACCGGTCGCAAGTACCGATGGCAAGGGTCATTGGATCGTCGTCTACGAAGGAACGACGTACGTCGCGATGCTCGATCTAGTCCAGTACGGAAGTCTGCGACGGGATATGCCGACATCGTCTAACCGACGGAGTCCGCGCCGAGTGCGACACGAACCAAGATCCAATCGGTGGCCGTCACGAGCAGTAAAGAAATAGAAGGCATACATCAATTCCATCCTCGAAAGTTGTGGAATCCCCCACTAGAGACGACAGAGAACACTTCGATAGAGGTGTGGTGATTACCGTACAGGATTGCAGTTTCTGAGAGATTCAATGGGTTATATACGGGATGATAAGTGAAAGAAGTCCTCCAAACGTCGTGTGGATACAACCCCAGAAATTCCGCACTAGACACTCCCTCTCGAGCGATTACATATCGATAGAGGTGTGTGGTGTCGTATCCAGACGGATGGTTCCCGGTAGTACCGGAGGCTCAGTTCTCGTTTCTAACCTGTGCTTTGACGACGGTCGAGACTTCGTCCCCGGAGACCATGTCGATACGCGAGTCCTCGCGAAGCGTTTCGAGGATCGTCTCGGGACGCTCGCCGAACTGGAACTCGAGGAACATCCCCGAACTCGGTCCATGGCTTCGTCGTTCGAAGTCGACGAGAGAGTATGTCGTCATCTCCTTCATCTTGTTAACGTAGGTCTCCTGGTGATATTGGTCGGCCTCGATCGCGTCAGTGAGGAACTGATACACCCGGTAGCCGGTCGTACTACGTGCGGATTCATCGTCCGTTTCGGCAGCGACAGCTGCCGTCGCATAGAGACAAAGCTTCTTCTGTGTGCTGATACCTCGAACGACTTCGAGGACGCGGTTTTTCTCGACTTTGTCCTGCGCCTCACGGACGTGCGCTTCACGAACACCTTCGTCACCTTCGCGTTCAGCGAGTTCACCGGCGACGCGCATGAGATCGATCGCTTTGCGAGCATCGCCGTGGGTCTGCGCTGCGAAGGCAGCCGCCAGCGGAATGACGTCCTCGTCAAGAACGTCGTCATAGAAGGCGTCCTGTCGACGACGAAGAATCGACTGCAACTGATTCGCATCGTAATCGTCAAAGTGGACGTCTTCGGGGGTAAAGGAGCTCAGAGCCCGACTCCCCACGGACTCCATCATCTTCGTATCGTTAGAGATCGCGACGACTGAGACGTGCGCAGTGAGTTCATTATTTGCACCGGCTCGAGACAGTTGATAGAGGAGGCGGGAGAACGCCGGCTCCTGTTTGTCCCGTCGACCGACGAGCATATCGAGTTCATCGAGGACGAACACTGCTGAATCGAAGTTCTTGTTGACGATCCGATAAAGTTCGTCCCACTTTTCCTTCGTCGCGACGCCGTGTTTCGGAACCTCGACCTCGACGAGAGCTTCATCCGCAGCGCGACTCGCTAGTTCGTAGACTGCAACGCCGAGGGTGTCGAGATCCTGGCAGTTGACTTCGATCGTCCCGAAGCGAATGTCACGTGATTCGCAGATCGCGCTAATGTTCTTGCAAACGGCTTTGGTGATGAGAGATTTACCGGTCCCCGAGGGACCATAGAGAAAGAGATTCGGCGGACGGTTGTCCCCGAGAGCGACGCGGAGCATCTTCGTAACCTCCTGGAGTTGTTCGTCGCGACCGACGATTCGATCCTCTTCGACGATGTGATTCGGATCGAGAAGCGACCGATCACGAATGAGTCCCTCTTGCTGATCGAACTCCAGCAACATATCCTCGATCGATTGTGAACCATTGGTCGACGGCGAGTTACTCGAGGATGAAGATATCTCAGGCGCTGAAGACTCGAATGAGGAAATGTCCTCCTCCATCGTTTCGTCCTTCGATGTCCCCGCCTCATCTCGAGGATCCTCGAAGTCATCCATACGGTGACCCATACAGGGTGGGACCAAAAGTGTTGCCCACCTTTGTCGATGTGTATTTCTCCGATTAGACGGATGATATCCGGCGATTTGACCCAGTTGAGACGGCGAGCCCTCAAGGTAGTAAAAACGGCCGACGATGTGTTATGAGAGAGGGGAGTGTTGAGACAGACACCCCTCTATCGATGTGTTCGACGCCTCGAAGGGGAGGGGGTCGATCGATGGGATTGAATGATCGAGAGCGATGGTATCGCTAGATCTCGCGGAAGAGAGTTGATTGGTTAGCAAATCGGTGTAATTCATTCCAATGTTTTTCTTTCTCTTCTTCTAGCTTTCTAGAACAACACTCACACACACCTCTATCGAAGTGTTCGATGTGTTCGACGCCTTGATCATGAGATTCATCAATTCTCTTCGAAAACAGTGACCAGTAAATAGCCCCTCTCAGTCCTTCTCTGTCCAATTTTCCACGGTTACCGGTCTCAACCCTTGGTTAGAAGCCTCGATTCTTCCAGTCACTCGTCGTTTTATCACTTCTATACCCACAGTGAGAACACATCGATAGAGGGGTGTCTGTGCCGCCTTATCCCTGAGTATCTCTCAGTCAGAATCTCTCAGTCAGATTGTTTCTCCCCTTCGGAGAAAACACCGTCCAAAGCAACTATCCGAGACACACTTCGATAACGGTGTGTGTCCTGGCAGCTGATCCCGCCTACTCTCGAAAATTGACCTCTGAGATGTATTTCACCGTTCGATCCGGTCTTCTCGAAGCAGTTCTTCGATGTGTAAGAGACCGTCTCTCAGAAACACATCGATAGAGGGGTGTCCGAACCCCCTTCTGTTTGAAGTTTCCTTTGCAAGAACGATGCAACTAGCCAATTGATTGTTGAGTCCGATCAGAGATAGTCTTCACTGCTGCTTGCCTTCGTCCCGCCGATCCAAAATATGTGGCACGGCGGTCTCAATCGCGTCGATGGCCGAGTCTTTCTCAGAGGTCTGGCGACGCTACTCGACAGCCACACGGCGACGCGATATGGTCCATCGGACCGCGTGTGTAGACCAGCATCACCGCTTTCCCACAATGCGGACACGACGGTAGCGACCAGTTTCCGTCCTCTTCTGACTGTTGCTTCTCGCTCATGGCCACCTCGAGCGGTGACTGTTGGAGTCGACGGCTACTTGAGTGCGATACAACTCTCGTGCGGGACGTTTATATCCCGCCAGAAGTAAGCGAAACATGGCTTTCAAATCCCAGGTAAGGGATTGGAAGCCACGCTTCGGGTGTCTCAGCACCCGGGGCATTTCAACGCATACCCCCGCGGCGACGTGGAGCGCAGCTTCCATTTTGATTGTGTATGGCTAGTCACTTATAGTATTGGGAGTAGTCCTTGTTAGAAATAGTGGGGCACCAATCTTGCTCGGCAATTTCTCGCTAGTGTTCTCGCCGTCGTACTACAATTATATGCGATCAAGCGGTCAGTGCCGGGGCTGACTGAATTCGAATACAGAGATGACTGTCTCATCACTGTCGCACTGACTGAGTTTAGCATCTAAGTACATTCCTGAGAGCGGCAGGTTGAACGAGACGGGCCAGATGCTGATCAAAATCAGCAAACGCAGCCGGAAACACGGACTTGAGATCTATGGTTTCTCCCAGTGCCCGGCCGATGTCACGATCGAGGAACTCAGCCACCGGCGTTTGCTACTTGCGGAGGTCGATCGCATCGAACGGATCGTAGACAGTGGTTACCCACTCGAGGAGTCGAGTCTCTAGCGGCTGTGTATGTACTGCCACGAAACAAAGACAGCAGACGAGAACAATACGATAACTCGAGAGCCTGCACTGACGTGACGTTGACGGACTATCTCGAGTCATAACAGACTCTCCCCCTCATTTTCAGAATAGAGTGGTTTCGAAAGAACACATATCGTATCGAAATGTATCCGCCGGGGTTCACAGCCAGAAAAGAACAGACTTTGAGCTCCATCTACCGGGTTCCTGAGTGGGCTATATACCGGTTTTAATGCATAAATTCAGTAGTTTACACTCGACACCCAGGGTGTGGGCCTTCTCTCTCACTTCTTTAGTTGGTGGAAGGTTTCATTCGACACCTGCGGTATACCAACAGTGTATCAGCTATTCCGATGACTTGAGGTAGTCCTCAAGCGTCACGTCCAGCGCGGTCTCTCGAGACATCTACTCCAGACTGACAGGTGACTCGTGTTGTGGGCTTTAATGTTGCTCAAGGGGCGTGGCGAGACGCCTGTGCGGACACGAAAGATTAGCGAACCCTACGAAGTGTTGTGTGACTGGGAAGGATGCGATCCGGTCTCAACTCGGGCTGTCTATAGTAGCCACTGAAAGTCATTGCACGCCTGATCGAACGGCAGCTGTACGATCAGTGTGTGAATCGTTTCAGTGGCTGCTATAGGAGTACCTTGCAGAACTCGAAACACTAGGGACACAATTCCGATTTTCGAAGTCGGTAATTGTAGACACACCCACCCCATCATGTCCAGTGTCTTTGCGCGCCAGTTTGATCGGAAAGCTGTTGTAGTCACTTCAACCTAAGAAATCCATCCACTCACTACTGTGCTAGCTACCGTTCGGACTAGTTTGTGGATAGACAACTTAAATTTTTCTAACGTTTAAAGTTCTTCATCAACGGAGTCCCCCTTGCTATTCCGGGAAGACACTGGACATAGTGGGGTGGGGGAGAGGGGTAGGAAACGGGACACTAGACACACTGGACACACTCGACGCGGTGGTTTTATGTTGGTTCCCAAACACGCTAAGGCAAGATCACTATGAGCTTGTTCCAGCCTGACACGGATATCTTTCAGGAGCGAGATGTCCTCCGGGAAGATTACCAACCAGAGGAGATTGTCGGTCGCGATGAAGAGCTACAGCAATATATTTCGGCCCTGCAGCCCGTCATCAACGGCGATCAGCCTGCGAATATCTTTCTCTATGGCAAAGCCGGCGTCGGGAAAACCGCCTGTACGCGCTATCTCCTTCGGGAACTCAAAGATGACGCGGCTAAATTCGATGTCGATCTCATGACTATCCGTACGAACTGCGAGGATCTGAGTACGAGCTATCAGGTCGCGATTCAACTGATCAACGATCTCCGCGACCCAGAGGATCATTTGAAGCCGACTGGATATCCCCGACGACAAGTAAACGAATGGCTTTGGGAGGAACTCGACGCGATCAGCAGCACCGTCATCATCGTATTCGACGAGATCGATCACATCGACGATGATTCAATTCTGTACCAGATCCCACGCGCTCGAGCCAACGGCAATCTGGAGGAATCAAAGGTCGGAATCATCGGTATCTCAAACGACTTCAAATTCCGCGAGTCGCTGAGTTCGAAAGTCCAGTCGAGCCTGTGCGAAAAAGAACTCCAGTTCCCTGCCTACAATGCGAATGAGCTCCGAGATATCCTTCGCCAACGCGCTGATATCGCGTTTTTCGACGATGTCGTGCCGCATGAAGTCATCGCGAAGTGTGCAGCGTTCGGCGCTAAAGACGCCGGAGACGCCCGACAAAGTCTGGATCTGCTTATGGAAGCAGGGGACGTGGCTGTTGAACAGGACGCCACGCGGGTAACCGTCGACCACGTTGACCAGGCTCGAGAGTCCCTCGAGCGGAGTCGAATCGTCGACGGCGTTGCTGGTCTCACCCAGCAGGGACATCTCGTGCTGTACGCCCTCCTGATGTTACACGAAGAGGGTGATACACCGATTCGGGCGCGTGACGTGCAGGATCGATACGAAATTATCTGTGGTCGAGCTGCAGTTGACCCGCTCGTTCCCCGACGGATGCGTGACCATCTTGGCGAGCTTTCGATGTTAGGGATTGCGAGTCGTACAGAGCGGAACAGAGGTGAATCGGGTGGTCGGTACTACGAGTATGCTCTCGACACAAATCCCGATCTCCTACTCGAAGCTCTCGACGAGACAGTGGACATGGTGGGGGTAACCGACGCCGTTCAGCAGCGTCTCGATCAGGACCTCTGACACTCGAAAGACACTGGACACAATGGGGTATATTCTGTTGCCTGCTGGTGATTTGGACACTGGACAGAGTGGGGTGTCCTGCTACTCTCGAGGAGTCTGAGACACTGGACAAACTGGGGTAGTCATCCGAGTACCGAAATGGCCGTAAAGACACTGGACACGATGGGGTGTCCTGCTACTCTTGAACTATCCGAGACACTGGACATAGCGGGGTAGGGTGCAGTTCGGTTCGCAGATTATGAGAAGACACTGGACACGAAGGGGTGTGGACACTCAATCAGGACTCGCCCACCTTTTCTCGGAGCTCGGCCGCTGCCCGCTCGAAGTGTTCCGCGAGGAACGGCGTTCCCGACGCCGCTCGCTCATCGAGGAATGCGACGGCGTCTGTGACCGTGTCGGCGTCGCGTTCCGTGGCCACGATACAGTCGACGTACCCGTCGAGTGCCTGTCTGAACGCACTCGAGAAGTGGTCGTATGCGCCGTCGACGCGCTCCATGTTGTCGTCAAGCGACTCGATAAGTGCCCGGTAGACGATCATCGCTGATCTGTACTGCTCCTGCTTGCGGTACTCGTTCGCGAGATCAAACCACTCCGTGAAGTCGATCGGCTCGAAAACGACGTCGTACTCAGGGTTCGTCTCCTCAAACCGCCGATCGATCGAGGTGCGAAGTTCGCTGACCGACCGCCTCGTTGACCCACCGGCATGGGCGAGAAATTGATCGCGGAGGTCCGCATCGATCACGAGTTCTTCACGCAGGAACGCGCGGAGCTCGTCGGCATCGGCACCGTTGAGTGCGGCATCGAGTCGATCGCCTTCGTCTGGGGGACGGTCGTCAACACACCGAAGCAACACGGCGACGACGTGCTTGCACGTTCCCGGCCCGTCGTATGGACAGTCGCACCACGGGGCAAACCTGTCGGCGGCGAGGTCAACACGGACATCGTACTGACGGCTGCCGCTCACGACGGCGGTTACGGTGGTGTCGACGCGGTGAATCTCATGAACACGGCCCTCAGAAAGGTATCGTTCGCCGCGCTCGAAGACCGCGTCCGTGCAGACATCCCGAACTATGTCCTCGGTTACGTCCATGTGCGTGGACGGTATTCCAGCGCGAGCGGGAAAAACCGGTGTGTCGATCTCGCTTTCGCTCCAGATCGGAACGCTCTCGCTCTGAGAGAAGCCGCGATACTGTTGTAGTACCGCATCAACAATACTACGGGCGCGACGGGATACCGCTACGTGTCTCAATGGTGAGATCCTTATAGACTTTCGCGGTAGTCATTTACGGTGGGTTTGACGCACTATTCAGCCGATCTAGGTCATCGTCCTCGTACGCTGCTCGCCACATCGCATGGACTGCACGAGTGACGAGTGACACCTCGGTCACGTCGATACAGGACGGTTCGGCTGTCGTCGTGGCGGCCTCGGAAGGAGGCTGGAAATGGATTTCGGGTGAGTGTGTATTCGGGTGGCGATCGAATCGCCAGTTGACGTCTTCGCTATCGACGTAATGAAACGAATACATCCCCAGTTCGCTCCACTGGATATCGAGTCGCGCAGCGTCGGCGCCTCCAAGACCGTCGCCGAGACTGATCTGCAGTTCCGTGGGTGCGACGACGTCATCGTACGAGGTTGCGTCGACTACCGGCTCAAGCTCGAGCCAGAGGTCACGAATCCGCTGGAGCGCCGGGAGATAGATCGGTCCGAACTCGCCGGGTCGGCCGTTCTCGCTCACACAGCGAGCTGGTGTCTGGCCTCGTCGTAGGCAAGTGCCGCGTGGGCGACGGCGAGGTTCTGCCGCGTCGTTCGCCACGCGGTGAGGTCGTCCCAGCCCTCCGTCTCGTCGGCGTCGAGTTGCTGGCTGAGCTCTTCGGGTGACACCACGTCGTAGCGGTCCTCATAGCGCCGGATCTCGACCTTCATTTCCTTGATGCTGTCGAGCAACTCCGGCCGATTGACTTCCTCACGAAGCTCGCGGATCCGGAATATCAAAACCCGGTCGCTGTTTCGCTTGTACAGCGTCGTTTGGCCGTCCTGCTCCGTCTCGGCGAAGTCCGTGTTCACGAGCGTCTTGCAGTGTCGACGTGCCGTCGGTTCGCTTACGAGGGCGCGGTCGTCGATCTCGGCTGCCGACTGCCCGTCGTGGGTTTGCTCAACGATTTCGCACACCCGCTCGAATGGCGTAGTATCCTCTTTCCAGTCCGCTTTGACCTGCTCGTTGATGTCGTCCCACGACTCGGTTATACTGGGTGCTACGCACCCCATGAACAAATAATTCCCTGAGGAAACTATTCCTTCCAACGGTGCTTGTACAGGTGCATTGTCAGGCTACCTGCACCTCTAACGTGTCTCGATGCGACCGGATGGTCGTTGCAGTGACGCTCGCCGCCGCAGCGCCTTCCGCCTGCGTCAGCCACCATCCTTCTTCGCGACCCGCCTTGTACAGACAGGCAGCTGCGAATCCAGATAGCTTGACGCCCGACACTGCTCCTGTCGATTCCGACTGTTCAGCCAACCGCCGAGCTCGCTGTCGGATGTACGCTGGAACATCGAGTTCTGATGCAAGCCGGGGGATGAATTCGCTAGGGCGAACGGGCTGGGTCGGCAGTCCGAATTCTGTATTCACCGTCTTGTACGCGTTCGTGATTCTCGCTTGTTCAACGCGTGCCGCGTCGACGACGTCGTCGAGTAACCGTGAGTGGCCGTTACAGCGACAGGCCCCGTAAACGCTTGCTGCCGCGATCGCCTCGATTGATCGGCCTCGAAGCAGACCTTCGGTTTGAGCGCTCCGAAACAGCTGACACGCCTGGTCACGGACCGAACCTGAAAGCTCAAGGACGCTTGCGATTCTTCGACCTTTACCTAAGCCGTGTGCGAGATTTCGCTCGGCTTTCGACTGGAACCGACCACGATTCTGTTCCCGCCGCATTCGACATAGCCGCTGGCGCTTTTGTCCAGAGAGTTCGTTCCCGTTCGCATCTTTCCCGCGACCGATCTCGGTCGAAAGCCCTCGGTCATGACGTGCCGCTGTAAGTGGAGCACCTGTCCGCTTTCGCTGGTCCTCGTCGTACGCTCGCCACTCTGGCCCCTGGTCTATTCGACTTTCCTCGATGACCAGGCCACAATCCTCACAGACCGTTTCGACCGAGTTCGTAGTTACACGTCCGTCGCATTCGGGGCATTGGTTGCTTGACTCTGTCTGGACATTTTCGTCGAAGCAAGTTCCGTAGATATCTCTAATTGTCATTGTGCTCACGATTACTGGAGACTCGCCATTACAGCGAGCCCCTCATTCATTGAGGGGCTAACAAACAATTCCAGACTATCACGCCATTTTCACAGGCCGAGTGAGAGGTTTACTAGCTCTCCTTTTACAGCTTCATTATGCGAAACAGTAGTATTTGCAAACACCAGATATTGACAACGGTACTGTGGACAACGGTTTTATCAGCAGACAGTCAACACACTGCTAACTTGCAACTGAAGGACCCTAAACATCTCGCGGATCATCCTGACTCAGCAGAGGAGGCCAAGAGACTGCTGAAAGATATCCGTGATAAAGAACTCAGAGTTGTTGAGGATAAATTTGAGCGTCGACAAAACCGAACACAGAGTTTCCACGATTATATTCAGCGACAGCTAGACCACCCTGCCCAGGTCCTCCCAGAGCTCATTCAGAATGCTGATGATGTCGAACCTTGTGACACGGTCCAGATTGAGTTAACGGACGATATGCTTCGAATCCGGAATAATGGGCGACCAGTGAAGACCGAGGAAGTGGATACACTTTGTGCAGCCGGTGAAAGTACAAAGCACGATCCCGAGTATATCGGTCATTTTGGACTTGGATTTAAGTCGGTTTTTAGCATCTCAGAAAATCCACGGATCCGATCTGGATACTTCCACTTTGAGTTCGATGCTGAGCAGCTGACCGTACCCAGAATCCTTGATGGTGCTGAGCCGATCAATGGCACTGAAATCGAACTCCCACTCAAGGACGATCTTTCCTCAAAGAAGCATGACGAGCTTCAAAATCGTCTGGATGAGGTTTATCGCCTTCTGACCTATCTCCGTAACATTTCCCAGATTGAGGTCACACAGGGAAACAGCACAACTGTCTATCATCGGGAATCGAAGTCTGATTCACCTGAGCGAATCATCTACAAGGATGATAGTATATTCGAGCGGCGTTTAGTCTTTAGGACGGATGATACCCCCTCTGGCGAAGCTTTTGAGCAGCTGGCTGAGGTCCGGCAGATAGACGATATAGAGACAATACGAGAGTCTCCGGTTTCAGTCACGGTCTCTTTTGAGGTTGATGACCAGCATCGTCCCCTCTCTGAGGCGGAGGAGTGCTATCTATTCAATTTCCTACCAACTGATGAACGTTCAGGATTCCCATTTGATATCCATGCGGATTTTCTATTGGAACCGAGCCGGAAAGCGCTAGCTTGGCGGGATGGTGCGTATAATCAGTGGCTGCTTTATCGTGTTGGAGATACGTTTCGGAAGATCGTTGAGCACTATCGGGATCTGAATGCTGAACGTGTCGGCCATCTCCGGCTGTTACCATCGCAAAAATATGGATTGGATCACACTTCTGCCGCAAAAGATGCGGTTGTGGAAGCGCTGAACGATGAGGATTCAATCCCGGGTCAGGATGGAGGATACCATCGGCCTGGGGCTATTGTCGTACCGACATACCACGTCGAAAATGTATTCACCAAGTCTGATGTGAAGCATCTTCTTGGAAGGGCTGTTGAATATCCTGCAGAATCGATGGACGAATCGTTGCTTTCCACACTACGTGGTCGTAGTATTATTGAGGAGGTTTCGGTCGAGAGTCTGTTGAAGCAAAGCGAAGATTCAGCTCGTGAAGACTTCTCTCGGGCAAGCACTGCTCATCTTCTTGTATTTGCTGCAGCTCTCTGGGAGTACTGGGATGATGAATACAGGAATCTTAGCACATTTAGTGATAAGACGGATGCTCGGAATGGCTTTGAGAGTGTCGTCAAAAAGACGCCATTAGTTCCGCTTGAAAGTGGTAAACGGATTGCTGTCTCTCTAGTTGAGGATAGTCCGTTACTGCCCCCAAAACGAGGTAGAGAGGAATATGATATATTTGAGGACGAGTTCCGATTAGTCCAGCTTGATGTTGCTTCGATACCTGAGGAGTACCCCGCAAAGCCATCAGAAATAGTTGAGGGAGCTCGCAAATTCTATTCTCAAGTCCTGGGGACTGAGACGATTGGCTCAGAGATCGTCTTGGAGGAAATTGTAGCCGACGCGTTTGATAGTGTAGAGAGCACCGATGACGCCACTTTGGATACTCACTTAGAGTACATTTTCTCAAATAAAAACCGGTGGGCTACTGCAAGGAAATATGTCGATCTGAAGTTCCGTGTTCGAGATGGTGCTGACGATACTGTCTATCGCAACCCGTCCAGATCCGATATTTTCTTACCTGATGGCTACTTCCGAGAGCAAGGCACCTCTTCAGATGGTGGATACAGTCTTGAGAGGGTACTTGATGGGTTAGATGCGACATTTATCTCAGAGGAGTATGTGTCGCTCACCGGTGAGAGCCAGCCCGAGAGATGGAAGGAATTCCTCATCAAGTGTGGTGTTTTTGAGCACCTTCCAGTCAAGGAGCTAGCCACAAGAGACCGGGCATTCTATACGCTCAAAGAGGAATTAGTTGAGTCGCTTTCTGATTTTGCTCAAGCCTCGACGAAAGCGGACTGGTCGATCCCAGATTCGCGGAAGAAGGGCGGTTCAAAAGACCAATGGTTTCCCCAGAACCGCCGATATTCTCTCTCTGACTATGTACCGTGTGACTGGTTCCGCGATGTGCTGAACCAATTTTCGGAGAACACGGATTCGGAACTTGACCGGGCAAAAGCATTTGACCAGATGCTACAGGAGTACTGGGGATACTACGAAGAAAAGCTCCACCGTCCCCTATACTCAGTACCTCACAAAGCATCGCCAGTTCACCTGACCTGAGTCACCTGTTCTGTTGTGATGAGTCGCCGATAGCGGTTGAACAACGCTGTTCGAAGGCGGAGCTGTCGCGTCGGCGGCTGACCGCCGCCGACAGCGACAGCGTAGCCACTCACAAGGCGGCGTTCCTGGTCGGTGACTACCGGTGGAACCGGTCGTCTGGTGGCCGGTTCGCGGGGACGGCCCGACGCACCGCGAGGGCCGTCCACGCAGCCCGTCGAACCATATTGATAAACTCCTTGTACGGCCACCACCAGAGGCGGCGCCCGCCTCGGCGGGGCGTCGCCACGTATTCGTGGTGGAGATACCGCCAGACGTTCTGCAACAGCAGACTTACTACGACGTACAGCAGTCTCACCGTCGCGTCTCGCGTTGTTGTCGTCGCTATCGTTTGCTCGGACAAGCGATAGCTCGACTCGATACCGAAGCGTTTCGAGTAATGGTATCGAGCGTCGCGTGGCGTGTCAATGAACGGTGCGTCAGCGGCGTAGCCGTGACGCGCCACGCCGTTCTCGTCGTACCGTCCGTTCAGGTACGTACAGTCGATGTAGACCGGAAACTCGACGGTCCAGCTGTGACCGTCGAGTTTCCCTGTCAGGTCGTGGTTGATGACGCGACTCCATCCTTCCGAGAGTTCCTGCTGAATCGTCTCACCCCACCGGATAATCGGGACAACGTAGGCGTAGTTGTGCGTCTGGAGTAACGTGAGACACTTGCTGTCGTAGAATCCGCGATCGAGGTAGACGGCCTTGACTTCGGTGTCAAGGCCGTCGAGGACGCCGAGGAACTCAGCGAGGACGCTGCTGGCGGTGTCGCCGTCTTCGAGACGGCGCACCGCCAGCGTGTAGCGTTTGTTCTTCACACGCGCGTAGAGTGTGGCGTAGGCGTGGAAGGCGGTGGTTCCGCGCTTGGCCTCGGAGTGGTAGAGGCCGTCTGTGTCGGCTTCGTCACCGTAGTAGGGTCGCAGGTGGAGGTCTGCGCAGACCTCCACCTGCTCGGGGAGCAATTCGACGACATCCTGCCGAAGGAGTGTGTTAGCCACTCGTTCGAGCCGTTCCGGCTCGAACTTCGTCCGCAGATGATAGAGAATCGTGTTCGCTGCGGGTGAGTTCTCGCTAGAGCCACATAACGTAGAGACCGAGGTCCCGTCGGCGCACGCGCCGACGAGGACCTCGTAGATGACCTCAGCATCTATTTCAGCGTTTTTCGAAAGGCCGAGCGAAACTTCCTCGTCAAGCCGGTTGACGAGAAAGTTAAGGAGTTCGTCTTCGTGGATTTCATTGTCTGCTTGTTGGGTCTTGAACACACCTTCAGCAAGCAGACGTTCTAACTAACCGGCTTTGTGAGGTACTGATACTACGTCACAAAGCGTGGTAGGGGTGGTGCATATCGAGCGAAACCGACCCAGACGGATCGTTACTCGACATTTGGTGATCTACTCCGAAACACATCTTGGTGTCTAACAAAGGATGAGACTCTTGCTCCACCACGAACACTCTTAGTGGAAAATCCAGCGACTGCGAACCAGCCACCACAGATGTATATTGCCTCAACGGACAGTCCCTATCTTGATCCGCTTGGGGTTAAGACAAAGCTCGGCATTGACGTGACCCTTGAACAGTTATCTAATGCGCCAAGCGTTTGGGGTGATGCTGACCCGCCAACTATCCGGCAGGAGCTGACCAGTCGGCTTGATACCCTGCAGCAGGGACTTTTGGACGCTGGGTCCGATATAGAAGAAAAAATACACGAGGCGCTATCTAATGCACGGTTCATCTATCTTGAGCATAAAAATCCGCAGTTCAGGTCGCCTGATGAAGTCGTCTGGAATGGTCAGGACATAGGGTCGTACATCGTCTCAATCGAATCGGAGTACGGGAAGTATGAGGAGCTGTTCAATACGGTCGGTGTTCGAAGTTCCCTACAAATCTCGGATTATCTTGATTCTCTTGCCGATGTAGCTTGGGATGATGACGACGATCGGGATGTCGTCTGGCGACGAACGGTTCGTAAACTCGTTAGTGAGGCCTCTGAACTAACCTCTTTCCAGGGACTTGAGGCAGAGGTCCGGGAGAAATTGTCCCATCAGTGCCTGTTGGCGCTGTCAAATGAATTGGTGGCGCTTGATCAGTTGGATTATTTCTGCGACAATGAAACCATCAGAGAGCATCTTCGTTCAGATATCGCGGATGAGGTCGTGAAGCCGTATGACCGTAGGGATTATACAAACGAGACAGTCGCTGAGGTGTGGGAGCTGCTTGAGCTTGAGAACCTTGCTGACACTACGACGCTGTCGCTGACGGGTCACAATGTTGTTGTTTCTGAGGAAGGCCCTGTCTGCGAATCTGAAGAGTTCTCGCAGCTTTTTACTGTTGCCTACAGCTTCTGTTCGGCTCATCAGAATACGGAAGCAAGCGATGAACTCCTCGACATCTTTGCTGATTTCCAAGTAATCGTTCATGAAACGATTGAGTGCCAGTATCTGTCCACAAAGGGAGAGCCGATAACTGAAGAATTCGAGGTACGTTGCTACTTGGATCGATCAGAAAATACGATTCGACGAACCGAGGGAACAAGCTCATTACAGGCCTTCACCCGGCGCCTCCCATATGAGCTATCCTTGTCTGCATCGGCGGCAGAGGAATTGGAATCGATTCTATCAGGTGCTCTCGGCAAACGTGAACGGTTCCTGAACTCGTTCCTCGATACGTTTGATATCGATCGGCACTCAATCCAGGCAGCAGTACAGTCCTCGAGCAGATCTGAGGAAGACTCTGCTGAAACAGCTGAGGAAAGCACTGGGTCTGAATCCAAGACAGATTCTGGTACTGGCAGCGACGATCCAGGGGAGCGAGGATATCCAGCAGGGGCAACCAGTGAAGATTCCGATGAGAAACCTTCAATCACAACCTCAAGTGAGGAGGAAGGGTTTGCTACTGCTGGAGACGCCTCTGAAAGTGGTGTCGGCGGAAAGAATCAATCAGCGTCTGCTGATACTGGTTCATCATTGTCTTCAGGATCCTCCCAAGATACCTCTATTGAGGATTCCAACTCTGCCTCCACAGACAAACGGAAGGACGAAGCGAGGGACCAGCAGTCCATAGAGAACGAATTTGAGCCGTCTGATGTCGATGACCCACCAGAGAGGGTATCACGGCGACGCACCTCTACAACACGTACGGTTCGAGATGGGGAATTTATGAAAAAGGTGCGGGGTGCTTATGATAGGACATGTGCCATCTGTGGAGCGCGACGAGAGACCAAAGATGGACTACCGGAGGTCGAGGCTCACCACATTCGACCGGTTAGCGATGGTGGTCCTGACACCCTTCAGAATGGCATTGCATTGTGTCGTCTCCATCATTGGGCGTTTGAGAAGGGGTGGATCGCTGTTTCAGATGATTACGAGATCCTCGTTCGTGACTGGGAGTCCGTGCCCGGATATGGAGAGTTCAGTAGACATCACGGAGAATCACTTCATCTCCCGGATAACCCTCAACATTATCCAAATTCACAGTATCTCAAATATCATCGCCAATCCCACGGCTTCGATGAGTAGCTGTCTGCTTCTTGGCAATCGTATCGGTGCCCCTTGGCTTTCAAGAACGGTTGTGGCTGCGCGCGCAGCGAGCGAAGTGAGCGAGCACGGAGCGGAGGGCGGGGAGGTGGGGTTTGGGTCGGTCCGGCACGTAGCAAAAAGAAGGGTGCGACGACCGGCTACTCCCACCACCGACCGCGCTCAGGGAAGTGGACCGTGGTCCAGCCGGTCAGAGCCACCGAGACGCGCCCGTTGTACCAGTTCTTCGCAGACCCGTGAATGCGAACACGCTCGCCCTCCTCGATCCAGGGTTGGTCACTTGCGACCCACGACGTCAGCTTCGTTCGCCCACTTTCGTCTTCGATGATTCCCACTTGAGAAATGGCTGAACTTGACGGCTCCCACAACTGCGTCACAGTACCTTCGATGCTCACCTCTTTACGATTGACGTCCTCGAGCATCCCGATGGGAACTACCTGTCCCGGCGCCGTCTGCAACTCCTCGAACACCCCAACGACCGCGCTCATCAGGTCTTTCCCACCGACGACGGCTTCACCCAGCCGCCGGCCAATCGCTGCTCGCGACCAGCCACCCAGCTTCTCCGCCAGCCGCATCGACTGCTTGTTCACCGCCGCCAACTGCTTCTGCGTCAGTTCTGCACGAGGGTCGTCCCGCTCTGGGTCCGCCCACGGGTCCACGCTCGCCGCCCGCTTCTGGAACTCTGCACGCCACTCAGCACTCCGCTTCGCTGCGATGTCTCGCGTACGCTTTTCCCGACCTTCTTGCGTCCCCATCTCCGCCTGGGCACTGATGCGCTCCAGTTCAGCCTCTCGCGCCCGAATGCGCTCTTCCTGTTCGAGGGTCGCACCGTAGATCCGCTCTTCACTGGTGTCGACCATCCCGTCCGGGTGGTTCGCATCGACCTTTGCCTGCACCTCCATCTGCACCGTCGCCTGGAATTCCGGCGTCTCATCGACGACCTCGAGGCCGTCTTCATCGACCTTCGCTTCGTCCGCTTTTTCGAATGCCTGTTCATCGACTGAAACTACATCAGTGGTAACGTTGATACTTGACATTGGAATTCTCCAAAATTCCGAAGGCGCTCACGCGCCCGACACCGCGATGCTCCTACATCGCGGTTCTTCGACGACAATGCCCGACAGAACCATCTACGCGCTCTCGCTCGCGCCTTCGTGAGCGCCCCTTGGGGCGCGAGCGAGAGCGCCAAAGGAAGGTCACCCAACCAGAACCACGCGCCGACCCGCGCGGAGCAAGCGTCCAGCGGGATATGCCCGCTCGTGTCCGGCCCGATGTGTGGGACCGTGTCCAGAGCGACTGTCGCCGAGAACGCGCGCCACACGGCGGCGCGCGACAGCGCAGGCGGCACAAAGCGCTGGAACGCGAAAGCCCGCAAGGGGCGCAACCGACGGGGATACCCGCTGGCGTCGAGGGCACATACATTTTAGCTCGGAACGGGCGCTCGCGGTGCGTAGAGCGCCCGCACGCCCGGAATGGTCGGTCGCGAGCGGCGCAGAGGGCGGAAGCGGCGAGCGGGGCGGGCCGTAACAAAGAACCTGTTCAACCGGGCTCGACGCTCAGTCACACAGCCGACATCCTGGTGGACTCAGAAAGGGCGAGGCCGTCTCGGTCACCGGGAGACTACGTCTCCCGAGCTCACGGCGCAGAGCGCCGTGAACGTCCCCGACTCCGCAAGCACCACAGGCACGAGGAGCGCAGCGTGGGTCGCGGGATGCCGAGCGGCCGAGGGCTTTCTATCCGTTCTCGGCCACCGCCTGCCGTCTCGACGGAAGCATTATCCTGCACCGTCACGAACGACATAGTATGCACCACACACCGCCGGTGCAACAGGTGAACGTGCGGACGATGAGCGCTTGCTCTGTTCTTTCGTAGTTGGTAGCGGCGCCGGCGGGTGTATCGCCTTCTCATCGAGCAGCGACGCCGCTTTCACCGAGACAAATGCAGACCACCGAGTACGAACTCCGCAATCGAATCGACCAGCTCACAAACTACCGTGGCGAGGGCACCGAGCTCATCACCGTGGCCGTCCCGCCAGACAAATCACTCCATGCGGTCCGTGAGCGCATCGACCGCGAATATGCACAGGCTGCGAACATCAAATCCGATCAGACACGAACTCACGTCCAGGACGCTCTCGGACGCATCCGACGCCTCCTCCAAGCGTACGAAGAGACACCACCAAGCGGCCTTGTCATCTACGCTGGTGTCGTCGACGGTGAGCTGCAGGATGCCGTCTTCGACGATCTCGACGTCCCCGTCGACGTCTCGCTATACCGCTGTGCGGCTGAATTCGAGACTACCCCCGTCGAGCAGGCGCTCACCCCGTCAGAGGTGTACGGTCTGGTTGTCCTCGAACGGGGCCATGCCGCCCTCGGTCGCCTCGCTGGCGAACGCATCGTTTCCAGTCGGACCTTCGAGAGCCAAGTGATGGGAAAATCCCGTGCTGGCGGTCAGAGTGCGCAGCGATTCGAACGTGAGCGCGACCGCCAGAAACACGAGTTCTTCGAGC
This sequence comes from Natrinema sp. CBA1119, assembly GCF_002572525.1. Classification (NCBI taxonomy): domain Archaea; kingdom Methanobacteriati; phylum Methanobacteriota; class Halobacteria; order Halobacteriales; family Natrialbaceae; genus Natrinema; species Natrinema thermophila. The sequence goes on along the minus strand of NZ_PDBS01000008.1, from coordinate 78,728 downwards.
AGGTCGCCGACGCTGCCGAGCAGACGTTCCTCGATGAGCCCACTGTCGATGGCGTCATCCTCGGCGGGACGACGATCACCGTCGACGAGTTCCAGCAGGGTGACTATCTCCACCACGAGTTGCGGGACCACATACTAGGCGTCTATCCGATTGAGTACGCGACCAAGCAGGGTCTCTCGCAGCTCGTTGAGCGTGCCGAGGACGTACTGTCTGATGCTGAGCGCCGACGGGAACGGGAAGCTCTCGATCGATTCTTCGCGGCGCTGGGACAGGGTGGAGATGTCGCCTACGGAGCTGATGAAACGCAAACCGCCCTCGACTATGGAGCAGTCGACGTCCTTCTCGTTTCCGACGCACGGCCACCAGCGGAGATTCGTGAACTGGAGGCAGCGACGACTGACCAAGGCGGTGAGTGTCTCGTTGTGTCGACTGACACAGATCGAGGTGCTCAGTTCGATACTGCATTCGGGGGCCTTGGAGCGCTCCTCCGGTTCCGTATTAACTAAGCCGAGTAGTTTTGGACGCCATAGCGGTTCTAGCGTCCCAGTGTACGGGTCTAGAGGCAGTCATCGGTCGCGCAGACGACCTCGAATGGCCGTAAACCGGGCGGCTGCGGTGTCGCTCTTGGAGACACGAATCGTTCACACCGGTCTCAACCGTCGTCCTGTGCGTTCAATTCTGTAAGGAACTGGCCGGCTGCCGTCCCGATACGAATGCCATCTACGTTGCGCATCTCGAGGTCGTGCGTGGCAGTTCGAAAGGGGTAGTGGTCAACGAGGATACGTTGGATAACGGTTCGGACGGAGTCGGTCCCGTACCTGTCGACGACAGTAGCCATCATCTCGTCGAGATGCGCGTCCCGGTGCTCCGTCCGGGGATGCTGTGCGCGTTCGAGCACGAGTTCGACTACATCGTCAACTGATGCGTGCTCGGGATTCTTGGTTCGTTCACGAACGTCGTAGAGAGCGTTGTTATCGGGCATTCCTGTTCACTTCGAAGTATCCTCCACGGTGTCAGGGCTCTTCGAGCAACGAGCGAGCTCGCTGCACGTAACTGTTCGCGCCCCAGCTACGGGCGTTGCTAATCTCATCGAGGAGCAGCCGCGCATCGGCAGCTGATAGGTGTTCAGTTCGAACGAGAACCGAGAGCAGCGTCGGTGTCGTGACGAGTCGGGTATCAGCGAGTGAGGCGTGGATCAAGCCAAGTTGGTTGAACTCGTCACAGAGGAAGAGCGCAGCATCGAGATCGTTCGCGAGCGTGACCGCCGCGTTCTCACCGTCATCGAGTGGAAACTCGGCATCGAGTTCGACCGACTGTGTCGTGAATGACTCTGCTTGGTCAAGTACGGCGGACGCGGCGTGTCCATGGATGTCATCGTAGGAAGCGATCTCTTGGATTTCATCGATGACCGCTGTTGGGACGACGACCTCGTACCGGGAGAGACAGAGTGCGAGTGGATCGGGGTCGTCGTCAGTAACGATCCCGAGACTCACGAGGGCAGAGGCGTCTGCGATAAGCCGCGACATCTATGCGTCGGCGACCTCGTCGATGAAATCCTCCTCCAACTGCTGTTTCAACACTCGGAGGTTTGCCGCCTCCTCGGCGCCGACGAGTGCTTTGAGTTGATCGAAGGTGATCTCGTCGTCGTAATAGGCGGTGGCGATCTCTTGGGTGAGTGCGTCGTCGTGAGCGGCGTCTTGGAGGTACTCCCGAAGCGCGGTCACGAGGACGTCTGTTCGGTCTTCCCCGAGGACTGCGGCCAGTGCGTCGGCCCGGTCGATGAGCCGATTGGGGGCCCGAAACTGCACGCGCTTCTTATCGGTGCTCATGATGTGTACATTGTGAGCCAACGCACTTAGCCGTTTTCGTGTGTACGATGTGAGCCTCACTCGGCCGAGCGTCACTCATCCACGAGATGCCCGAACTCGACACGAAACCGCGTGAGTGCGGCGAGCGTTTTAACGACGAGTCCACACTCATCGTAGGTGTGGTGATCCGGCTTGTTGGGATCGGGAGGCTCTTGGACGGCACAGTCGTCACAGATCTCGAGCGGCTACGCTCCGTACGGCGACCTAGTCCCCACCGTTGCGGTGCTCAGAATCGAGCCGAGCATACGCGTCTGCAGTAGCGCGTAGTTCGGTGAGCGAACTGTTGAGCGTCAGTGGGTCGGGGAGCTGTTCATCGATCTCGCTGAGAGCACGTTCGGCCTTGAGGAGTGCCTCGTGCAGATCGTCGATGGGAACCTGCCCACCATCCACGGCACCACGTTCTGGGTGATACCCTTGATCACCGTCCTCCGAGTCGGGAACCGGATCGTCGACACCGAGAGCTCGGTCAAACTCAGGGACGTCCTGTGGATCGGGCTCGTCTGGCGTCATCGGTCGAGCACCTCAACGTCGGGATTCGCACCGGCTGGCCCAGCGACCGCTTTCGCACGCTCGAGTTCGCGGAATTCTCGCTGGGCCTGCCGTTCGAGGGGATCCGCCCGACGACAGCGGTCGATTCTCTCGCCATCGACGACATCGTCGTCATCGATCGTGAAGCGCTTGCCACGGTGGTCGATCTGCTCGAGCATCAGGATGTAGCCTCCTGAGTCGCGTCTCGAGCGTCCGCCTGCAGGTGGTCGTACCGGACTCACAGCTGTCCGAACAGAACCGGCCAGCGTATCCTCCCCGATCACGGGTGAGTGCCGAACAATTCGGCATCCGACACGCGTTGCCGTCGGTCATCTGGCGATACCTCGCTTCAGGAACTGAGTCGTCTCCGCGTCTGATGACGCTGTTGCTACATCAGTTGTTCGCATGGATTGCTGCAGTGGGCTTCAGTCGAGCCCCCGCACCCCTCTGGGACGACAAACCGTCTCGAGCGAGCTACCAGTTCAACTCGCAATGTATCAGTAGATGGTAGCACGGTTTCTTTATTTAGAAAAATTCTGAAACCGAGCCGCCAGATTTGGCAACTACAGTGGGCTTACAATATGATGTCGGATGGATAACAAACACTATCCTCAATGGAACCCGACAAAATGGACGACCTCACAGGATTCCAACGCGACTTGTTGTATGTCATCGCAGGCGCAGACCAACCATCAGGCCAGGACGTCAAAGACGAAGTTGAACAGTACTACAACGCCGATATCAACCATGGACGGCTCTATCCCAACCTCGACACGCTCGTCAACAAGGAGTTGGTTGAGAAAGGGCAACTCGACAGGCGAACGAACTACTATGCAATTGCAGATAAGGGAGAGAAAGCAATTGAGGACAGACAGCGGTGGGAGGAACAGTTTATCGATTAGACAACAGAGACCTCGTAGTAGTCGGTGTACTTCACGAGATCACAGTTCTGGAACCCGTTTGCAATTGATCCATCGACACAGACATCATCAGAGACTGTGAGGAGAGGGAGTTCTTCTTTCGCGTCTTCACTTAGTTCGTCGTAGTGGCATACTTGGGAGTCTGAGGGGACAGTGTCAACCGGTTCGAGCGTGAGTCTTGGACTCATACTACACAGTATCAATTGGAACGTCTTCAATATTTCTCCGATGATAATCAATGACTGTCTATTTAGAAGGGGCATTTGGATCGTATAACCCTCCAATTGTTCACCTATTCATTGATGATAGAACCGGGACGATCGAGTTTCCGTATGCTGGATACACTGTGACGGTTGAATTTAACGACGAATTCACTGTTCTGATCGAGTAATTGTCAGAAGATAGTAGCATGGTTTCTCTCTTTAGAAGGAATCGTGAAACCCGCGATAAGTACAGCTGCATAGATACCGCTGTGAATCCTGATACCAAGATATCATATTTTCGTACCCGTGCAAGACACATGGCGCATATCGGTCATAGAGGAGCCACTAAAGAAATGCGTTGCCGCGCTCGTAGAACAGCCGTCGCTCCTCGGGGCCCGGAACCCCATGGTAGTCTGTCGGGATCGTCTCGTTGGGCCGCTCGACTGGCAATTCGGGATAGGCGGCAAGCAACTTGACCCCGAGCGAGGCGCCTGCCTCGGCGAGTTTACGGAACACCGAATCGACGGTGTCGGCGTCGTCGAGGGGGAACGCCCGCTGGGCGAGAATCGGGCCTGCGTCGAAGCGCTCGGTCATACGATGTGCTGTGACACCCGTTCGGTCGTCATCGTAGAACAGCGGCCAAAAGGCGGTCGCCCGGTCCCGATACTTCGGCAATAGCGACCCGTGGAGGTTCACTGTGTCGTCAGCGCTCTCTAGCACCGGCCCAGGAAGTCGCTGGCCCGCCACAATCGAGAGCAGAAGGTCCGGTGCGAGGTCCTCCATACACTCGACGAACGCCGGGTTACTCACGTCGGGAATGCGCTCAACGGGGACGCCATAAGTTCGCGCGACCGCCGGAACCGAGTGATACCGACCGGTGACGCGACGGGCGGCCTGCCCGGGCAACGCATCAAGTGCCCGACTCCATCCGTAGCGAAGCGCCATCCGGATACCCGCGCGGGCACCGTACATGCCTGCCTGCGAGCGTAGTTGCTCAGCCGGGGATGCGTTGAAGGGGGCGATGACGACCTGGTCGATAGTATTGGCGTGAGCCTCGAAGAGCGGCTGGAGGTACCTGGGAAGATAGAGCGGTTCCGCACTCGTGAACAGGACGACCCGCACAACCGAGGGAGAGAACCTGAGGAGCATATATCTTCTGGTCGGTGGACACAAAGCCTATTCCAGCCGCTGCGAATGCGCAGCTATGTCCCCACCCTCCGAGGGCAACGCCCTTCGCGCAGTGTTCAGAGACGTGTGTCGGGCTATCGGTGTCCTCCTCGCCGGTGGCCTCGCCATCGCCGTGTTGTCGCTGTGGCACTGGGCCATCTCGTCGATCCAGGCAGCAAGAGACGGACCCGGAACTGAAGAGCGCGACGACCCCGCACTCAGCGAGTACGAACTCGACTGGTACCAGTACATCAAGGCCTTCGACGCCCCCCACGGCCCCGGCGGGGGCCCCGATCGAGCTATCGACTCAGGGGCGTTCGTCCGCGGGCTGCGCGTATGGCTGAAAACGCGTTGTCTCCGTGGCTACACGCTCGAAAAAGAGGTGTACGTGTGCCCGAACGCGCCGCAGGTGTTGCGCGTCCACCAGGCAGGCCACGCGCCCGCGTTCGGGAAGGAGTGTGAGACGCTGGTCCAGCCACGCCGCGAGAACGGCGGTCTCGACGACGAAGCGCTCTACACTCTCGACGTGATGCTTCCGGGGGATTTCCCGCACACGTTGCTCCGCCTGCGCGACTCACGCGGACTCATGGACCGATACGAGGCGTGGCTACGAGACGGCAAGATCGCGCGAGTTAGAGCCTGAGGGCAACTACTGTCGTCACCTCTCTGCTGAACTGTCTCGCTGTACTGAACGGTAACTACAGATGCGAACTGAGCGGTTAGTAGAGAAAAAGACATCCCAAATTCACAACAGAAAATACTTATCAATTGAAATTAAGGAACATGATATGAATAACCGGTCCATTCCTCTGTTTCCATTGCTTGTTATCCTTCTCATGATAGGGAGCATTGGTTATCCCGGTACATTTGCCCCGCTGTATAGCGAGTCTGATTCATCGTATGCGATTACTCACGAGTCCACAGAATCGTTCAACGAGACTATGGAGTCTCCAAGTCTCCGCACAGCTAATCCAACGCCTGTAGAGGACCTTTCGCCTAGCGCACAGCAAGCATTCCAACAGTCAAAGGAGCATCCTATAAGCGAATCTGATGGCTGGCAAGAGCTTGGGCAGGTCAATATCTGTGCTGATTTTCTTCTTATTTGCAATGAGTACTCGGAACCACCAGATTTTCCATCTGAGATGACTCGTACGGTAGAAGTCGAAGTAGGAGGTTTCATGACGGACAGTACTGAGCAATATGGTGTTGTAGAAGACAACGGCGATGTCTATCTCACCCGGACCGCAGATGCAACGTTTTCTACTGGTTCTTCACTTGATGAAATGTTTGTTTTTCTCCACAAAGCGTTCTTGTTTGGACTGTACTCCATATTCCTTATTCTGTTCACTACGTTTCACTACCATACCCATCCGAATCGAGTACTTTCATTTGCAAAGGGTGGATTCGGAATTGTTGTAGCATCGTTTATCTACCCCTATGTAATGATGTTTACCTCTCTTCCGTTTGCATTTGGAGCCATTGTGCTGTGGTTCGTAACCTTGGGTCTAGTGTTATTCGGTAGTACGGAACTTTATATGAAGAGAAAAAAGAGCGATAGAGATGGTCAACCGAGTCGCTAGACTGATGAGTATGTCTGTCGTGATGCTCTGAGTGATCGAGCTAGCTGCTCACTCTGTTACCTGTACTGAACGCGAGTTCCCTGAGCAACTCTGAATAAAGAAATTGTCTTCTCAACTACTGTCATCGATTGAACGTCCCATCCGGAGCGGGGGTGAGCCCAGTTCGGATCTCGAGATCAACACGTCTGAGATGCTTGCAACCATCGGTGGGCTGGCGTTGTTCCCAATCTGGGCAGGTACACGTCCCTGCCTCAACATCGACCGTGTAGGTGTTCCCGCTCTCGCTGGTGGTGTTAACTTAGGAATGAGGCGGTCGAAGATTCGGATGCTCATGGCCGAAACCGACCGCCTCACCGAATCTACTGACTGGATTGACTTGGAGTTTGTGCAGCGAGAGCGGACACCCCGTACGATCATTGAAAAGGGTATTCGCCACCATCTGCAGGACTATCACTTTCGAATACAGTTATTCTTCTCGAGGATTTGGGTGTCGAGCGCAGTCGGACAGCAGTTCATAACTGGGTGCAGAAGGCTGATCTACAGCCCAGAGGTGGGGGGAGCCCGGATCGAGTCGCGGTCGATCAGAAAGCGATCCGGATCAATGACGAACAGTACTGGCTGTATGCCGCAGTTGATCCAGCAACCAATCGAATTCTGCATTCACGGCTGTTTCCAACGTATACGATCGCGATTGCGCGAGAATTTCTCACTGAGCTGGCCGAGAAACACGACATCAAAGATGCCGTGTTTCTCGTCGATGACGCCGACGATCTCATCGGTGGACTTCGCCGAGAAGGGCTCAGCTACCGCATTCAGCCACACGGCTATAGAAATCAGGTCGAACGTATCTTTCGTGAGATAGAACGACGAACCTCTTCGTTCTCAAACTGTTTTAGCCACGTCGATCCAGCCACCGCAGAAACTTGGCTTCAGGCCCACGCCGTCTGGTGGAATCATGTCTAAGTTAACACTACCCATCCTCTGCCGGAAACAAACAAGGTGTCCAGTCCTTGTCTCGATAGCTCGTGGAATAGTTCATCGGTTTTCGAGAGAGTGATCGCTGTTTGTACAGAGAGAATATTCTACTGGTACTGGTCACGTCCGCAATCAGTGTCATAGGCAGCTGCTTTCCTTGATTAGAAGGTGATATCCTATACAGAGTGAAATGTCTATGAGTAAGGTTATCAAGGGTCAGGTATCCACCTTTAGCTAGTTTATATTCCTTCAATATTGCCCAATTATCCCTGTACCATTGGGTGGTTTCATAGACAACTGTGGTCCTGTTTATATCATCGGAATTTAAATATGCCTACGTGGCAGTTAGCCGTGATGTCCACGAGTGAACAGTCGATCGCGGTACCGGATAAACTCGTATCACCACAGGCCAAACTGGTCTATCTGGCCCTGCTCATCATGGAGGACGCGACAGCGACTGACCTCCAGCAACTCCTGGGGTTGCCGAAACTGACGCTCCTTGCTGTCCTCGAGTCGCTTGCTGAGATGGATCTCGTCCACTGGACGGAGGCTGGGTATGTCAGCCGGTAAGTTCGCCGAATCACCGATCGTCCCGACCAGTCCACAGGCTGACCTCCAGGTTACCTGTTACGTACGGTCTGCTGTTCCGGGACCGACTGCCGAGACGATCACCACGATCGTCGAACGGCTGCAGCAACTCTGCGACCACGGGCAGATTGGCACCTGTCAGATTGTTCCGTGGCCGCCGGAACACCATGCGGTCGGCGAATCGGACGACACAGGGAAGCCGACACGACATGGGCTCATCGCCGAGTTCGAGCGGTGGGCCGACCAACACGGTGTGACGCTCGAGCCAGCGTTCCGGCGACAGGAGGTTCCCTCGTCGCCACTCGGCATCAGCGCCGACGAACCGCGTGAACGCGTACGTGTCCCGATCGTGGCGCTGGCACTCTACGAAGGCGAGGCCGCTGCGGAAGATCAGGAGAAAACGTCTCTCCAGGGAGTTGTCCCCTATACGGAACAGCTACGGACAGACACCGCGCGGACATACACCGTCGACGAGTGGCTTACTGCAGTCGACACAGACACAGGAGAGATCGTCACGTATGATTCCCAGGACGATCAGCAGCCCCTGCTGGAGCGACAACAATGAGTGTCAAACAGAAAGAGCGGCCACCCGAACTGGAACAGCCGTCTCGCCAACCACTTGCGGGCCGGACGTGTCTCGTCACCGGCGGCTCATGTGGTATTGGACGCGGGATCGCACGTGAACTGGGTCGTCACGGTGCAACTGTTATCGTGAACTATCGGTCGTCGGAGGCTGCCGCCCACGAGGTCGCTGACGTGATCACGGACGCTGAGACCGAGGGAACGGCCCATCCGGTCCAAGCCGATGTCACGAACCGTGATGAGGTCGATGCGATGCGCGAGGCAATTCAGGACTCGTTTGGGCCGATCGACGTCCTCGTCAACAACGCCGGGATCACAGCCGATTGCACGCTCGCCAATATGAGTCATGAGGACTGGCACCGTGTGATCGATGTCTCCCTCCACGGGTCGTTCAATTGCACCAAGGCATTCTACGACGATTTAGCTACCGTCGACGATGGACGGGTTATCAGTATCTCGAGCGTGATCGGGAAACAGGGGAACGTCGGCCAAGCGAACTATGCGGCGGCGAAAAGCGGGCTGTTCGGCTTCACCCGGTCGCTCGCACTCGAATTGGCGGATGCAGGAGCAACGGCGAACTGTATCGCACCCGGCTTCACATTGACGGAGATGGTCGAAGCGATTCCGGACGAGATTCAGGACGATCTCCGTGCGGATATCCCGCTTGAGCGGTTCGCTCACGTGAGCGAGATTGCAGGGCTTGTTCGCTACCTTGCCAGCGAGGAATCGGGCTATATTACCGGTGAGGTTATCGACATCAACGGCGGGCTTGATCTGTAAGCAATAGCCTCTGATCCGCTCCTCATCCGAGTTTCTTTCCAAGCAACATAACTACCCCCGTAGGTGGCTTGCGATCGTGAGGCGAACGACTATGTGGATTGGTTACATGCTTGGTCATGATCTGCTTCCAGTAGCTGACTATGTACTGGAGGTAGATCAAGGAGCGGACTCGCTTCCGTGAGCACCACCACCGCTGGGACGATCTTAGACGGCGAACCAAGGGGCTAACTTCCCCTTTTCACTCTGCAACGTTCGAAAGAGTAGAGGACAATTCCTAGGGTTTTCTTCATCCAGGTTATGGTGAACTATCCATTACGTAGGTGTGCGCAAGTACCTTTTTCCGCCTCGGGATTCCTCACTTCGTTCGGAACCACTCGGCGCAAAAATCTACGCTAAAAAGGCCGCCTCCGCGGGCTTCGCCCGCTCCGGCGGTGTCGTTCGAAAGCGCTCAGCGCGCTTTCGTGATCTTCAAAAGAGCGCAGAGCGCTCTTTTGGACCTCGCCGAGCGAAGCTCGGCTCAGTGACGAGAGAGCGATGCTCTCTCGTAGCAAACCGCTCGCTTCGCTCGCGGATGCTGGCAGCGGTAACTCCTCGGCCTGTACTGAACGGCAACTACGTGTGCTTATCGAGCAACGAGGATTCTATCAGACCCAAGCTATTTCCACGGAAGCGTGATAAGTAAAAGGCATGAATTCAGCACGAACTCATATTTGGTTAACGCGGATTATGGTCTATTAACGTTCTTGAATATGATCAGCAAAGTGAGCAACAGGACTATTCAGTTAGAATGAATGTCAATAAACTCCTCCACTTATGTGCTGAAGCCTCAAAATCAGAACTCTCCCTGAAGTGGTTCTATCTCAACCTCCCCATCTTGTACTACTATCTCGAAACCTGCGTATTGGAATAGCACTTGGATGTTCGTTTCGGATCCATTGAATAGTGTATTCAATGCGTCTGGGTCTATAGCGTCGTATAGCGGAGGAAGTTCCAGTGGGTTACTGTCGGTTGCTTCTGCTACGGCTTCGGTTACTGCGTTTACTGGTGGTTTGTTCTGTATCAAGCTCGGTGTCATCACTTGATAGTCAAACGTCGGTGTCTGTATTTCATCGGCCTCACCCTCTCCGGAGTTTATATGGTCTCCCCTTAGGCTAATGTATTGAGAAGCAGTGCTTGCTGTCCACGCCGAAGCCGAGTTGACAGAGCGGATGTAGAGATGCAGAGTTCCTCAGCGATCTCATCCATTGTTGTTTCCCTCGGTACATTGAAATAGCCTTTTTCAAGAGCAGTAAGAAGAGCCTCCTTTTGCCCGGTCGTAATACCGTATCGGCTTTCAAGGCCCCCATCCTTCTTTACCGATTTTTCTTCATAGAGGTTAAGCAATTCGAATCGTCGATTCCGTTCAAGACAAGCCTTTCGCAAATGAACAACTGCATCGCGTGACGGAAATCGAGCTAAAAGTTCTTCCTTGTAAGCCGTCGCAGTAAGACGAATAATCGTTATGTCGTGTTCTACAGAAACCGTATGGATTGTTTGGTGTTGCCCCTCATCTGATAGCCTTAGCCCATACAAACGTTTCTCTGGCAATTTTGTTAGACAATCATAAGTATCAATCGTTGGACCTATAGTGAGTGTACTTTCGTATTTTTCAAAGTCGTCGCCCATTGCCCATACAATTATCTTCCACGGTTCATCCCCTGCCGAACGGATATCCTCAAAAAGAAGCTCCATATCTGGAACACTTTCTAGAGAAACTTGCCCCAGCGGAGGACTTATTTCCACCCTCCCTATCAGGGGTCGTGTTTAGTTTGTAGCATTCTGCCAGACAGCGAAGGCCTGGAGCCATGATTCTGCGGTTGATGGTTTGACGTGGCTGAAACAGTTAGAGAATGAAGAGGTACGTCGTTTTATCTCTCGAAAGATACGTTCGACAGCGTTCCGATTTCCCTGTTTTTCGTATCGAAATCGGAGTCCGTGTCGGCGGAGTGCTGTCTGGAGATGTTGTGCGCCATCGACGAGAAACACAGCGTCTTCGACATCGTGTTTCTCGATTAGTTCTCGCAGAAACCGTTCAGTCAATGCGGTCGTAGTCGTCGAAAATAACCGCATATGGAGGATTCTGTTCGTTTCAGGATCGACTGCAGCATACAGCCAATACTGGTGATCATCGATTCGAATCACGGTTTCGTCGAGCGCAACGTGATTCGGATTCGCATCAGTTGTTGGCTGTAGATCAGCTTTCTGTACCCAATCGTGAACAGCCTTTCGCGAACGCTCGACACCGAACTTCTCGAGTTCTCGAACGGTATTCGAAAGCGATAGTCCAGCAAGGTGGAGTCGAATACCGAGCTCCATTAGCTGACGCGGTGTCCGCTCTCGCTCCACAAAACTCAAATCGATCCAGTCGCTACAACCGTTGAGGCGGTCGATTTTTGCCATAGACCAGCACAAAATCGTGCCGCCTCACTTTTCACGCTTAACTAAACACGGCCATATTCAGAACACAAAGACGCGAAACAGCGGTGGACAGAGTGGTACGATGCTTATGAGGTCACCGTTACGGAAGTCATCGAATCATATGGAAGTGGATTTGGTGACAACGCAGACCCGCCCGCATAGGTTACTACTGGAGCGTGTCATACAATGGTTCTCAACAAGAATTGTTCAAGAAACAACTCTTGAACAAAATCAATGACTGGCAAAACTACAGCCACATACGCGAATTGAGAGCTGTATAATCGTCAGGTAGAGGGTGTGAGACGTATTCTATGACACGCTATACTACTGTCTTGTTTGGTTGGAATACTCAGCAATAATGCGAGTAAGCAAGCTCCGTGTCTCTACCGATTCTAGCAGCGCCAATCACGATCTTCATCGGTGACCGATTCGCGCCCTCTATTCAGCACAACTTAGCGGTACTCCCAATTCCTCAGCATGAGGACGGCTATGGGTGTCTCATCACAACCAACCCGCGACTGAGTGGGCAGATCGCCACCGGCGAGCACTCACGACTCGGCACACCCACGAGGATGTCCTCACCGACCGGCAGTTCGAACTCCTGCTGGAAGCGTGTTCAGGCCTTCCAGCGCCACACGATTTCGAAGCGCGATTCATCTGTCTCATCGCAGGCCGACTCGGGCTTCGCGCTGGCGAGATTGCACATTTCCATACTGCGTGGGTGAATTGGAACCGTCGGACGATTCGCATCCCACAACATGAGCCCTGCCGGTGCGGGTACTGCCGACGACAGGCTCGGCAGGAAGTCGGCCACAACGATGATCTGTCGATCGGAGATGCCCTCGCGTCCCGGTGGCACCCAAAGACTGTCGCCTCGGCTCGACTCATTCCGTTCGATCTCTCGCTTCGGCTGGAACTGTGTGTCGAACGTTTCGCCAACCGGTATGATGCGTTTCCCCGCTCACGGTCAACAATTAACAGACGAGTGCAGGCTGCCGCGAGCGAGGCTGATCTCCCAGGTCGTGTCTATCCACACTGTCTGCGAGCGACCGCCGCCAGCTACCACGCGTACAAAGGCGTCGCCCCAGTGCCGCTACAGGCCCTGATGGGGTGGAGTGATCTGGCGACTGCACAGAAGTACATCCGGATATCCGGAACCGCGACCGCCGATGCACTCCGTCGAGTCCACCACAAATAACCGAACAACCACCCTTCTGGTAGATCACCCGGTGCTGCATAGAGAGGATATATTCACCAAGAGACCTGATTTCGTCGTTTCCGGCTCTATTGGTTGATAATCGAGCAGGACAAGACAGTAGGTGATGGCGGGCGTACATTGGGTATGGATAACGACAATCACGATCCGGAGTCCACAGTCACTCACCACGGTCACGATGCTCCTCACGGGTACACTGACGCGGGTAGTCATGCTCACCCAGGTGGACTAACCGTCGCCGCAGATCAACTCCAGCTTGAGGCATCCGAGACGCGATTGGAGCCGGGGAAAACCCACAAGTGGACGTACCAGATACACGATGAGAATGGTGGCGTGGTCACAGAGTTCGAAGATACGCATGACCAGCTTGCTCACTTGATTCTCGTCCGTCGTGACCTCACGCGTTTCCAGCATCTTCATCCGACACTGGCCGACGACGGGACGTGGTCAGTAGAGTTGGTCCTTCCCGATCCCGGCGTTTACCGGGCATTCGTTGACGTCCTGGTAGATGGTCAGCCGACGACACTCGGTGTAGATGTACTATCGTCGGGGCCGGCTCAGTACGTAGAGCGTCCGCAAACCACACGAGAGGCCGCAGTCCAGGGATACAGTGTCGAACTTTCATCAGACCAGATCCCTGCGGGTGAGACTGTCGATATCGAGTTCGAGGTGCATCAGGGCGGAGGCGGCGTCGCTCATCTCGATCCGTATCTCGGTGCACTCGGCCACCTCGTAGCGCTTCGAGACGGTGACCTCGCATATCTTCACGTTCACCCCGAAGAGACAAACCCAGAAGACGGTATCGTTCGATTCGCCGTTCGATTCCCTACCACCGGTGGATACCGTCTCTTCCTCCAGGCGAAGCCCGGTGGCGAGCTGATTACCGCCTCTTTCGACGTACAAGCTGGAGAACGCTAACCCGTTTTCGGGCTACACCAGGTACAACCGTAAATGGAGAGCAAGAGATGCGCCCTGTATTCAGCACGACCACCGAAATATATCATCTACTGAGGGTTTCAACAGGGCCGAGAAAATCAATGCCGGTCTGTTCTGGCATATCGTAGTCAGAGACAATGCAGTGGAAATCCCCTGCTGCGAACGTCTCTAGACCCTCGGTCACATTTGTCACCGATTCGACGGCAAAGCGATCATCTTCTCGATGAAGAAACGTCGCTGTTAGTTCTGCCAGATTTGGTTCATCATCAACGTGGAGAACACGAATTTCGGGCGGAAGAGAGTTCATTATACAATAACAAATAACTGGACCAATATAATCACGTAGGATATATGCTCTGATGCACTGTGAATGACTATCTAACTGAAAAGTAGATGTATCTGGCTCTGCTGAAATTATATTATTCAGATGTATTTTAGCATGAAATCAGCGTACACTACACGTGCTTATTGATCACTAGGTTCGATAATGACTGAAGCTGTTAGAATTGCTGATTAAAACAGTATGTCCGTCAATCACTACTTTTACAGCTATAGTAACCGTTAGAACTTTCCGCCCGTAGATTGTCACTATAGACAATGGACCATTTCGACGAAATCTCCGTCGAAGAACTCCAAGACGCCCTTGGCAAGGTTGAGGAAACAAGCCGACACAACGGTTGTTAGCGGCGATTGCGTACAAGAACGGCCTGACGCAGACCGAACTTGCAGAGTGGCACGACACTGGTCGAAGAACGATCTACAGCTGGCTCATGCGACTCGATACGGACAAACCGCTTGAGCAAGCCGTCTCTGATGCTCATCGATCCGGGAGAAAACGAAAGCTCTCAGGAACACAGCAAGAAGAGTTTGAACAAACCGTTCACGAACCTCCCGAGGAAGTCGGTATCGACGCGCCGGCGTGGACGCCGGCGCTCGTCCAGGAGTTTCTTGAAGAAACCTACGGCGTCGAGTACTCCTATCCGAGTTGCCGCCGGTTACTCAAAGAAGCTGGATTGAGCTACCACAAACCGCGCCGTACAGCCGCCGAAGCCGAGGAATCAGACACAGAAGAATTCCGCGACGTACTCAAAAAAAAGCGAGCGGAGATGGACGCCACAGTAGTCTGCATCGATCAGACCAAGAAATCCGTCCAGGTTGAGCCGCGTGCCGCGTGGTTTCCGCGCGGCACGCGGCCGAGCGTCGAACTTTCTGGCCAACGCGACTGGACGTGTCTGCTTGGCGCGATTACCGAAGACGGCGAGTGCTTCTTCTCACGGTTCACCGAGTACGTCACCGCCGATCACGCGAAACATTTCATTCTCGCGTTATGCAAAGAATTCGAAGATGACTTACTCGTCGTGCTCGATGGAGCACCGTATTTCCAGGCATCGGCCGTCACGGACCTGGCGGCCCGTGACGACCTCGCCTTCGTCACGTTGCCGGCATACTCGCCAGAACTAAATCCCGTTGAGGAGTGCTGGAGACAATTACAATCAGCACTTAGCAACCGATTCTTCGACTCGCTTACTGAGGTCACAACAGCGATCGATACCGCTCTTGATCAACTCTCCATTCCCAAAACGAGCAACTATTTCTAACTACTACTATAGCTGCCCAACACCTCAGCGCGGGAACGGCGACCGATGTGTACATCTACACGACCGATATCGCGGCCGGCGAGGGAGCCGAAACCGTCCTCGCGAGCGAGGGGTACGGTGACTCGGTGACGTTCGTGAACGGCTTCGCATTCACCTCCGCAAAGCCCGCCGCACGACCGACTCGCCGATCGTGGAAGCACAGTTAGAGGCCGCGCTGGACGCCTGGAACGACCTGCCGCCGACGCCGTTACAGGAATGTCCAGTCTGCGGGAAAGTCGGATTGCCAGAACGAATCCAGCAACACAGGTGTGGGCCGGACCGATAGGTCAGCTTAGTTTTTATGGCACGATGAAATTTATCTTTGGATTTAGTGTAATCCAAACGGTAATAATTTGCTTGTCTACAGAAATAGGGATGTTCGAAAGGAAGGGACGACCAGAAACACACGAACGAGCTGGTCTCGACAACGCGTCACTCCATCCTTGCGGAACTATTTAAACAACCCTCCTCGTCTCGTCAAATATGACGGAGGACTTTCTTGGGAGTATAGAGTTCTCGTCAGAATCAGACGACCGAACTCCCGAGGAATTCATCGACCTAGCCCACGATCCTGATATCCTCTATTACCATATCCAGGACTCCAAACAGAAACTCAACCGGGGAGTCGAGGTAGATACCGACGGGAAAGACGATGAGGTCCTCGTCCACTCGAAGGTCGAGATCTTCCAGTCTGTGATGCAGTACGTGGAAGCATTCAGTATCTACTATCTCGCCTACATCAAGGGACGAGAAGACTTAGTGAAGTATCTCATATCCACCTACCCAAGCGAGGTGAAGACGTTCTACACCAAACTCAACGCTGGAGAAGTTGCGGAGTACTTGGGCGACCATGATATCGAGGCCGATTACCGAGACCTCCTAGAATCGCTGTTTGGCTACCGATTCATCACAGAGGACGCAGACGAAGAGCAGTTAGAACAGATAGATCTCGACGAGTTATCGGCAGACTCGATTGAAGACCTCGTTGAGCAGTCAGCCGAAATACTGGACGGCCAGATACAGGATATCGGGAACTTCTATCTCGAGTTCGAGAACGCGTATAACGCAGTCAAACACGGGAATCGGATAATCCCCCAGACAGACAACAAGTTCCAAATCTCAAGAGATGGGGAAGAAGATGTAGATGTCGCGGTTGACCTCGACTTCGCACTCTTCCTTTGCAAGCACGAGGGCAAGGCCTATTTGACCGGAATCCCGGTTGACCACCTCCTTGAGCACTCGCTGGACATAGCTGAACGCGTTCATGACCTCTTCACGTATCTCCGGCGAATAGCAAAGGCAGCGATAGAGGAGGAACGCGAGTTCAGTGTTCCGTTCTACGGTCCCTCAGACGGTGAGGAATCACCGCAGAGATGGGTAAAAGTCTGGAATCCACACAGCGTCCTAATTCTTCCGCGGACAGAGGAGATCGCGGAGCTACTGGCGGAATCCACATCTGAACGTACCGTCGCCAGTCGGCTCAGTTTGGACGGGAGGACCCTCCAGATAATCACTGAAAACGAGGATTCTATCTCTCCAGAGTATCCGGTGATGGTAACGCTGGCACAGCAGGGGGTTCAGGGACTGAGTCCTCAGCCGCTCTTCGGTCTCAACTTCACGTTCACTCTGAACGAGATCGATGTCCAGCAGTACTACGAACTTCTCGAACTGGAGGATCTCCAGCAAGGGGAGGGTGTCGACAACACAGAGCTTCACGATAAGGATCGAGGGGAAGAATTCGAAGTCGGCTCACCAACCTCGTTCAACATTCCCCCCATGACCCGTTTGAACGGGAGCTCATTGAACAGCTGTACTACCTTCAGCTGATCACAGGCACGAAAATCCCGGTACCTCTCGAAATGGCTGAGTCCCACGCCGAAGTTATCCAGGAAGCGATTGAGGCGGATCTCGAACGGGATGATGCGATAGAAGCTGTTGAAAATCTCCGTGAAATCGGGGAGGACGCCGTCGTCACTGGAGTCTACGTTGACCGTGTCACCCGAGCGGGAGACAAGTTAGAGTTCGAGCTGGTAGGGAGTATCTGGGGTGCGTTCGATTTCGGGTTCGAGTTCGAGAGCGATGAGATGGCTGAAGAGTTCGAACAGGAGTGGGGTGAAGAAGGCGACGAGTTCACCATCGGTCTCGAAGGGTATTCAGGATCCTTCGACGAGCTAGTTCAGGAATTGCAGGAGAATGTAGACGACGTCGAACCCTTCATTGATGCTCTATCAATCAGGGACGACAGAACCCAGCCACCGGACATCCTGGTCAATTACTCCATTGGGGAGTCCGGATTCTGGTATACCGAGCACTCCCTTCGTCTCCAGGTCATTGATGAAGAGGCTGGCCACGGCCCCATCGAGTGCGAGCTTTGTGGCGAAGTGACGATGGATGTACAGACTCATCTCACCGAAGACTGTGAAGCAGACCCGTTCGCTTGAGTCCTGTTCAGCCTATACAGACTAGTCGTCCAGGTCCAGTCCTGCTGTAGGCTTCTCTTCGCCCGCGAACGTCTCCAGCAAGTACAGCACGCTGAACCCGAGGTTCTCATGGATCCAGTCCTGATTCGAGTAGATGTCCGTGAAGTCGCCGGTCACGAAGTGGCTGATACCGATTTCCTCCTTCAGGAACACGGCGTCACAGATCAACGCGATATCCGCGTTGTTCTTCATGTGGACTGGCCACTCCTTCAACCGTTTCTCGACGTCGGGATACTCGCGGTCCCGCATCGGTTCCAGATAGACACGGGCCTCGATCTGGTCCTTGTGCTTGATCGACCGCTCCATCAAGACGTCCTTCAGCTTCCGTGCAGCTTCCCGAGCTGTCCGCCGAGTGAGCTCGCCCTCCTTCTCGAAGTACCACTCAAAGTACTTCTGGAGCCGAGGCCGCACTTCCTTCTCCTCGGACTCCTTCATGTCGAACCGGTCGACGTACACGTCCATCACCGTCTCAATATCGAGCTCGTCGTCACTGTAGGTTTGCAGCATCTTCCCGAACTGCCTCAGCTTCAACCGGAGCTTCGCCCGTTTCTCCCCGTACAGGCCTTCGTCCCGGTCTAACCGGATGTCGGCGGAACACCGACTGTTGTCCCCGGTGCTGGAGCAGTACTCGTAGACGGCGTTCTTCCCGGTGTAGATCGTGTTGTCGGTGTCGAACAATCGTTTGGCGTCAGGGTACCACCGGTCATTGATGAAGGTGAGTCCGAGCAGGCAGTTGGTGTCTACGAAGTACCGGGTCATGGAGGGGGTTGGTTAGGGGGCGCGGGTGAGAGACCGAGGAGGGCGATTGCGACTCCGTCAGCGGCTTCAGACACTACTTGGTTCTCTTCCAGGTCTGTGTGTAGCCGGGAGCGTTCTCGCTCTATCAGTTCGAGTTCCTTCCGGATATCCTCTTGTCGGCCTTCGAGGTCCTGCGTGTCTAGTTCCTTGGCGATCTCTTCGGGGGTCAACCCGGTGTTTTCGCGTTGGGCGAGGTCAATGCAGAAGATGGTCCAGAACAATTCAGAGACCTTCAGGGCCTTCTGCGGCCGGTACTCTTCGGCATCAAGTTCAGCACTTACGACCGAGTACCAGAGATCCAGGTCCTGCTCCAGCCACGGGTAGTCGTCGACCGGGAAGGTATCGATGATATCGAAGACCGTGTTGATGACTGCTTCCCTGCTGGAGTCTACTTCGGGGTAATCTGGTTTGTCGTCGATAGCGTCACTGAGCTGTTTGTCGAGTCGTCGGTAGTGGCGTTGAACGTCGTAAGGCGCGTCCTCGTACATGTCATCGGTCAGACCCTCCGTATTTTGCTCATACAGACGGTTGAGTACTCTCGAGAGTGCGAGACGGGCCTTTGTTTCTTCCTCCTGGGAAAGGCTAACCTGGGAAGCCGAAAGGCTACAGCGGACTTCTCGGCCGCCGTCACTCCAATCTACGGCTTTGGTGAATCGCCATACGGCGTTAGGTTGAGTGGTTTTAGCGTGCCTGTGGTAGAGTCCAATCACTCCGCTATCACGGATTCCTTGGGATTGTGACCAAATTGCCCCAGAGTAGCCCCTCAAGTCGTCGGGTCTATACCCCTGAAGTCGATACAGTCTAGTGATTCACCAGAGCCGTTCAATGTCAAAGTCGGCTGGTGGGACGAACAAGGGACGGGCTTGTTCGAGTGCCATTTCGTATTGGGCCATGGTTTCTCCGCTTCCATCAGTGGCGACGAAGATAATACCGTCGCTGAGAGCAGCGATGAGTTCGTTCCGGTCAACGAATGCATGGCGAGTTGGTTCTGCATCCGGTGGACACATCGAGACGAGTAGTCAGCCTGTGTCGATGATCTGGTCGAATAGAGATTGATTCTCTGGTAGATATGCGACGTTGACGCCTGTCCCGAGGACGACGATAGTTGAATTACTCGCTTGAAGCCCACCTCGATGTACTGCTGTATCCGCGCCGTGCGTTCCGACACTAATGGATATAATACCAACCCTCGGATACAATATACCGACCTTCGAACCTATCTGCCTGCTGCTTGAGCGAATGAATCGAGCCAGACGGTGTTGTCTGGGGATTTTGACGGTTAAATCGCTTGCCGTGTTCTACGAATGATCCGGTAATATCCTCGGAATTGGATACGTTCCACCGTTCGCGTGAATTACCTGACCAGTAATGAACGAAGCTCGATCGGACACTAAAAATGAACAGACGTTGGCGATCTCATCGACAGTTCCTATTCGACCTAGCGGAGTCGCTTCGAGGATTGCTTCCTTCGTCCGTTCCCATTCATCAGTTTGGTCCCGACCGACCTCGATAAGCCCGGGTGAGACGGCATTGACGCGGACGCCGTCGCGTCCAAACTCGCTCGCCAACTGTCTGGTTAGGCCCTCAATGGCGAACTTTGTTCCGTACGAGTGAGCATGATTGGGACGACCCAAATACACCATCGCACCGATGACGTTGACTATCGAACCGCCACCGCGATCCAGCATGTCGGGAATGACGTGCTGGGCCGTGAGAAGGTTCCCGCGGAAGTTCACGTTCATTGCCCGATCGATATCGTCAACGGTCAGGTCGAGGAGCGGTTTTATCGGTCTGTAGGTTGCGTTATTCACGAGCGTGTCGATCGGACCGAGTTCCGAACGGATCTTGCTAACCATCTCCTCGACGGCTTCGGGCGACCCTAAATCGCCAAGTGCGATGGCCGTTTCGCCACCCGCCACTTGAACGCGTCTGGCGGTTTCTTTGCACCCCTCCCGGTTTGTGTAGGCGACAACGCCGACGTCTGCTCCCTGTTCGGCTAGTTTCACTGCGATCGCTCGTCCGATATTTCTGCTCGCACCGGTGACGAGCGCCGTTCGTCCGTCCATCTCCATGGGTGGTATACATTCACACATCAATTAAATGTTCGCCTCTCACGAGTATTTCTATGCCGTTCGGTAATGTGCGTGGCTATCAGTTCGGATGGTCTCACTGCTAATCAACCACAGTAATCGATATTCATAAGATAAAACTAATAAATAATCCTAAGTGCTGTTACCACTATGCATATTGAGTACCGTATTCGAGCGACTGAGTTGCACTGGGATGCGAGTCAAACTGTACGATCGAGGCTGCTACGCATCGGCTGCTGAACCGTCCACACTGATCCCCGCCACCGCCGAGGTGTCCGACTTCAATGACGGGAGACTCGGTGTCGACTGGCGCAGAGCTGTTCCTCCGAACGCTCGAGGAATACGTGTGGAACACGTCTTTGGCACCCCCGGTACGACTGAACTGCCGATCATTAACGCGATCGGAGGGAGTGATGAACTGATGTACGTACTAGGGCTTCACGAAGACGTTGCGGTCGGAATGGCCGGCGGCTATGTGTGCACTAGGAGCTACCATGGATACCACGACGACAGTATGATACCCGTCGAGGTCATGAATCTGCATCTCTCGGCCGGTCTTGCACACGGACTTGGGAACCTTTATGCGGCCAAGATGACTGGTACGCCGCTGGTCGTGACGGCTGGAAACCACAGTACGGACTTCCGTCACGAAGAGCCGATCATGGCCGCTGATCTGGTGGAGATGACCAAGCAGTTCACGAAATGGAGCGATGAGGTACTGGCCGTTTCGGCGTTGCCGTCAATGCTGCGCCGTGCCTTTAGAGTTGCACTGACGCTGCCGACTGGTCCTGTCTTCCTCGGACTGCCCCTAGACGTTATGATGGCCGAGACTGACGGCAAACCCAAGCGGTTTGGTGCGGTACCGACGGCCGAACGCGGCGCCCAGTCACAGATCTCGGCCGCAGCCGATCACCTTGTCGACGCGGACGATCCCGTCATGGTTCTGGGCGACCACGTCGCTTGTGCCGGTACCGATGCGGTCGATGCGGCCGTCGAATTGGCTGAAGGGGCCGGACTTCACGTCCACGGAGAAATTCTCTCCTGTGAAATCAACTTCCACCTACGCACGATCAGTGGGTCTCGTATGTGCCACCGGACGAGGACGTCGCTTCGCTGCTTCTGGATACGGACACGCTGCTATTGGTCGGTTGCTCCATGAATACGACGCTCACTCGGCACGACTCGCCGCTCGTCGGATCCGAAACGACCTGCGTTCACGTCAGCTAGGACTCGTGGCAGCTCGGAAAGAATCAACCAACGGACGTCTCGATTCTCGGGGATCCCGGTGACGTGTTGGGCGAACTGGCGGAGAGGGTGTCAAAGCGACTCGGGACGGATCGACGCGAGCGTCGACTCAAGTTGGTCCGCGAAACGAAGCGCGAACTTGAGACCCGCTCGTCTGGTTCTTCGGATAAGTCTGATCGCGGCGTCTAGAAGCCCAAACTTGTCGCGTGTCTCCGCAAGGCGACGGACGATGCGTTTATCGTTGACGAGGGAGTGACCTCCAAGTATCCGTTTCTTGCGGAGTATCCGTTCGAAGCGGAGGAATTGATCTCCAATTCGAACTCGGTTACGGCCTGCCGGCCGCAGTGGGTGCTGCGATCGCGGAAGATATGTCGGACGAACCACGTCAGGTAGTGGGATAGGTCGGAGACGAGTCGTACCAGTGCTATCCACACACGCTCTACTCGGCTACTCGGTACGTCGTCGATATCATCAGTTTTGTCTCCAATAACAGCAACTACGGCCCCTCTAGGATAACACGCTCAAACTACTGGGGGTACGGAGGACGAATATGACTTTGAACCGATGGAGTTCGAATCCGCTATTGATCTCGTCGCGAACGCGAGGAGCCACGGTACGGACGCACGACGCGTTGACGACCAGACAGCGGTGACTCCCCCGATCGAAGAGGCACTCTCAAGCGAGGGACCATCGGTCCGCGACTGAACCACCAACTGCCAGACCGATTCCCGACAGAATCATCATCGCTTCTCCATGCTGTTTAATATATGACACTCACACTTATAAGGACAGGAATCCGTCTGTGAGATACATGTCACGTCAGATAGTGCCAGGTATACACTGGCTTCAAGAGTGTGCTACAGATCTCAGTCATTACATGGATGACGATGAACCGCCGGATTGGTACGAACCCGGTGAGGAGGTTCACATCCCACAGAGCGTCTATCTGATCGAGGATGAACGATCACTGCTGTTCGATACGTTCTCGCCGGCCAGCACTGAACGAGTTCTCGACTCGATAGACGACATCCTCGACGGCGGAACGCTCGATTATCTCGTCGTCTCGCATCCGGACGTTCCTCATGCCGGGAACACAATGGCGATCATGAATGAGTATCCCGACGTAACGCTCGTGGCCCCGGCGTACGGGCAGGCGCACGAACTCTATCATCTGGAAAATGGGATGTTAGTTGAGGAAGGGGATACGATCGAGCTGGGCAAGTACACGGTCGAGTTTCACGAGGCACCGTTTCTCGACTCGGCGATTCACCTCTGGATGTCCGAACAGACGACTGAGACGTTGTTCACCGTCGACTGGCAGGGCTTTCCGCACCTCGGATCGAAATGTCTGCACTTCGTCGACGAGTTCGACCATGACCTCACGCGGGAGCAACTCCTCCAGTTCCACGGCCGCGTGATGTTCTGGTTGCAGTACGTCGATGCCGAGAAACTAAACAGGGAGATCGATTTCGTGATCGAGAAGCACGACCCGGAAATCGTCGCACCCTCGCACGGGAACGTGATTCGAGAGGGCGCTACTGAGCAGCTTAGCATGATGAAAGACGTCGTGAGACAGATTCGAACAAACGGTCGAATCGGAACGTTCGGCTGATCTATACTACCAATGACAATCGAAAAAAACCTGACGTCGGACGTACAGTGGATCAACGAGTGCTACGATCTTGGCGAAAAACACGAACACGTCTCGGTGTATCTGATCGAAGCGGGCGGCGAGTACCTTCTCATAGATTCGGGGTCATTCCACCACCGAGAGGAAATCACTCGGCGACTCGAGACAGCGACTGACGGCGAGGGGATTGACGCGCTCGTTCTCTCCCACTCGGATTACCCCCATTCGGCAAACATCTCTACCTTCAAGTCTCAGTGGGATGACGTTGAACTGATCGCATCCTCTGGTGCACCGTCACTACAGGGGCTGCCTGAGGCGACAAAGTGCGACATAGGTGAGAGTATGACGATCTGCGGCCAGACGTTCAGTTTCATTGATCCACCACTAGCGGACCGGTCGCATACGACTTGGATTTACGATCACGAGTCGGAAGTCCTGTTTACGGCCGATGGGTTCGGAAATCACCACTCGCCGTCGGAGTGTGGATTCCTATCTACGGAATTCGAGGATAGCATCGAAATGGAGGACATCTACACGTTCCACAACGAAACTCTGGTCTGGCTTCGTTACGTCGATCCGGACCGACTCCGAACCGTTCTTGAGTCGATGGTGGCGGAGTACGATCCGTCGTATATCGCGCCGATTCACGGAAATCCGATCGCGGGAGAGGAAATCGATACCTACCTCTCGCGTCTCATTGATTCGGCCGAACGCATTACCGCAGAATACGATATCGGCGATCTCGGAACGACGTAACGTGGCGAGTATCGGGATGAATCCGATTTCTAATGCTCGATCGTCCGTCTGATTTTCGATCCTCGGCCACGGACTGTAAGTCTCATATTCTCCGTTCGCTTTGATTCGTCAGTTTTCGTGTGGGTACTAGCTTGTTCCCATGAGGACTGTCGCTGCTCGGGGAATCTGCCTCGATAGTATTCAATAGATCTGAATAGACGTTTTGGATTGTATGTCTCACACTTTCCGTGTTATAAGCCAATATACCTCGATCCTTCCGAACACGCTGTTTCTGCTCTACTGAATTTAATATGGTATTTGTTATCACACACTATAATTGGATTGCACTACCTCCAACTCTGCTTTACAAACATATGAATGTAACTAAACTCGCCGAGTTACGCGGAACGATCGATGCCGTTACGCACCACCCGACATGGTACTTACAACCATAGTACTGTAAATCCATTTAGTTCTAGTTTTCGTTGTACGTAATCAAACGAATGTATATGTCCACTAGTTATAATTTGCCAGATCGGGGGAGGAAACACTCTTTCCCGCTCTACTGAAATCGCCAAATAGCTCTCAAATACTCTTTTTGGGGCTTCTCTGACTGAAGCACGGACAAAATGGCGTTCTAATGCATTCAGCTAGGAAAGATTTTAGTAGGTGTCTGAAGTTACCGTTTGATATGATACCAAAACACACGCAAGATGGTCCGGTTCGAGCAATCGATCGAGCACTGGGGGTCCTCAATGTGCTTCGGGAGATAAACGGAGGGACGCTCACCGAGATCTCCGAACACGTGGACTTGCCGAAGAGTACGTTACACAATCATCTCGTGACCCTCGAGCGGAACCACTACATCGTTAAAAAGGACAACGAGTACCACCTCGGAGTGCGGTTTCTCAACTTCGGTGAGTTCGTCAAGCAGCAACGGCCCGGCTTCGAAGAGGCCAAACCGGTAGTCGAAGAACTTGCCGAATCGACGGGCGAACGAGTACAGTTCGTTGCCGAGGAACACGGCCACACGGTGTATGTCCATATTGCGGAAGGGGATCGGGCGGTCAAATCGCGCACGGCTGTCGGTCAGCGTGGCGGTGCACAACTCCATGCCACGGCAGCGGGGAAAGCCATCCTCGCGTTTCTCTCCGAGGAGCGCCGCAAGGCAGTCCTCGATTACTGGGGGCTCTCGAAGATCACGGAGAACACGATTCAGGACCGCGAGCGGTTACTGGCCGAACTCGAGGAGATTCGGGAGCGTCGATACGCGCTAAACCGGGAGGAACACATCGAGGGGCTCTACGCCGTTGGTGTGCCCGTGATTGGACCGGACGAGAGTGTCATCGGTGCTATCAGTGTCTCCGGACCGACCCATCGAATGCAGGGAAGGCGATTGACTACCGAACTCCCGGAATTGCTCCTCGGGGCATCAAACGAACTCGAACTTAATATCAACTTCTCTGAGTCGGAGTAGCGATAGATATACTTTATTCGACACTTGACCCTCGTTTCGAGTACTCGTTCCTGTACTCTAATGACTCGAATGTGGTGACTACTGACGACGGCTGATTCGGTCGAGTAGTTCGAGGCCCGTCTCGAGGACCGGGAATTCTGACTCGAGTGTCCCATAGAGGTAGTTGTTGAAGGAGACATGATTATCGATGTCCAGTCCGCTTGTTCGACGCTCCGCGAGAAACTGCTGGCGAGAACGTATCAGTTGCTCGCAACAGTCCTTGAGATCGGACAGTCGATTCCAGTGGCACTCCAGATCGTCGAACATCATGGCACTGATCCGACAGTCTGGAACACCCTCGAGTCGCCGATCGAGGGTTCGACAGTCCTTGATCGCCGTCTGGAGAGAATTGCGTTCACCCTCGAGTACCTCCAGTAACTGCGATCGGCGCTGAAGGCTCCTATCGATGGCAACCTGAAGCTGCCAGTGGAGCAATGGGTTCAGCTCGCCGTTCGCTCGGATCGCGGTCGCGATTTCCGACCCGAGTTCCATCGCGATATTCTCTTCGAGAGATTCGCCGTAGTGCGATTCGTAGTGATCGACCTCCATGACCGTCTTCCGGTACGCGTCGACAAACTCCGCCGTCGATCCGCGGCTCTGGACGATCGTTTGCGCGGCCGGAGTACCCTCATGGGTCATACTCACGGGTTGATTCGATCGAAGGAATTCCCGTAGCTCTTGAAACGCTTGCTGTTCCGACTGTAGTTCCGAACGTTCATCGTCGACGCATGTAATTGCTCGTTCGATCCGTCGTATCTCTGTTGTCATTGGTTCTCTCCGATCTCATCCGATCAGGTAAGGTTGATCAGGGGTCTCAGTGTGCTACATTCTACCGATACACAGGATCTCTCTTAATGATATTGGTCGCATAGACTTTTGCAGACTTTCCGTCTCCGTAGACTGCGCGTCCCGCCGTTCGATCCGGGTCCGCTGGTTAGCACCCCTCCGTTACTCGCCCCTTCGACGCTTCGTGCCAACAGTTCTCATGAGGAAGTGGAGCAAGATATAAGGTACTCCACTTAGTTCTCAGAAGTATGCGGACTAGGCGAAGCGAACTGACTACCCCAGGAAGCAGTATGAAAATGATGGAAAAGGCGGCCGAGTCCGACGCCGATGAGGTCATGCTCGACCTCGAGGACGCCGTCGCCCCGTCCGAAAAGAAAGCCGCTCGAGAGAAGATCGTCGACGCGATCCACGAATTCGACTGGAGCGGCAAAGTCGTCGCGATCCGAATCAACGACCTCGATACACCCAATGCCTACGGTGACCTCGTAACGGTCGTCGAGGGGGCCGGCGAACACATCGACACGATCATCGTTCCGAAAATCAAGCGATCCGACGATATCTACATGGTCGAGAAACTGCTCGACCAGATCGAGGAGAACGAGGGGATCGAGAACACGATCGGTATCGAGACGCTGATCGAAGAGACCGAAGCCCTCCAGAACGTCGACGAAATTGCCGCCACCGGCGACCGACTCGAAGCATTGATCTTCGGACCGGGCGACTACTCGGCCTCGCAGGGTGTCCAACTCAAGAGCATCGGCGCACACGGTGACGAGGGGAACTATCCCGGTGATATCTGGCACTACGTTCGAAATCAGATCGTCGTCGCGGCCCGGTCGAACGGGCTCGACGCGATCGATGGCCCCTACGGCGACTTCTCGGATCCGGAAGGATATCGCGAAGAGTGTGTTCGCTCGTTCACGCTCGGATTCGTCGGCAAGTGGGCGATTCATCCGAGTCAGATCGAAATCGCCAACGAGGTCTACAAACCCGAGGAGGAACAGGTCGGACACGCCCAGAAGGTCGTCGAGGCGATGGAAGAAGGCGCGGGTGAAGGCCAGGGCGCCGTCCGTCTCGACGGCGAGATGATCGACGAAGCGTCGGTCCGGAGTGCCCGCCACACCCTCGAACGAGCCCGCCAGATTGGAATGATCGACTGATATGACGGAGACAAATGAACGAGCGTCAGAGACGACGCGCAAGCGAGTTGAGAAGATCAACTACTTTGAGGACTTCAAGCCCGGCCAGGAGTTCGAACACCATTGGGGTCGGACGATCACCGAGGGCGACAACAGCCTGTTCTCGACCCTGACGATCAACGCAAATCCGATGTACTTCAACGCGGACTATGCCAAGGACCTCGGTCACGACGGCGTCGTCGCCAATCACTTACTCGCGTTCAACGTCGTCTTTGGGATGAGTGTTCAGGACCTGAGCGAGGCCGGCGGTGCCTTCCTCGGCATCGATAATCTCCGGTTCCACGACGAGGTTTATCCCGGTGACACGCTGTACGCCGACAGCGAAGTCGTCTCGAAACGCCAGAGTGACTCCAGACCCCACCAGGGAATCGTCCACTGGAAGACGGAAGGAACGCGACCGAACGGCGATTTAGTCGTCGAGTTCGAACGAAAGAACCTGATCAATAAGCGATCTCACCAGGAGGAATCCGAACAATGACATATCTAAACGACGAACTGCGAATGCTCCGGGACGAAACGCGCGAGTTCGTCCAGAACGAAGTACTGCCCGAAGCGAACGAACGGGACCACAATGACGAACCGATGAGCGACGACCTCATCAAAAAACTCGGCGAAATGGGCTACTTCGGACTTGTGGGTCCTGAGGAGTATGGTGGTCTCGGAATGGGACCCCTAGCGTACGCGGTCGTCACGGAGGAGCTCGCTCGCGGCTGGATGAGCGTTGCGAGCATCATCGCCCGCGGACAGAACCTTCACGGCGCGACCGAGGAACAGAAGGAAGAGTATGTTCCGGACATGGTCCGGGGCAACCGTCTTCAAGCGACGAGCATCTCCGAACCCGGTGCCGGCAGTGACGTTGCCGGCATGTCCACGACAGCGGAGAAGGTCGGCGACGAGTACGAGATCGATGGCACCAAAACCTGGTGTACGTTCGCCAAGGGAGCCGACTTCATCGTCCTCTACGCGAAGACCGATCCCGAGAAACGCCATAAGGGCGTCTCCTCGTTCATCATCGACAAGACCCCCGGGGAGTTCGACGTCGACGGCCTTGAGGCGAACTCTATCGACAAGATCGGCTACAAGGGCTGGGAGACGTGGGAGTTGCACCTCGATAACGTTCGCGTCCCCGAAGACAAACTGATTGGTGGCGAGGAAGGTCAGGCGTTCTACAATATTATGGAGTTCTTCGAACCGGCTCGGATCCATACTGCGGCCAGAGCGATCGGTCTCGCCCGTGGTGCGCTAGAGGACTCGTTGGATTACGCACAGGAGCGCGAACAGTTCGACCAGCCGATCGGCGAGTTCCAGTCCATCCGGTTCAAACTGGCGACGATGGCAACGAAGATCGAGTCGGCCCGTCAACTCACCCATTACGTCGCGAAACAGAAAGAGCGCGGTGACCGCTGTGACATGGAAGCTTGTATGGCGAAGTACCACGCCAGTGAGATGGCCGAAGAAGTCACCAGCGAGGGGATTCAGATTCACGGCGGCAACGGCTACACGACCGACTACCCACTCGAGCGCTACTGGCGCGACGCACGACTGACGAAGATCTTCGAGGGTACGAGTGAGATCCAGCAACGGGTCATTGCCGATCGCCTGTTCGAACGGGGCGTCCACGCGACCGGATCGGGGTCATAACGATGGGGCGAACGAGCGACCACAACTACTACGAGGACTTCGCAGTCGGCGAGATCTACGAGCACACCCGCGGGAAGACGGTCACAGAGATGGACAACGTGGCTATCACGAATCTCGTATTGAACACTGCGCAAGGACACTTCAACGAAGATCGGATGGAGGACAGCGAGTTCGGCGAACGGATCGTTTACGGGGGGATCAACCTCTCGATGGTCTGTGGGCTGGCCTCGGAGGATATCTCCGAGAACGCGATCACGGAACTCGGATACGACGAGGTGCGGTTCAGTAACCCCGTCTTCCACGGCGACACGCTCTACGCAGAAAGCGAGGTACTCTCAAAGCGCGACTCGGACGCTCGGTCTGACGGCGGTGTCGTCGAGTTCCGGGTCCGCGGCTACAACCAGGACGACGAGCAGGTCGTCGGTGCGACCAAGCGCGTCCTTCTGAAGAAACGGGAGTATTACGGGGACGACTAGCATCGACTAAACCGACTATGACCGATCAACCCCCCCGAAATCAGCCCGTCTCGGACGGCCCACTTGCCGATGTTCGCGTCGTCGACCTCACGCAGATGCTTGCCGGGCCGTATGCGACGATGCTGCTCGCCGATCTCGGAGCTGACGTCGTCAAGGTCGAACCTCCCCGCGGAGACATGACTAGAGACAATCAGCCCCATCTCGAGGAAGACGAAGCCTACGGTGGGTACTTCCATAGCGTCAATCGGAACAAGCGAAGTGTCGTCGTCGATCTGAAGTCCGCAGAGGGTCGCGAGGCCTTCCTCGATCTCGTCTCGGACGCCGATGTCGTCGTCGAGAACTTCCGGACCGGGACGATGGAGAACCTCGATCTCTCCTATGAGACGCTCTCGGATCGTAACCCCGGACTTGTTTATGCATCAATTCGTGGGTTTGGCGACCCGCGGTCCGGTGACAGCCCGTACGCAGATCGACCGGCGTTTGATCTCATCGCACAGGCGATGGGCGGCGTCATGAGCGTCACCGGGACCGAAGAGGCCGGCCCGACCAAGGTCGGACCCGGAGTCGGGGATATCTTCCCCGCCGCACTCGCTGTGGTCGGCGTGCTGTCGGCGCTACGCGAGCGCGACCGGACCGATGAGGGCCAGTACGTCGACGTCGGGATGGTCGACGCAGTCCTCTCGCTGTCCGAGCGGATCGTCCACCAGCACTCGTACACCGGCGAGGTGCCCGGTCCACAGGGGAATACCCACCCCCTGCTGTTCCCGTTTGACCGCTTCGAGACCAGCGACGGCTACGTCGTCATCGCTGCGCCCTCGCCCCATCAATGGCAAGCACTGTGTGACCACATGGACCGGCCCGACCTCGCCGACGAGTACGCAGAGAAGCCCGATCGGATTGAGGCGGCTGACGAACTCCGCGAGGTCGTCACGGAGTGGACGAAACGTCACACCAAGGACGAACTGTTCGAGATGCTCGCCGAGGATGTTCCCTGCGGACCGGTCAATAACGCCGAGGATATCTTTGACGACGAACACTTCGCGGCACGCGAGATGCTCGCCGAGGTCGACCACGCCGACACTGGGGAGACCGCTACGATCGCCGGCACACCGATCAAGTTCCCGGAGAGCAACAGCGGAGTCGAGCGGCGGGCCCCCTTCCTAGGCGAACACACCGAAGAGGTTCTGCGGGAGCAGGGATACACGGACGAGGAAATCGACGATATTCTCGGGGCAGGCGAACAGAACTCGAACGAGTAGCGCACCGATACCTGGCTCCAACCCATAGTTTTTCGACGCTCGACCGCACACCGTTGGCTGTCGATGTATCAGAATGACCTCTTTGAAGACGAGACAGCAGTCGTCACCGGCGCGAGTCGCGGTCTCGGACGAGCGATCGCCCGCAGATTAGCCGAGTGCGGCGCCGACGTCGTCGTGGCGGCGCGATCGAGTGACGCCCTCGCCGCCGTCGCCGACGAAATCGAGACCGAAACGGCCAGCGACGCACTTGACGTGACCGTTGACGTGCGCGACACCGATGCCATCGAACGGCTGGTCCAACGGGCGACCGAGTTTGGCGACGGAAGCGTCGAGATGCTGATTGCCAATGCCGGCGCGAACTTCCACGCCCCGGTCACGGAACTGAGCGAAAACGCTTGGCGAACGATCGTCGACATTAACCTTGATGGGACCTATCGGTGCTGCCACGCGTTCGCCGAGGCGCTCGCGGCCGCGGACGTTGGCCGCGTGGTAACGATGAGCAGCGTCATCGGTCGCGATGGCGCCGCCGAGAGCGCCCACTACGCGGCATCGAAGGCGGGTATCGAGGCGCTTACGCGCTCGCTGGCGCTGGAGTGGGCCGAAGACAACGTTCGCGCCAACTGCCTCCGGCCGGGCCTCGTCGCGACCCCTGGTGTCGAGGAGAACCGGGGCGTCACTGCCGACCGGATCGATCGCGACGATGTCGACAGATCGCTCGGCCACCCCGACGAGATCGCTGATCTCGCTTGCTTTCTGGTCTCGCCGGGCGCCAGTTACGTGAGCGGGCAGACCTACACTGCCGAGGGAATCCGTCGTCGACCGGACGACGAGTGATCCGAGCGGGGCGGACCGATCATCGTTTGAGTCGGCGGAACGTTAATTCGGCCGGATAATGTGGGTGAACCATGGCAGACACGGTTTGCGTATTCGACGGCGACGGTGCCGCGCCCGAAGTAGTCCGGCCGACGGTCGACCTGCTCGAGTCGATTGCTCCGTCCGTGGCGTTCGAGACACTGTCGATCGATCGGTTCGTCGACGACCTCGAGAGCGGAACCGTCCCGAACCCGCTTCGGGACCGCGTCGACGACGCCGATGCAATCCTCTTCGGTGCGGCGTCCGACACCCACGTTCCGATCCTGCGATACCTCCGCTACGAACTCGATGGCGGACTGCCGGCTAACGTTCGGCCAGTGCGCTCGCTCGAGGGCGCGACTGCACCACTCGAACGAACTGAGCCGATCGACTACGTGATCGTCAGGCAGAATCTCGAAGGGCTGTACGCCGGGATCGAGGGCGACCTCGCGGAACTGGACGGTCGCGAATCGATCGCGAATTCCTCCACCGTTGGTTTCGACCCGGCGACGGAGCACGGACGGTACGCGATTCGCCCGATTACAGCTTCGCAAGTGCGATGGCTCGCGGGATTTGTCTGCGATCTGGCCGAACGACGGGCCAACAAGAGCGAAAACGGAACCACCCCGCGAGTGACCTGTGCGACGAAATCCAACGTCCTCCCCGAAACCGACGGGCTGTTCGAGGAAACGGTCGAAGCCGTCGCGACGAAGTCATCTGTTCCGTACGAACACGTTCACGCCGACGCGGTCGGTCAGTCGCTGGTCATCGATCCCGATCGGTTCGACGTGATCGTCACCCCGAATCTCGCCGGTGATATTCTCTCGGACGTCGCCGCCGGAACCGTTGGAGGACTCGGTCTCGCTCCCAGCGGTTGTTACGGCCGGACCAGCGCCTACTTCGAACCGGTTCACGGAACGGCGCCCGATCTAGTCGGTGAATCGACGATCAATCCGACCGCGACGCTTTTGTCGGGAGCGATGCTGTTGGACTACCTCGAACGGGAGTCGACCGCGAGGCGACTCAGAACAGCGGTCGACGATGTGTACAGGGGCGGGGACGCTCTCACGCCCGATCAGGGCGGCTCGAGTTCGACGGAAGAAATGGTAGCCGCGGTCGCCGAGCGGCTCTAAAGCGGGGTCAACCAGCGGAATCCGACACGCGATTACGGTATCACATCGTGCGGACAAGCTCTGCGACGTCTGATTCGGTACGGAGACCGTCGAGTCGCGCGTAGATCTCCTCACCTCGATCTCGGTCAAACGCTCTCTCGGCGCACATGTGGAACTTCTCCCGCAGTTCCTCGTCGGAAAGGGGACTCTTGTGGGTCCCCGGTGGCTCCTTGAGTGTGTTTGCGTACGTGTTCCCGTCGGTCGTCTCGATAGTAACGGTAGAACGGTGAGAACCGTACCGTAGGTCGGAATCGACCGCGGCCGTGACTTGCTCCCTGACCGCCTGCACCGGCTCGTCGTCGACGTTCTCGTCGTCGAAGGCGGCGAGGCCGACCCGATCCCGGGCGATTGCGCTGGCGACCGTGTACTGGATCGAGAACTTCCCTTCCAGTCCGGTGTCGGGATCGGCGTGGTGCAAGGCGTCGGCGGCTCCCTGGGAGAGGACGATCTCGACGGATTCGACGTCTTCGGGATTGATGTCGTGTTCGTCCGCGAGTTTCTCGGCGGACGCGATCCCCGTGTGGGTGAAGTAACAGCACGGGTACTTCTTGACGCCGACGCCCTCCTCGACGATCGCCCACCGCTCACCGAGAGCGTATCGCTCACCGTACTCGGCCCCGTCGGGACCGCTGTAGAGGTCAAAGAACCCCTTCTCGCCGTCGATCGCATCGTCGTCCCCGGTCGCTCCCTCTGCGGCCGCTCGCGCGGCGGTCACGCCCGACCGGGCGGCGGCGCCGGCGTGGATCGGTTTCGTCGTCGTTCCGAAGTTCCGTTTGAGTCCGGCTGGGAGCGAGGCGGCGATACTCAGCCCGTGGCGGGTCTTCCGCTCGTCCAGTCCGAGCAGGTTCGCCACCGCCGCCGTCGCGCCGAACGTTCCGAGGGTCGCCGTCGCGTGCCACCCCTCCTCGTAGTGATCCGGGTTGATCGGTCCTGATAGGTAACACTGTGTTTCGAACCCCGCGATAAACGCCGTCAGCAGATCCCGGCCGGTGATGGATTCGGTCTGGCCGACGGCGAGTAGTGCCGGAACCATCGTTACGCTCGGGTGGCCCTGCATGCCGCTCGAGACGTCGTCGAAGTCGAGTCCGTGGCCGGCCGTCCCATTAACGAGGGCCGCGTCCGTCTCCGATGAGTTCTCGCCGTGGCCGATGAGCCGAACGCCGTCCGATGCCGCCATTCGACCGACACTAGCGGCGACCGCCGTTCCGGCGTCGTCTGCGGCGCCCGCGAGCGTCACGCCGACCGTATCCACGAAACACCGCTCCGCGAGGCGGATCCCCTCCGTCGGACAGTCGTCGAACGATAGTTCCGAAACGAACGACGCCAGTTCGGTCTCGGACGATCGATGGTTGGATGGTTGTGTTGCCATGCTACTATGCAACAACTGTCGGTCTAATAGAAGCTCCGACTCCGGCACTGTCGTCCGGTGGGCTTCCCGTCGGGATCACTGACGCGGGAGGAAGAGCACGAGCAGTGCCATCGTTCCGGCGACCGCGGCCAGCAGGACGAACCCCTCGTCGAAGTAGCCGTGATCTGCGAGTATCCCGAAGAGAGGCGGACTGGCGGCGGCGAAGAGCATGTACGTGGTCCGCAAGAGGCCGAGGCTGGTTCCCTGGATCTCTTCGGGTAGCAGGTCCGTCAGATACGGCATCGTAATAGCGATGTTACCGAGCAGACTGCTCAGCAGAACTGTGACCAGGACGAGCGACCACAGCGACTCGACGACGGACAGCGACAGGAGTGCCACGATCGCCAGGACGAAAATCACCGGGAGCGTCCGCCGGATTCCAAACTGGTCGTAGGCCGACCCTGCTAGCGGTTTAACGAAGACCCCGAGTGCGAAGTAAAGGCTGAACAGGGTCGCGGCGACCGCCGGCGAGAGTCCCTTCTCTTCGATCAGGTACGTCGGATAGAAGCCCGTGAGCGTCAGTGCGAGGCTAAACCCGAGAACCAGTATGAGCGTCACAACGACGATGGGGGGTCGGCGGAGTTCGGAGACGACGTATCGCGCCGTCTCGCGGGAGAGCACCATCTCGGACTCGTCCGCATCCGCGGCCTGTTTCGGGACGACGAACCAAAGACCGATCGAAACGAGCGCGAACAGCGGAACGACGAAGCCGAATCCGAGCTGCCAGACGAACGCGGTCGCGATGACGCTCGCCACTACCGGTAGGATTGCGTTTCCGAGGTCCCCGGCCGCGAGTGTGACGCCGATTGCGGCACCACCGTTGTCCGGATACGTCTTCGAGATAATTGTGAACCGGGCGACGCCGTAGAGGGCGGTCCCGAAGCCGAACAGCGCGGTCGCCGCAAACACGACGATGGCGGAGCCGGCACCGACGACCAGTAGGAGCATGAGACCCGCGATGAGCGTGCTGACCACGAGTGTGATCCGTTCCCCCATTCGATCGGAGACTATTCCACCGGGAAGTTGGCCGAGCGCGTATGCGGCCCATAGAACGGTCAGCAGGAACCCCGCGCTAGTGAGATCGAGCCCATAGGCGGTCCGAATGTGTGGCAACAACACGGGGTAGACCATTCGGACGCCCAGCGAGATGAACCAACCGGCGGCGACAGCGAGGACGATTCGACTCCGGCTGTCGTTCAGAGCGTGTTTCGCCCGCTGCGTGAGCGGACCGAGTCGGCGAACGGCGGACGGTAGCATCGTTTGTGTTTATCTATCATACAGAACATTAACTCTCCTGATCTGCTCACTATCGCCGCTTCCGCGACCAACTCGACGGAATCGGCACTCGAGCAGTCAAATCTCGTTTCGAACGCTCAGCTGTTTCCCGCCGTCGACCTCGAGGACCGTACCGGTGACGTACGAACTCGCGTCCGAGACGAGGTACGCGACCGCCTCCGCGTGGTCCTCGGGAGACGCCCATCGATCCATCGCGATCTTTTCCGTCGTCGCGGCTCGTTCCTCCTCGCTCGTTCCTGATTCCGTGAGCGGCGTGAGCGTCGACCCCGGACAGACCGCTGTGACTCGGATATCGTATTCGCCGAGGTCCCACGCCATGTGTTTCGTCAGCCCGATCACGCCCCACTTTGAGGCCGTGTAGTTGGCCGCGCCGTGATAGCTGATGTTGCGACCGGCCATCGAGGAGATGTTCACGATCGAGCCGCCGTCGCCCTCGATCATCTCGGTGACGACGGCCTTCGAGCAGTTGAATACGCCGGTGAGGTTGACGCCAAGTACTTGGTGCCACGCCTCGTGATCCAGTTCCTCGAACGATCCGCGCGAGCCGATGCCGGCGTTGTTCACGAGGGCGTCGATCCCGCCGAAGCGATCGACCGTCCGCTCGGCAAGTCGCTCTACGTCTGCTTTCGACGTGACGTCACAGCTGACCGTTTCGACGGTCACACCCTCCTCGCGCAGTTCGGAGGCCGTCTCACGCATTTCCGTCTCTCTAACGTCTGCAATCACGACGGACGCTCCCTCCCCACCGAGTTTTTCGGCGATCCCGCGTCCGATTCCCCTCGCCGCGCCGGTGACGATGACCGTCTTATCGCTGAAATCGTCCTGCATGGTTACAGGTTCTCCAGATCCCAGCCGACAAACGGTTCCTCGGTCTCGACCTCGAGCGCGTCCATCTGCCGACCAATGACGAGGTATAACCCCACGAGGAGACCGATACCGACGACCTTCGACTCGTCAACGCATGCTGCGAGCGCGTCGTATGTCTCGTCGTCGACGGTTCCGGTGACGTAGCTATCGACGTACTCAGCGAGTGCACGATCATCATCTTCGAACGACTCGTAGTCCCGGTCGCTGATCGCGAGGATCTCCTCCCGGGAGAGCCCCTCGGTGAGACCAATCCGGACGTGTTGGTGCCACTCGTAGGCCGACCGCAGCGCGCTCGCGGCGGTCAGGATCACCAGTTCCCGCTCGTTCGGATCCAGATCGAGCTCCTCTCTGAGCGTTCCTCCGAATGCCCGGAACTGCTCCAGTGACTCCGGGAGGTGTGCGAGCGTCCGATACACATTCCGCTCTTCGGTCGATAACAAGTGACGATACTCTTCGGGCGTGTCCGCTCGAAACGAGCGTAACAGGTCACGGTCCTCTTCCGGGAGGTTCTCCCGGGTTACGTATGGCACTCGAACCATATCCACCAGTTTCACCGAGTGTGTGATAAACTCTTTCATGGTCTGCAAGCGGTTTTCCTCTCTAACCGACTCGGCATGTGAAGTCTCCAAACAGCGTCTCGACGATGACTGGTGAGGAATGAGCGTTATCGGTCTACTCGGTGGCCCACGGAACCGCGTCGCGATCGAAAGACCACGCGTCCGGGTTCTCGCGCAACCACGAGACGTACGTGCCGATGGCCTCCGAGATCGTATACTCGGGAGTCCAGCCGAGGTCGTCGCGGATTCGCGTCGTCTCGCTCGGGGGCAACCCGGACAACTGATCTCCGCTCTCCACGGCCTCGAACTCGAACGCTGCGTCAGGGACGTGGTCTCGGACGACCTCGACGAACGACTCGAGGCTTGTCCGTTCGCCACTGCCGACGAGGTATCGATCGCTGGGCAGGTCGTCGGCGAGGGTCGCGTCGACAAACGCCCGTGCCTCGTCTTCGACGTAGACGATCTCAAACGGTCTCGACCGGGCGGGAACCGGGATCCGTTCACCCGCGACGGCGGCCTTCACGATACAGTCGTCTTGGAGATTGCCGCGCCGTCGTCCGGGTCCGAGCCCGTGAACTGGCTCGAGGGCCGCGAACTGAACGCCGCGTTGCTCGCGGTAGATCGGACCAACGTGTTCGACGACCAGTTTCGTCAGTCCGTACATCGTCGTCGGTCGCCGGGGGACGGTCTCGTCGAGCCGGTCGATGTCGTCACCGACTTCACCGTAGACCGCCGCACTCGAGGCGGCGACGACGCGATCGACTCCCAGAGTGTCTGCGGCCTCGAGGACGTTGAAGGTCCCCCCGACGTTGACCTCGACGGCAGCTCGGGGAGACGACTGCGAGGCGTGCCCGAGTAGTCCGGCGAGGTGGACGATTCGATCGGGGTCGAGGCTCGCGACGGCATCGTAGACGTCCACCGGGTCGGTGACGTCACCCTCGACGAACGTGACGTCGTCTGCGACCGGTGCAACGACCGGCGACGGTTCCGAGACGTCGAGACAGCCCACGTCGTGGCCGTCGGCGATCAATTTCCGCAGGACGTGCGCGCCGATGAATCCGTGACCTCCCGTTACGAGTACTCGCATGCCCACCGATTCCTCGTGTGCTACTAACTAGCTTGCGGTGGTCGGTCCGTTCGACGATTTGAACGGCCTCCGGCCACGGCGGCGAACGGCCACCGACTCGGACCTCTTCGGCCGCCGATTCACTCGAGCGACGGCGCGAACGCCCGCTTTTGGTGCCGAAAGATGGAAGCCAGTAGCTCTCAATTGCCGAGTATGCGCCTCGGATACTCCATCAACTCGGCGGTGCCCGCCAACCGTTCCGTCGATTCGCACGCGAGCGATCTCCTCGAACGCTCCCGGACCGCGTCCGCGGCCGGATTCGACTACGTTCAGGCCGGCGACCACCACGCAGTGGCGGATCACGCGTACCTGCAGAACGTTCCCGCCCTTGCTCGCCTCACAGAGGCGGTCGATAGGGTCGCGCCTCTCTTCTTGCTCCCGCTTCACCATCCGATCCACCTGGCTGAACGGTGCGGAACGCTCGCGGCGTTCGCTGACCGGTTCGATCTGTGGTGTGCGATCGGCTACAACGACGCCGCGTTCGAAGCGTTCGACGTCCCAATGGCGGAACGTGTCCCCCGATTCGTCGAGTCGCTCCGAATCGTCGAGGCCCTGCTGAGCGAAGACTCGGTATCGGTCGACGGCGACTACTACTCACTGGATGACGTCTCGATCAATCCGAGCGCGACGCCCGAGCGCGTCTGCATCGGTGGGAGCGCCGAACCTGCGGTCCGCCGGGCGGGCCGTCTCGGCGATGCGTGGGTGGCGGTTCCGACGGAAACGATCGACGCGATCGAAACGAAGCGCAAATGGTTCGAAAGCGAGGGCGGTGATGAGGTCATCGTCCGCCGGGACGCATTGGTGCTGAAAGACGGCGATTACGCACGCGACGTCGCGAGCGATCTCCTCCGATCGGGTTACCGCGGCTGGGATGCCGAGTCGGAGTACCCGCTCGTCGGAGACGCTGAAACCGTCGCGAGCGATCTTGCGGACCTCGCCGAAGCGGGCGCGTCGGAGGTCGTCGTTCGACCGATGAGCGGCGATCACGCCCTAGAGACGCTCCGGGAGTGCGCTGCGGCACGAAAGCTGTTGTAGGGAGACGCCTCGTCTATCTGGACGACAGGTCACCTATCCGGTGGATTAAAGGTTTCTCGAGAAGTGTGTTACTCCATGGCAACTGCCGCACTAGACGATCTGACCGTCATCGATTTCAGCCGCGTGAGAGCCGGTCCGTGGTGTACCCAGATTCTCGGCGAACTGGGGGCAGAAATAATCAAGGTCGAACGGCCGGGTGTGGGTGACACGTCCCGTGGAAGCCATCCCGAGCAGAACGGGATGGGCGTGAATTTCATCGCCAGGAACCGCAACAAGAAGAGTATCACGCTCAATCTGAAGGACGAAGAGGGTCGACAGATTGCAGAGGAACTGATCGCCGACGCCGACGTCCTCGTCGAGAACTACAGTACCGGGGTGATGGAGCGGTTCGGACTTGGCCACGAGTACCTGCTGACGGAGGTCAATCCGGAACTGATCTACGGATCGATTAAGGGATACGGGGAGAAGGGACCGAAGAAGAACGAAAAGGGCGTGGATCTGGTGATGCAGGCGGAGGGTGGGATCATGAGCGTCACCGGTCCCGAGGGCGGTGAACCGGTGAAAGTCGGACAGGCGATCGGTGATATCGGTGCGGGACTCTACCTGACGATCGCGATCCTCGCGGCGCTCCATCAGCGGGACCGGACCGGCGACGGCCAACACGTCGAGTCCAATCTCTTCGGGACGATCGTCTCGTTCATGGAGGAGTACATCACGATGTATGGGATCACCGGTCAGGATCCGGAACCGCTCGGGACTCGCCATCAGACCGGCGTTCCCTACGAACTGTTCGATGTGAAAGACGGACAGGTCGTGCTGAGTATCTTGGGCGGCGGCTGGGAAACCTTCGTTACCGAAGTCATCGAGGACGAATCGATCCTCGAGTACGATACGCAGCAGCTTCGTCAAGAGAACTACGACGAACTCATGGCCGTCATCCGACCGAAGCTGAAGCAGCTGACCGTCGAGGAAGTGATGGAAATCTGCAAACACTACGGCTTCCCGTGTGGTCCCCTCAACAACGTGAGCGACGTGGTCGAGCACCCTCAGGCAGAGGCTCGAGACTACGTCATGGAGTACGAAGACGAGACGGTCGGGGAGGTCCTCCTCCACGGACACCCGATCCACCTCTCGGAGACGGAACGAGAGCTGCGCTCCGGACCGCCGAAGCTCGGAGAACATACGGAGAAAGTTCTCGCCGAGATGCTTGGACTCTCTCGGGAGGAGATCCAGCGGCTCCGAGCGTCGAACGTGATCGACGACGAGTGATTCAGTCGTTCGACCGGGCCATACCCATCCCCAGTCCACAACGCAAGATAGCCGTGGGGCCTCTCGGCAGCGTTACCACGATTCCTCGCTCGGTTCACGGTCATCCCGAGGCGAGGGTAACGGTTGGTCCCAAAACTACATCTCCAAAACATTTATAACATTCCTTGGTTATGCTCATACCATGGCAGCCAATTACAGGCATAGCCGTCGCAGGGTGTTACAGTACGCAGGTGCAGGAAGCATGGTCGGACTGGCTGGATGTTCAAGCCTGCTCGGAACCGGAGACGGAGACAACGTCCGAGCTGTCGTTCCGTACGGAGAAGGCGGCGGAACCGACATATACACGAGAGCAATCGCACCAGAGATCGGTGACGAGCTCGACGTGAACATCGAAGTGGACAACGTCACCGGATCGGGGGTCGTGAACGGGTTAAACGAGGTCTACGATGCTGAAGGGGACGGATCGACCGTCTGTTTCATGAACGGCCCCCCGTCCATGGCGTTCTTGCGACCGGATCTCCTCGGGTTCGATCACACGGAACTCAAGGAAGGCGGTGCGTTCGCCAGAACCGGATTTGTCATCTCAGCGCATCCGGATGACGAGGTCGAAGATTACGAGGACCTCATCAGCAGGTATCAGGAGGGCGAGCTCACCGACTTCGGCGGGTTAGCCGTCGGTGAAGGACAGTGGCTACTCGCGATGCTTATGAAGGACCTGCACGGTCTAGAGTG
Organism: Natrinema sp. CBA1119; assembly: GCF_002572525.1. Lineage (NCBI taxonomy): Archaea > Methanobacteriati > Methanobacteriota > Halobacteria > Halobacteriales > Natrialbaceae > Natrinema > Natrinema thermophila. The sequence continues at coordinate 37,122 of NZ_PDBS01000008.1, read as the reverse complement.
GGAATCGTACGTCTCGTATTCCAGTTCTGGGGAACTGGCCCAGGCGAACGCCTCGGAGGAGATCCCGTCCGGAAACCCGACAGAGACGACGATGGTTGGGTTCGTCGAAGACGACCTGCTCACACCCGTCGTCGCGTCGTCTCCCCAAGGAAGTCCCAACTTCCCTGACCTGCCGACGATGGAGGAGGAGGGATACGAAACTCCGTACGGTGATTTCACTCGCGGACTGCTATTCCCGCCAGACACGGACGAAGACATCATCAATGAGTGGACGGGGGCGCTCGAAACGGTCCTCGAGAGCGACGAACTCCAAGAATGGTCCGACGAGACCGGGAACTTTATCGAATTCATGGATCGAGACTATTGGACGGAGCAGTGGAGTGAAGGGCCAGCGAGAATCGAGGAGGCGATCAATGAGGTCGCGTCCGTCGAGAGCTACCGGGAGGAAATTCAAGGGTAGACAAAAGACCAGTAGACAGAACCGCCACAGAGTTTTCTTCCTGAAGATGAATTAATAATGATAGAAAGGATAAGAAATAGTGTTAAGCTAGGTAGTATAGATGAGGAAACAGTACTATTGGGAATTATTTTCGTGCTCTCAAGTCTCATGCTGTACGAGGCGCAGTCGTTCGGTTCCGCTTCACAGCGCTTGCCGGAACTAACGTCGGCAGCGACTGCTATCCTAGCATTTATAGTGCTATTCCGGAACTTCTTGCCGTCGAGGATCGAGGAGAAACTCTTTCCTGAAGACGAGTCGGACAGTGGCGGCGTGATGGGAGTTGATCGGGATGAAGAGGACACCACGGAGACCGAATCGAAAACAGGGAAATTCGGCATTCATGGGGGACTCTTTACAGGGGTCTTGACGGTCGTTTACGCCGCTCTCGGAATAGCCTTTGGCTTCCTGTTTGTCACTCCGCTGTTCATCGCGATATACATGTACTGGTTCGATTACCCGTGGTATTCCGTAATCGGAATGGGTCTCCTCGGACTGATCATCACGTACGTGTTCGTAACGACCTTCAGAATTCCGTTAAATGAAGGAATAGTCGGGGCCATGACCGGAGGGGCCATGATATGAGTGCGATTGGATCTCTGCTTGAGGCGGCGTCGATAGTGATCGGCTTTCCGACGATCATTTGGATCTTCCTAGGCATCGCTCTGGGAATGATTCTGGGAGCCATCCCGGGTATCGGTGCAGCGATCGGTATCGCGATTCTGCTTCCGTTGAGTATAGCGATGGACGGCAGTCTCGCCATTATCTTCTTCGTGTGCATGTATCTTGGCGGCATGTACGGCGGCAGTATCTCGGCGGTTCTGATTAATACGCCCGGGACGGCAGCCGCAGCAGCGACGACGCTCGACGGCTATCCGCTTTCGAAGCAGGGTCTCGCGGTGAACGCGCTCACGCTATCGGCGTTGGCGTCAGCAATCGGCGGGATGATCGCGATCACTATCCTCATCGCGATATCGCCGTTCTTGACGACCATTTTGTTGAGATTCGGTTCGCCCGAGTACTTCATGGTGGCGGTACTGGGCCTCTCGATGATCACGGTCATCGCTCGCGGGTCGATGGCGAAGGGACTGATGATGGGTGCGTTCGGTCTCCTCATTTCCACCGTCGGTCTTTCCAACGTCGGGGGTGCGGTCAGGTACGATATGGGACTCAGGTTGCTCTTCGACGGGATCCACTTCGTCGCCGTCCTGATCGGGCTGTTCGCGGTTACAGAGATGATCAAATTGGCCAGCAGGGAAGGGGGGATTTCGGAAGAAGATTCCGAGATGACCGGGAGTCGTCGGGACGGAATTATTGGGGTAGTGACGCGACCGGTGACCGTCCTCAAATCCGCGGTAATCGGGCTTGGAATCGGTGCGATACCCGGTGCAGGAGCGTCGGTCTCGAATTTTGTGGCCTACGGCGAAGCGATGCGCGCCGACGACGACCCGGATTCGTTCGGTGAGGGGAACGAGCGCGGCGTCATCGCGGCGGAGGCCGCGAACAGCGCCACGGTTGCCGGGTCGCTAATTCCGACACTCTCCTTCGGAATTCCCGGTAGCGGGACGACTGCCGTCCTCCTCGGTGCATTGTTGATGCACGGATTCCGGCCTGGACCGACCCTGTTCACCGAGGAAGCTGTGACGACCTACAGCTTTTTCGTCTCGCTTGTTATCGGTAACATCATCATCGCGATACTAGGTCTCGCGGTAATCGCGTACGCCGGGTACGTGACGAAGATTAGCACTGACTACATTGTTCCGGTTATCATTCCGCTTGCGATATTCGGTGGGTTTGCGATGCGAGAGACGATGCTCGACGTCATCACCGTAGTCCTATTCGGAATCCTAGGATACTACATGGTGAAACACGACTTCTCTATCATCGCGCTCGTTCTCGGCGTCGTTCTGGGGCCGGTTGCTGAAACGAACTTGCACCGATCGCTACAGATCGCGGACGGTTCGTACCTGATTTTCATTCGGAATCCAATATCATTACTTATGGTAATCGCAACTGTCGTGATAATTGTCGGTCCGCTTGCGAAAGTACAGTATCAGAAATTCCGCGGAGCAGATACGGCCTGACACTCTCCCGTCATATCGTTCTCATTTTGCTCCTTCGTGAGTTGTCCTCGACGACGTAACGCTAGGGGATTCTACGTCGATGTGTAATACGTACCGTCGATTTCGCTTCCGGAAGAGGGAAACAGTAATGAGTTTGCGTGAGAATAACTAACTATGGCCATTGTAGCGGCGATAGATCGGTCCTCTCACGCACATCAGGTAGTCGAAGAAGCGGTCTCACTCGCGAACGCATTCAACGACTCGATTCATGCCGTTCACGTGTTGAGTCGGTCTGAGTTCGTCGAAATGGAAGGGGAGAACGTAAGCGAGACTGGTGACGCGATCGATCTCGATCGCGTCCGAGAGATCGCGGCAGCGGTCGCCGAGGAGGCGATTGAGGACGTGAACGCCAGCGCTGACGCAGTCGGACTCGTCGGTGATGCGTCCGACGAAATCATTCGGTACGCGGACGAAAACGACGCCAGATACATCGTCGTCGGAGGGCGAAAGCGCTCACCGGTCGGTAAAGCGATATTCGGGAGCGTCACCCAGTCAATCCTCCTCAACAGCCGACAGCCGGTCGTGGCGATCAGGATCGAGTAGGTACGTTCGACACGAGACGGCGTGGTCCGCACTCATGCTTACTCCCGCGGACGCACTGAGGGAGAGTAGAGGCGATTTTTGACGGGTTCACTCCCCGAGGTGGGGAACGACACCCTCGCCGAGGAGTTCAATGAACTCCATCATCTGTTCATGGTCAACGCCCGGGTTGTAGAGTTTCAACACCATGTGGTCGATCCCCAATCGGTCTTCGAACTCCTCGATTCGGTCAACGCACTCCTCGGGGTCGCCATAGATGAGTCGTCCGTCCGCGAATTCTTCGAAGTTACCGTTGACCGCCTCCTGCATCGCCGCTGGAATCGTGGCGTTCCGGTCGCGATAGTTCTGGACGAGTCGGTCGAAGAATTCCTGGAGCCTTTCGCGAGCGACGTCGGGATCCTCGTCGACCCAGGCGACGCGGAGTATCGGACGGTCGCGTTCCGACGGGTCATCGCCCGCCTCGCGAACGTACTCGTCGAACTTCTCGTACATCGGTTCCAGTTCCTCGATTGTGTCGAGCCATACCGGGAACCACGAATCACCGAGATAGGCAGCTCGCTTGAGTGCCTGTTCGACTCCGCCACCGACCCAGACCGGCGGGCGCGGACGTTGAACCGGCTCAGGCGTCAGTTCGAACTCCTCGAACGAGACGTATTCGCCGTCGTACGTCGCGATGTCGTCCTCCCAGAGCGCGTTCATCGCCTTCAGGTTGTCCGTCATCCGCGCCCCGCGCTTGTCGAAGTCGTAGCCAAGATTTTCCATCTCGGACTTGCGCCAACCGACACCGACGCCGAGATTAAATCGTCCCTCCGAGATCTGGTCAAGGAGGTTCACTTCGCCGGCTAACCGAACGGGATTCGCCTGTGGCAGGAGCGTTACGCTGGTCCCCAGTTCGATCGACTCGGTACGAGTCGCCAGCCCCGCTAGGGCCATATGCGAAGAAGGCCAAATGATGTCCCAGCCGTGGTGTTCCGCAACCCACGCCGAATCGAGGCTCTGTTCCTCTGCATAAGTGACCTCTCGGAGTGCGTTCTGAAAGTTGTCGCTCCCCTCGCTGCATCGGAAACCGAGCTTCATATCGTCCGTGACTCTGCCAGTCATTATCAAACTCACGACTGGTACTCACGGGAGACGCCACGATCGATATCTCCGTGCTGGTACCCGGAAATCGGTCTACTTCCGCGAGTGTCCGACCGCACACTGGGCGTAACCTTCACGGTCTGGCTTCGAGTACTACGTCTCAGTATGACTAGATCCGACAGGCAGTCCTCGAACATGTGGGATACAAGCCGATACGACGGCTCACACTCCTTCGTCTACGAGTACGGTGAAGACCTGCTCGAACTGCTCGATCCGACCGAGGACGAACGGATCCTCGATCTGGGGTGTGGTACGGGTCATCTCACAGGCGAGATTCAGACCAGCGGCGCGACGGTCGTCGGACTGGATCAGTCAATGGAAATGATCGCAGAAGCGAGATCGACGTATCCCGAATGTGAGTTCGTCTGTGCCGACGCGCAGATGTCCGCCGTTGACGACTCGTTCGACGCTGTGTTTTCGAACGCGGCGCTACACTGGATCGACGATCAGGACGCGGCCCTCAAGTCGGTCGCGGACGCGCTCAAACCGAACGGGCGATTCGTCGCGGAACTTGGTGGGGCCGGAAACGTCGAGCGCATCACCGACTCCGTTCGGAGCGAACTCCGCAACCGGGGGTACGACGTTGACCACCCGTGGTACTTCCCAAGCATCGGTGAATACGCATCGCGCCTAGAGGACCACGGGTTCGAAGTGCAGTACGCGACGCTGTTTGATCGACCGACGACGCTCGAGGGAGCGGACGGGCTCGAGTCGTGGCTCCGGATGTTCGGCGATCACTTCTTCGAGCCGCTGTCACCGGACGAACAAGCGGCGGTGATCGCCGCGGTCGAAGACGACCTTCGGGACGAACTCTTCCGGGACGGAGGTTGGATCGCCGATTACCGCCGGCTCCGGTTCGTCGCAGTCACGCACATGGGGGACCGACTACCTCACGGTGACTAAACGAGAACGGATCGCCTCATTCATTGGGTAACGTTAATATGTGTCTTGATCCATGATACCGTATGGAGTTCGGGTATACCCTCGTCTCACAGTACAAGCAGGATCGAGACATCACTAGAATCGGGAGTGAACTGACTCATCAGGTAGAACTCGCGAGAGAGGGCGGGTTTGACATGGTCTCCGTCTCGGAGCACCACGTGACCGACGACCAGTACCTGAACAACGAGGCGTTGCTCCCGTACCTCGCGAACCACGTTGGGGGCATGGGTATCGGAACCGGAATCTGCCTGTTACCCTACCATCACCCGGTTCGCGTCGCGGAGTGGGGAGCAACGGTCGACGTCTTGACTGGCGGGAATTTCTCATTGGGAGTCGGACAGGGGTATCGAGACGAGGAGTTCGATGCGTTCGGAATCGACAAGGAGGATGCGCTCGGTCGGTTCGTTGAAGGGATCCAGATCATCAAGAAACTCTGGACGGAAGACTCCGTCAGCTACGACGGCCGCCACTATGAACTGGACGACGTCTCTATCAACCCGAAACCGCACCAGGACCCGCGCCCACCGATATACATCGGCGCGAGCAACACGTCTAGCGTCCAGCGAGCGGCGCGCATCGCCGACGGCTGGCTGGGCGCCCACGTCCCCCTTGACGTCATCGACGAGTACGCCTCCGCGTTCCGGGACGAACGGGCGTCAACCGACCACAACGACGGATACGTTTCGATTGGTCGAGAGGCATTTGTCGCAGAGACCACGGAGGAGGCGGAGGAGATCGTTCGCGAGACCCTCATGCGGAAATACGAGCGGTATATCGACTGGGGGCAGGACGAGGTGTTCGAATCCGACGACTTCAGATCGCAGTGGGAGCAGCTAAAAGAGGACCGTTTCCTCGTCGGAAGTCCCGAGGACGTAATTCGAGAGATCGAACGATATCAGGAGACGGTCGACCCCGACCGCATCGGCGTCAGAATGCAGTATCAGGGGCTCGATTTCGAGGATGTCCGCTCCTCGCTCGAACTCTTCAGCGAGGAAGTTATTCCGTCGTTTGAGTCCTGAGACTCGTCATCTACGTCTACTGAGAAGCCGTCCGACGTCTGGACCGCTGCGTATCGTCCCCGACAGAATCAAATTTCGACACCAATCTATTTGTATCCGAGGAGAGATAGTCAAGAGGAGGACAATGAGTGGCACACTCCACGCAACGATAGACGACGGTATCTGTACGCTCACAATTGAAAATAGCGAGAAGCGAAACGCTCTCTCGCCGTCGATCCTTCGCTCGATTGAAAAGGAGATATCAACGGCCGAACAGCGAGACGACATCCGCGCTCTCGTCATCACTGGAAGCGGGGACCGCGCGTTCAGTTCCGGCTACGACATCTCGGAGTTCGAAGCGGCGGACGAGGGGGAGGGAAGTCGGGCCTTCGAAAAAGCTGTGACGAGCATCTACGAGTTCCCATATCCAACGATCGCGATGATCAACGGCGACACCTACGGCGGTGCGATGGAACTAATCGCCGTCTGCGATCTCAGGATCGCCGTCGACGAGGCGTCGTTCGCCGTCACCCCCGCCAAACTCGGTCTTGTGTACGGAGACCGCGGCATCAACCAGCTCATGCACCACATCGGTCCAGCGAACGTCCAAGAGCTCCTGTTCACTGCCCGGTCGATCGACGCCGATCGTGCCGCCGAAATGGGGCTGTTGAACCGCGTCGTCGATCAATCGGCACTCGAGGACACTACGTACGATATCGCCGAAGACATCAGCACCAACGCACCGAAGTCGCTTCGGGGGATGAAGCGAATCGTCCGGTCCCTCCTTGACAAGCGGTCGCTGAACGAGACGGAAAAGGAGTTCGTCCAGCACATCCGAGACGAAGCCCGAGAGAGTAAGGATCACCAAGAAGGCGTTCAAGCGTTCTCCGAAGGGCGGGAGCCGACGTTCAACGACGAATGACTGTGAGACGAAGTGGTGTGACGCCCGGAATCTACTGGCCGATAAATTCGGGTGCTCGACCTTCCGAGAATGCCTCAACGCCTTCCTGATGGTCGTCGGAACGGAACATCCGATCGCGAATCTCCGCGACCCACTTTTGCTCGCCTTCGGTCATCGCGCCCTTCTGTTCGATACTGTGGGTAATCTCTTTCATGTGTATCAGCGACAACGGCGCGTTCTCGGCGATCGAGTCCGCCATCTCGTAGGTCGTCTCCTCGAGTTCGTCGTTCGATACCACTTGATTGACCATCCCTTCCTCGTTGGCCCGGTCCGCCGCAATGGGATCCGCGGTGAACAATAGTTCCTTCGCCGTCGGCATATTGGCGATCTCCACGACCTTATGGATCGCTGAGCCTCGGTAGACCAGACCCAGTTTCGCGGGCGTAATCCCGAATCGCGCGTCCTCAGCGGCGATCCTGAGATCGCAGTTCGCGACGAGTTCGACGGCGCCGCCATAAGTGTCGCCGTTGATCATCGCGATCGTCGGGTACTCGTAGGTCTCGAGTTTTGAGATCATCTCCGGCCAGAGCTCCTTCTGTTCGTCCGTCCGTTCGGTCCGGTCCTGCGTGAGATCGAACCCCGCACTGAACGCCTCCGAGCCCGCCCCCGTGAGTACCAACACGTAGTAGTCGTCGTCCGCACTCAGTTCATCTAGGACGGCCGATATCTCTCGGATCATCGAGTATCCGATCGCGTTTCGCTTCTCCGGGTTTCGGATCGTGATCGTACAAACGCCACCGTCGATCTCGGTGTCGATAGTGCTAGTCACGTTCATATTAACGATCAGCGACCAAATAAGTGTTATCTGTTAGTATCTTCGACGGCGTCGTTCTTGACTGGCGCCCCTCTCGAAGGAGTGGTACGACTCCACAGTTCATCGAATGGTCCGTTTCACTACAGTTCGACGGTTCCGATTCCCTCACGCGTCTGGATATCGGTTCCGTACGCATCAGATAGCGTCGACAGGCGCTCAAGGACGGTAGCAGCGACCGCACCTTCAGCCAGCGCTGGTGTTCCATGGTGGGATACGTCGCGATCAACCCCCAGTTCGATCGGATGGAGACGGATCTCGCGCAGGCCGCTGTCGTCGAAAGAACAGACCGGAACGATGCCCTGCTTTTCGACGTCTTCGGCAACGGGGCTCCCGAGTGCTTCCTGGACGTCGAGGGGGGAGGCGTCCCGCTCGAGGCTGAGCGCCTCGTAAGTCTCCGCTGGGAAGAACGGAACCATGTGGTACTGCAGCGCGAAATTTCCGAGGCTATAGAAGATCGGGGCACCGCCGTATAGTTCGATTCCTCGCACTCGGTGCGGACCGTGACAGCAGACCATATCGACCCCCGTGTCGATACAGTCTCGCGCGAACGTCTCGAGCTCCGATGGAACCGATTCGTCGTTATATCGGCCGCTTTCCCCCTCGTGGCTGTGGACGCTCATGATCACCACATCCGCATTTCGATTCGCGGTCTCAATTTCCGTCTGGATCTCTGCGAGGTCGTCGGAATGGAGTTCGAAGGAGATTCGGTTCTTTTCGCCCCGCTGGAACTCGATCGTATCGCCGGCGGGTCCGTCGTCCAAGCTCAGGAGTGAAACTGCCTCAGTATCGTCGGATTCATCTACGTATCTACCTCGATCGTTGATCAAATCGTCCATTCCCAGCGCATCGCGTAGTTTCCGGAGCCCTTCGAGATGGTTGTCAGTGACCGTGTAGCGAGGGCGCATGCGAAGGGACGCAACCCCGGGACGACCGGGGGCATCTCGACGCCGATGGGCTGCTTCGGTTCCGGGAACGAATGTCGTCGTCACAGCCAATAAAGCGACGCGTCCCGCCCGCGTCTCGAGATAGGTCGGCGCTCGCGCCGCTGCTCGATTCTGTCCGATACCCGCGTACGGAAGGTCACGTCGCTCTAGAATTTTGATCGTCCTACTCACCCCCGACTGTCCGTAATCACCGATGTGATTATTTGCCGCTGAGAAGAGGTCAAACCCCGTTGACGTCAGTTCGTTGATGACCCGCGGCGGCGATCGAAAGTGAGCCAGCGGTCCTGCAGTGGGCGCGTCCTCATCCTCGTAAAGCGGCCCCTCGAGATTGATCACCGAGGCATCGGCGTCGGTGATGACGCGCCGAAGTTCTCGGAATCTTCCATGCCTAATCCGTGTCAGTCGCCGCGTCACCATTGCGTCACCGGCGGCGGCAACCGTGAGTGTATTCCCGGTCCCAGACATAGTCTCGTATCATTACGGCCGGGTATAATTATTGCGTCTCTCTACCACATCGTGTTCAGATAAGCTGATTCCATGCGAAGTTAAACGATTTGAGCCAGTCGTCGGCTGTTTCGGTTTCGGTGTTGCTGAAACAGTTTGGGAAACAGATAGTCCGTTGTTTTACTTCTCTAAAAACATGTTCAAAAGCATTCCGATTTCCATGTTTTTCGTATCTGAAATCGAATCCATATCGATGACACGCATCTTGTAATGAGTGCGAGCCATCGACGAGAAACACGGCGTCGTCGACATCGTGTTTCTCGCTGAGTTCGGTGAGAAATGAATGAGCGAGAACCTTCGTTATGGTCGGTCTCAACTTTGTATGCAGTAGTTCGTTGGTTTGTGGATCGACAGCGGCGTACAGCCAATACTGCTCATCATTGAGCAGGATCACGGTCTCATCGACCGCAACGTGATCCGGCGACTGCCCATCTTCAGGCTGTAAATTAGCCTTGTGAACCCAATTATGAACAGTGGCTCGAGCGCGTTCGACACCGAATACCTCAAGAACAGAAATAGTATTTAAAAATTATAATTCGGCCAAATAGGAACTGTCTAGTTAAGCGATTCCGGGGTTTATCGCCGTTTTAGCGTCTGATTCGGCATCATAGTGAAAGCGGAGATAGTCACCCTTTGCGAGAAGTATACTGAAGCAGCTGAATTTCCGCCGCTCATGGAACAGTGTGTCGTTGTATCAGGATATAGATAGTGATTTTACAGCTGATGCCGCAACTTTACCATCTCTCTGTCCTGCGGTTTTCCTTATCTAAACAGTGCCCATCATAACCCATGACTACCCGAACCGTTCCGACGAGAACGTTCTCACGTCTCAAGCAGCGAAGAAATCCGATGACCAAAAGACGTTAGTCGTTACTGAAATATGTAACCGTATGACGTGGACAGTGATGCCATCGTTCGAGACGTATGAGCTATAGTAGCCACTGAAACGATTTACACGCTGATCGTAACGCAGTCGTGCGATCAGGTGTGCAGTGACTTGCAGTGGCTACTATAGCACGCGAGTCGTTCTCGTGGGGCCTCCCTGAAGAGTTCAACCCGGCAGTGGATTTCCTCCGAAAACACGATGACACGAGTCGGACCGCACTCCGGTACGAGGATCCAGACGAAGGACTCACGACGTACTCGTTCGATGACCTCGACGACCGCTCTGATCGACTTGCAGCCGCACTGGCCACCCTTGGCGTCGAAGCTGGGGATCGTGTCGGCGTCGTCGTCGTCCCGCAGAAACCACAGAACCCGCTGACTCATCTCTCGAACTGGAAGCTGGGTGCCGTCTCCGTCCCGCTGACCGTCCTCTTCGGTCGTGACGCGTTGCAGTACCGGCTCGCGGACAGTGAGGCGAAAGCGGTGGTCGTCGATCCGAGTGTTCGCGAGACGGTCGACGAGATTCGCGACGAGTGCCCCGCACTCGAGCACGTGATCGAACTCGGCGACTGCGATTCGGTCGAGGGCGAGGCCCGCGCCTTCGACGACCTCGTCGCCGCCCACCAGCCCGGTATCGAGGTCTATGACTCGACGCCCGCGACGCCAACCGCGATCATGTACACGAGCGGGTCGACAGGGCCGCCGAAAGGCGTTCGCCACAGCCACGCGCTCTGGCTCGGTCGAGCCGCCGCTGCGTACAACTACTTTGATCAGGGTCTCATGCCCGGCACTACCACGGTATGGACACCAGCCGACTGGGCTTGGGGTGCTGCACTCGGGGGCACCATGTTCGCTGCGTGGCATCACGGCTGCACCGTCGTTGGCTGGCCCCGTGCGGGTTCGATGCCGAGGAAGTCTATGACCTCATGGAGCGCCACGACGTGACGAAAGCGTTCATGCCGCCGACTGCACTCCGGCTAGTGACATCGGTCGACGATCCCGAAGAGCGGTTCGACCTCTCTCTCGAGACGTTCGCTTCCGCAGGCGAACCCCTTACTTCGGAGGTCGTCGACTGGGTCGAGTCGACGTTCGAGGACGTGGCGATCAACGAGTTCTACGGTCAGACTGAACTCAACCTCGTCGTCGGCAACTCGGAGACGTGGTTCGACACGCGGCCGGGCAGCATGGGAAAACCCTTCCCCGGCTACGAGATTGCCGTGCTCGACCCGGAGACCCACGAACGACTCAAGCGCGGCGAGGTCGGCGAACTCGCCCTTAAACCTGGCGATCGCCGGGTCTTCCTCAACGAGTACCACAATCTGCCGGAGAAGACGGCTAACAAGGAGATCGAGGACGGATTGTTCCTCACAGGGTATCTCGTGAAACGCGACGAGGACGGCTATCTGTGGTTCGTCTCCCGGACCGACGATGTGATCCTCACCAGTGGGTATCGCGTTGGCCCGATGGAGGTCGAAGAGGCCGTTCTCCAACATTCAAAGACCGAACAGGCCGGTGTCATCGGCGTTCCCGACGAGACCCACGGCGAAGCCATCAAGGCCTTTGTTCAACCCGTGAGTGAAGACTATGACCCCGATAACTTGCGTGAGGAGATCCGTGATCTCGTCCGCGAACGTCTCGCAGAGTATGAATATCCGAAACGTATCGAGTTCGTCAATGAACTGCCGACGACCTCCTCAGGTTAGATTCAGCGCAGAGCGCTACGTGAGCAAGACGGGGTCGATGATCTGCGCGATCAGTAACCGAGAGCGCTCTATCGATTATCGAAGATAACGACACTGACCCCGACTCAAAACGCACGAAATGTGTACTCAACCGTATCGACGTGTGTCCGTCAACGATGGAATCGGTCGGTTGTCTCCTCTCTTCGGTCGCCTGAGACCGGCACCGTATCCGAAACGGATAGCAATCTGGATGTATCGAACTCCTTCCGACCGCTGATTGAACATCACAAATAGTCTGTCATTTCTCAGGAGGATAAAATTGCGCCTCAAACCGCACTGGTAGGGATCCGGGGTGGGAAAGCGGACAATCCGCCCGTGTCTGTACCGCTGGTCGCTCGAGATATTCGGGGAACCGATAGGCGGGACGGTTAGACACGGATGTGGGTGTGGCTGGATTGGCAGTGATTTTGTCCCGCCAATTATAGTTATATTATCTCACATCATAAAATCTCGTTCGGCGGCAAAGACGCTGTATCGACGGCGAGCAATTATTGCATCGACCACCGACGAGGGCGTACTTCAAAATGTCAGTAGCAACACTGCGAGCGAGACCGCGCTGCAGACCAGCAACGCCAGTAGAACGACGACGGCAGGCACGGGCCCCGCGTTCCGGAGATCGGCCAGGCGAATCTCGGTTCCGAGGCCGACGAACGCGAGCAGGAACAGCCAGTTGGAAGCGTGCTCGAGGGACGCCCGCTGGGTCGCGGAGAGAACGCCGGCGCTTGCGACGAGCGCCAGCGCAAGCATCCCGAGAACAAATTTCGGGAACTCGTCCCAGAGCGTCCGTACCGACGGACGGCTTCTGGCTCCCGATCGGGCGTAGTAACTCGCGTACGCGAGGGCGACGACGCCGATCAGCGCGTTCCGCGAGAGCTTCGTCATCGTCGCCCACTGGCCGGCCACCTCCGAGTGGGCGAACCCGACCGCGACGACTGGTCCCGTCGAGAACATGCTGACGCCAGCCCAGATACCGAAGACCGTCCCCGAGAGGGTCAGCAGGTCGCCGACGATCGGATAGACGGCGATCGTAACCGCGTCGAACAGGAGAACCGTCGCCGCCGCGTAAGCGACCTGGTCTTCGCGCGCGCTGACGGCACCGGCGACCGCGACGACCGCCGAGACGCCACAGATACTCGCACCGGCTGCGAGCAGCGAACTGAGCCGTTTGGATAGCCCGAAGACAGTCCGCGCAAGGAATTCTACCACAACGAGCGTGAGCGCGGCGACGGCGATCACGACGAGGAAGACGCGACCGCCGACCTTGAGGACAGTTCTGAGCGATATCGACGCGCCCATGAGCACGATCCCGGCTCCGAGCCACAACTTGTGAGTTTCAAGCCCGGGCGCGAATCGCACCGGAACGCCGACGACGTTCGCCGTGATGACGCCGAGCGCGATAGCGAGGAAGAGATTGTTGACGCCAAGCGACAGTGCGAGCGCCCGCGCCAGCACTGCGCCGAGGCAGAGGGCAAGCATTCCCGGCAAGAGACGACGAACGGCCATCTCGTTACCAGGGGATTTTGATTTCGACCATGCCGACCAGTGCGACGACCGTTCCGGCAACGATTGTGCTCTTCCAATCGCGTTCTAGTTTCGACCAGTGAGCGGTCGCGGTCTCGACTACCGGCAGACACTCTCTGATCGACATGTATGTGGACACTGACGCCAACACAGTTAATGGTTTCCGAAACTGTCGTAGCTATCGGAAAATATCTCTCCTACCGATGACGTATCCGGCGGATATTGACGTCCTCCGCACGACTGACGTCGTAGGATTCCTCCGTGGGCAATCCGGCCAGCAGATCACCCCGACTGTGGACTTGCGGGTTCGCCGACGCTGGTTTGGTCGAACGAACGCGACTGTTCCCCACAACTACTGGGTGTCCAGCCATAACCGTTCCACTCCCAGTATGTCCCGTTAGGGGGCGTCCCTGCCGCGGCCAGCGGACAGGGCGGCGGGCCGCGCTATTGTCTCAACCTCGTCTTGCAGCAGATTTCACGCCCCTGCAATGTCACTGTGCGCGTCCCACTCGCAGTTATAGCACCGGAAAGCGTCGCCTTCGCGCGTCACGTCCTCGCTCCCATACTTGGGACACTCGCTACTTGAATCGAACTCATTCACCTGTTCAACGGTGATGCCGAGATCGCCAAGTGTGAGTTCAGTGTGGTCGACCAACTGTCTGTGCGACCAGACCGTGTGTATCGATCATCCCGGGAAACGCGTCGAGTGGTTAGAAACTCCTACTCGGTCGCAACGGTATTAGTCAACTTACCTATGCCTTCGACCTCGATCTCGACGGTATCCCCGTCGGAGAGTGGCCCGACACCCGCTGGCGTCCCCGTAGCGATAACGTCGCCGGACTCGAGCGTCAGATACGTCGTAATCTCCTCGATGAGTTCTGGAACCGGAAAAATGAGATCGTCACGCGTTCCCTCTTGACGGAGTTCGCCGTTGACTCGCGCCCGGACTGAGGCGTCTGCTGGTACTTCATCTGGTCCCGCAACGACCGGACCTATCGGTGCTGCACCGTCGAACGCTTTGCCACGGATCCAGTTTCGTTCGTCGAACTGATCGTCTCGGTTCGAGACGTCGTTGACACAGGTGAACCCCTCGACCACGTCCATCGCTCGTTCGCGGCTGACGTTGCGGCACTGTTCGCCGATGACGACGCCGAGTTCAGCCTCGTAGTCGATGCGGTCCTTGCCGGCCAAGAGCGGGATCGTATCGCCGTGACCGGCTACTGCGTTCGGCCCTTTAAGAAACAGGAGCGGACGATCCGGTATCTCCTCTCCGGATTCTTCGGCGTGAGCCGTGTAATTGAGGCCGATACACACGATTTTGCTCGGCGCTGACGGTGGCAAAATATCGACCTCGTCGAGGGTGTACGACCCCCTCCCGAAGTGGACGCTCTCGTCGTTCCATTCGCCCATTCGAACAGCTCCTGCCGGGTCTCGAAATCGAACGCGATGCATGACCTTCCTTACTTCAAACAGTTATAAAAGGTTTCTGCCACGTGTGCCACGTATCATCGGCTCAGTTGCACGGAGAGCGCTTCGTTCTGGACGAGGTGCTACAGTATTTCGCCGTTCGCCGTCCAGATCGGACCATGGATGCCAGCGCGTTACAAGCGGGTATCTGCCTGACTGAAGTAGATCTACGGTTGCAGGACGAGGTTTTACAAGTCCGCATCCGAATCGAGCCGATCGGCGCTCTCGGCGACGATGTCGGCGAGACGTGACCAGTGCTTAGGCGTGTATCTCCCAATATGGGGAGTTATGAGGCAGTTATCGAGAGATCAGAGTGGATGATCCTGCGGAAGCGGTTCGGGATCCGTGACGTTGAGGGCTACGCCGCGTATGGAACCGTTACGGAGGGCAGCCGTGAGGTCCTCAGTGTCGACGATCTCACCTCTGGCCACGTTCACGAGGACGTCGTGGGGCGGCAACGTCGCGAACGCTTCCGCGTCGATGAGTCCGCTCGTTGTCTCCGTCAACGGACACGAAACGACGGGGTAGTCCGTCTGGGCGAGTGCGTCGTGAAACTCCCTCTCGTCAAACCCGATAACTTCGTCAGTCGGCCCGCCCTTTGCTGGTGTATATCGGACGCCGATCGTCTCCACTTCCATTCCATCCAGCCGCTGGACGAAGGCTTTCCCAATAGAGCCCAGTCCGATGATCGTGACCGTCGAATCGGTCAGTTCGTGACCCTGAAAGTAACTTCCAATTACGAAGCACGGGACGCTAAGTCAGTACTACGGAGGGAGTGATCGGGTCTGCGGACGTTTGTCGAACTGATACGGGTATTCGGCGAGGTAGTTGCGGAGAGTGTCTCCTATGATCCTTCTGACACGCAAGTAATCAGGACCCGATCCCGAAGACTTGCCGAGCGTTTTTGTTCAATACTGTCTCGACTCCCTTGTCGTCAAGGTTCTTCGTCAGGGTTTTTCCGAGCGTCGATGGATTGTCGAAGTCCCAGTGGGGGAAGTCGCTGGCAAACAATATAGAGTCACGGCCAACCAGATCGAAAATTTGTTTCATGTGGCTTGCATCGAGTGGTTCCTCGAGCGGCTGCGTACCGAAATAGAATCGATCGCGCACGTACTCTTCTGGCGATTTCTCGAGAAGTGGCGATGCATTGGGCTGCATATTGTGTTCCTTGTTTAACCGGTAAGCCATATACGGCACCCATAGTAATCCTGCCTCCAAGAAGACGAAGTCCAGGTCGGGGAATTTTTCTGGCGTTCCCTGCTCCATGAGGCTAGTCATCGTGAGCATCTGGGTCCACGGATGACCCAGTGCATTAACTGAAACGTATTCCTCGAGCCCCTGATTCTGGCGGGGGAAGTCAGTGAGGAACGCATCGACGTGACCGTGGTAGACGACTGCCAAGTCGTTGTCCTGCGCTGCCTGATATATGACGTCGTAGTCCGGGTCGCCGAGCGGGCGGTCAGGCCCACCAGTCGCGATATAGATGCCGACGATCTGATCCTCACCGCCAATACGGTCAATCTCTTCGGCTGCCCGCTGTGGATCCTGCGTTGGAACGGTGACGGTCCCGTAGAAATGATCGTGTCTGTCGAGGTAGTCATCTAGAAGCACCTGGTTGTACCCACGCGCTAACTCGACCGCAAAGTCGGTTTCCGGGAGCCGTGGAACCCACGACATCGGATTCAAGATGGGATAGTCAACGCCGAATTCACCACATAGTCGCTGGTCCAGTTCATCAGCGTCTGCAATCGTGTGTGGGTCGCTATCTATCTTTCCACCGGAGTTACGATCCCAGCCGCTCCACGGAAGCGGTGACGGTCCTGAATGGTTCACTAGGCGACTCTGGTGTGGTTCGTTCATGTACGCTGTGACATCTTCGTAGTCGATTGCCCCGCCAAGGTGGACATCAACGTCGATGACTGTCGATTTCTCCATCGGCCCTGTTGGGGATGACCCTCGCTGGGATGCCATACCTCACCACAGGTGGCGTAATGACTTTATCTTTTCCACATATATAATTTCTTAACACTCTCCCACTAAGGGACAGAGACGACTACTTTTCCATCCTTTTCATATACTGAATACGTGGGAAGCGAATACGATCGGTTCGTCGTACATTCGCCGGTTTCAAGATCGAATTCCCAGGCATGCCACGGGCAGTACAGGAACTCTCCCTCCCGAATCCATTCGTCGGTCGTCTCTAATGTTTCAGGGTCAAAGTCTGCGGTGTACTTTCCGGTTACAGTCCCCTCGCAACACGGTGCGCCCTGATGGGGGCACCAGTTGAGGTAGGCACGGTACTCTCCATCTAAGTTGAAAACGCCGATTTCGCTGCCCTCTATCTCGGTTATAAGACGGTCACCTGCCGGAAGATCGTCGGCGTCTGCGACTACGTGTTCGCTCATCGGTGACGAAACCCCTCCACGTTCAGTGGGTAACTGATTGATTTGTCTTGATCGATCATCAATATCGTCATCGGGATTCATTATAATAAAAATTTGGCTGAATCAGAGGATATACTTCCCGTGGCTTATAACGACTGTGAGGCGATGCCTCTGCCTTTAGGCGAGAGGATGAAGCCGACACGAAGGGGTCAATCCATCGCTCATTCCAGCATTTATTCCCTCTGATTTGTGAAATAGCGATCTCATCAGCCGAGATCACTGGCTTAGAAGGATGAAACCGAGGAATTCGATTCCGTCCTATGAAAATCGATGTCCTCGACTTCGTTGAGCAGTGTCATGACCTAGCCAAACAAGCGTTGAGGAAGCACGCGAGCGAGCTCGCCAGCAGCGGGTTCGCCCGCTTGGGTCTATGTCATCTTACACTGTTTCCGTCTCGAAGAAGACTACAGTTGCCGTGGAACGCCGAATCCGTTGAAGTAGATGTCCGAAGTTCGTGATACACTCGGTCTCGATAGAGAGAAGTTCCCCGACTACAGCACGATCTACAAGTCATTCGATCGGCTGGAAATGCAGGTGTGGCGGCCGTTGCTGCGCGTTTCAGCGCAGCAACACCCGCAATCTGGTCAGCCGCTCTCGACAGCACGTTCTTTGACTGCCGCCGTTTTCGTCGTACTTCCGCCAGCAATCAGGGAACACCGTGCAAACGCTGAAAGTGACGACATTAACTGATATAGAGTCGCTCGCTGTTCTTGACGTCCATTTCACAGCACGGTGGAAACACGATACGAAGACCGGACCGCAGGTCGTCCGCCGAAACGTGAACGACCTGCAGTCCGCGGCTGCCGACAACGGGTCTCAAGACTGGCACACTGAGTACGATTTCTCCGTACTTGACGTTGAGTACCTTATTCACTACCACTGCTCATCACCGAATGTAAGCATGACCCACGCGCCCACCCGGGCAAAAGGTTACCACGTGATTTACTTACCAACCTTTCGTGATTGCAAAATTGATTGCGTGTATCCCACAACGGCTTGAACAGGTCTACAACGGTCTCACCGAGCAACCACCCCATCAAAAGGTTATTAGTACTATTACCAGATACTAACATATCATACGATGCCTAGTTCGCATTCACCTGCGGCAGTACAAAACGCACTTGCATCAAGTGATCCGATTGCACTCTTAGATATCCGACCCTCACTCGACTACGTGGCGGGGCACATTCGGGAAAGTACGTGGGTACCGAGACGTAAACTTGAGCAGCGTCTTCCTAATTTGGTGCCAAACCAATCAACGCCTGTTGTACTATGTGATGGCAGTGGTGAGCGGTCGATTCGTGATGCTCGGTGGCTTGAAACGCTGGGATATGAAGACGTTAGCTATCTAGATGGAGGAATAGCGGCGTGGCGGGAGGGGGGTTTCGACCTCATACAGGCGGAAGGTGATGTCCATGCTACCGCCTTCAATTATGAGAGCAAGAAGTTCGGCGAACAGGTAGCAGCGACGCGGGACCTCCCGATGATTGAACCCGACGAATTGGCGGCGAAACGGGACGAGGCCACCATTGTTGACGTACGTACTCCTTCTGAATACGAGAAATCGGGCACGATCCCCGATTCAGTCAACATTGAGGGTTTCGACCTACCGCTGTACGCCGAGGCACTCCGGGACAACGATGAACCGGTGGTAGTCCATTGCGCCGGACGAACCCGGAGTATCATCGGAACAGCAACGCTCCGGGAACTAGGCATAAACAATATCTATGAACTAGAAAATGGTACGATGGGGTGGCAACTTTCTGGATACGACCTAACAGACGGTCCCGGTCGACCACAAGAACTAGAGACGGACCCACAACAGTACGCTCAACTCCAAGAAGTAACAGAACGACTCCTTCAGGACACCGATGTCTCGTTTCTCTCCCCTGCAGAACTAGATCGACTCGACGATACAGTAGACGACAGGCAAACGACGTACATATTTGACGTACGAACGGAGGAAGAGTTCGTGGAAGGCCACCTGCCCGATTCGCTCTCGGTTCCTGGCGGACAACTTATCCAGACCGCCGGCCGCCACATCGCTGTTCGTGATGCGGAAATTGTTCTAGTTTCAGAGACGCATATTCGGTCTGCAATTACAGCCTATTGGCTCGAGAATATGGGTTTCTCGAACGTGAGTGTTCTGGACGGAGGAACGACTGCATGGGATGAGAGCGATCGCCGCCTAGAGAAAAACTATGAGCCTCGGAAACCGCTCGGAGCTGATATCGTTGATGAGACAGTCGAGCGCATCTCTGCTACTGAGCTAGCAAGTACGAACCGCGAGATAACGATAGTAAACATCGATGAACTTGATGTCTACACTGCTAGTCACATCCCAGGTGCTTGGTGGGCTCCGCGATACGAGGTAGCGAACGTGCTCGCTTATGACCTCGATCCCACTGGGACCGTCGTCTTGACCTGCGAGGACGGAACTATCTCCGAATGCGCTGGCGCACAGCTTATTCATATGGGGCAAATTGAAAATCTCGCTATCCTCGAAGGCGGACTCAAAGCGTGGGAAGAGGCCGATCTGGAGACAGACGAGGGGGAAGAGCGTGCTCTTCGAGAATCACGTAAAGCGGTCCGAGAACCCTACGCACAGGGAGAACAGGAAATGAAGCAATACTTAACGTGGGAGGAGAGACTGGTCGAATGAGGCTGTCAAAGAGAACTATCCTACAATACCGGTTTTGCAACTGCGGAATGGGTTTAAGGTAAAGAAACGAAGCGAGGCACCTATATAGACGCAATCCACCATCCGTTGAATCGGCGTCTACAGATACCGTCGGGAATACACGGCACTCGGTCAGCGAAGCAGACACCGCCGAGGGGAAATTAACACCACAGCCACTACGTCAGTCGTCAAGAGCGACATCCGGATCGATAGCGTTGTCGCGGTAGATCCTATTACTGAACAGCAACGCGACGAACAATGCAGCGATGAGCGTGGCGATGGAGAGATAGGTGAAGCCTTTTCGGATACCGGCTGAGCCGGCAAGAAAGCCGATCGCTGTCGGTGAGAGGGCGCCGAAGACCCGCGACGCGGTCCAGAGGTAGCTGAACGTCCGACCCTCACGCTCGTCGGGACCTAGATCGCTCACTAACGAGTCGCGGGCAGGACTATTGCCCCAAAGGCCGGCACCGAAGACAATCAATACGACGATAAGTGCGACCGGACCGAGCGAAGCCAGCGAGAATACGAACATCGCGGCCGCAGCCATGATTAGGGTTGCAACGAGGACTAAGCGGTGCTCGTAGCGGTCGACGAGATAGCCACCGACGAAGCGGCTGATAGCCGCGCCGACAAGCAGCACGGACAGCGCAAAGTCGGCGAATGACTCCGGGCCGAACGATATCGAGCCGAGGCTAAACGAGTATCCGTAAACATCTGTGATGAACGCGGGGACAAACGTGATAGTACCTTGGACGACGATGCTGTAGGCCGCAAAGTAGCCCACGAGAACGAGCATGGGATAGAGGTATCGCCGTCGGTCAGCTAGCAGACTCTCCCAGGTCTCGGCATTATCGTCCCTCTCAGCCTGATCTCCCACAGGTCGCGTCTCGAAGCCCGAGGCGCCGAGGATCACGTAGAGTCCAGCAGCGCAGACGAGGCCAAGCAGGCCGAAACTGAACAGGATCGCCTGCCAGCCGAGTACGAGGATGAGTACGCCAACGGCCGCCGGACCAACAGCGTCGCCAATCTTCGAACTGCCCCCCCAGATGCCAAGGAGTTTTCCGCGGTCGTCGGCCGTCGCGTTGGCAGTGAGTAGGGGAACGCCGACGGGAACATGGGCACTGGTCCCAAAACCTGAGATGACCATACTGGTCGCCATCACCACGAATGGCCCGTCGAAGGCGAGGCCGGCGATTGCCGTCTCGGGCAAGGCTGTGCCAACGAGAGGCGCCACAGAAAACAGGAGGTAGCCGAGTCCCACGATCGCAAGGGCGCCCGAGAGTGTGATCCGTCGGTCGTACCGGTCTGATAGTTCGCCCATCGGGAGCAAGCCGACCGAGGAACCGACGAAGTAGGCACTGACGAGCATGCCTAGCTTCCAGAGCGGATATCCCAAGGCCCCTGTCAAGACAGGAATGAAAGCTGGGATAAGCCGCATAAAGACGTGGAAAATGGAGTGGATCCCTCCCATCAGCGCGGCAAGTAACCAGTGGTGACGATCCATGGCCCACAGATGAACGTCCTCTTGTTTAATATGTAGGGTAGGAGAAGTCATCCAAAAAGGAATCAGAGGTGGCCAGATGGGATACCAATAAAAGCCCTGTCACCAATCACTACGGTTGATAATGACTGGGGTAATTATTTATATCTGAAGTTTAGGGTAAATGCGCCGGGGAGAACGTTGACGAGAAAGTTAAGGAACTGGTCCTCATGGATTTCACTTCCCACTGTCTCTGTTTGTTGGTCACAACTAAGCTAGCGGATTTCTTAACTACCGGCTTTGTGAAGTACTGAGTCTGACTTCCTCATTGTCGACTGGCAGTCAATCCTGTTCGGCCTACTTGATCTCGTTCGCGTAGCCGGACTACACACAACTTGCGGCGCCCGGGCGTTGAGATATGCAGACGGCCGACTGAGTTGTGATAGACGACGATGCCGACGGTAGCAGTGAGTATCATGATCCCACCACGTTGAATCAGCATCTTCGGAGAGTGCGTGCTAATTACGCAGTCTAGGTATCGAATCGCGCTAAATCGGCCTCTCCACCGTTTCATCTACGCTGAATTGACTCAAATGTGAATGCACTAGAAAATCTCTCCATTAATTGATTTAAAACTATGGCGTATATATGTGTGATTTCCAAATCTCTCTTAGTAAGGATGCTGATCTAAACGGTTATCAGGCTCGTGTAGAGGGTCCGACGGGTTGCAAAACCATCTCGACCGGCCGACCGTCGTCCACTGTCGAAGTCAGGTCATTTACAAGCATATGATTGTAATTAACTGGGCCGATACACGTCGATTTCTGTTAGAAGAACGGACTCAGTTTCTGCTCTGCTGAATCGGACTCAAACAGTAAACAAACGCGTCTCGACCCCATTTACCCTTGTGTTCTATCCATAGAGGGCAAGGTGGAAAATTCAGCTAGATAAGACTTTAGTGACTCTACCTCATTAGTTGGCATATGATACCAAAAGACGAGCACGACTCTCCGGTTCGAGCGGTCCGGACGTTACGTATCCTCGACGTAATTCGCCAAATAAACGGAGGGACGCTCACCGATATCGCTGAGGAAATTGATCTACCGAAGAGCACGTTACATAACCACCCATCCGTCTTTAGCTAAGGGGAGAACCACGTGACAGCGACGGCTTATCGAGGCTACTTTTCGAGAGGAATGAGGAGGCGACGAGTATGTACAACGACACCTCCTCATCGAGAATTATGCGTCGGCTCACTACACTGTTTCCCTCCGAGTTCCTCGAAGAGCACGCCGAGGAACTCGGCGTGGTCGAGCGAGAGGGTAAGCTCCAGATTCCTGTCCTCGTGTGGGCGCTCGTGTTCGGCTTCGCCGCAGGCGAAAGCCGAACACTCGCTGGGTTCAGACGCTGCTACAACGCCACAGCTGACGAACCAATCTCTTCTGGCGGGTTCTATCACCGGCTGACGCCGACACTCGCGGAGTATCTCCGCGACCTCGTCGAGGCCGCGCTCGACGAGGTCGCTGTACCCGACGCTGTTGACGCTGATATCGACCGATTCAGAGACGTAATGATCGCTGATGGAACGGTGTTGCGGTTGCACGAGTTCCTCTCTGATGAGTTCCAAGCCCGTCACGAGGAGCAGGCTGGAGCGAAGCTCCACCTGCTCCACAATGCCACCGACAAGACGATTGAACGGATCGACGTGACGGACGAGAAAACACACGACAGCACTCTGTTCAAGACAGGTTCGTGGCTGGACGGACGGCTGGTTCTACTCGATCTGGCGTACTTCAAGTACCGCCGCTTCGCGTTGATCGATGAGAACGACGGCTACTTCGTGAGTCGGCTGAAAGCGAACTCGAATCCGGTGATAACGGCAGAATTACGGGAATGGCGCGGCCGCGCCATTCCCTTGGAGGGCAAGCAGCTCCACGAAGTGGTCGATGATCTCTCGCGGAAGTACATCGACGTTGAGGTCGAAGCGGAGTTCAAACGTGGGCCGTACAACGGAACACGGTCGCTGGACACGAAGCGGTTCCGCGTCGTCGGCGTCCTCGTTGCGGACGCCGACGACTACCATCTCTACATCACGAATCTACCGAGAGAGGAGTTCCTCCCGGCTGATCTAGCAACGCTGTATCGGTGTCGGTGGGAGGTAGAGACGTTGTTTCGTGAACTGAAGACGCAGTACGAACTGGATGAGTTCGACACAAGCAACCCGGCTGTTGTGGAGATTCTGCTGTATGCGGCGTTGCTGTCACTGCTGGTGAGTCGTGATCTGTTGGGTCTGGTCACCGAGCAAGCCGATGATGAGATCGTGTTTCCGCCAGAACGCTGGGCGGCGACCTTCCGGTCGCACGCCCAGCTCATCCTCCACGAACTCGGTGAGTACCTCGGCTACTCGCCACCGCCGTTGCTGGAGCGGTTGATTGAGGATGCACAGAAGATCCACCAGCAACGACCGATCTTACAAGAGACGCTCGCTACCGCTACGCAACCGAGGTGTGAGTCTTAGCTAAAGACGAATGGTGATTGTACTTATTCACACTACTACTAACATAGTCTAAACCAACGCCCTCTGGTGATTCACCAGAGCCGATGGGAGTGAAACCCTTGAGTTATGATGACAAGAAAACGACCGAGGCCTACATTATAGTAACCGTTAGAATTTTCCGCCCGTAGATTGTCACTGTAGACAATGGACCATCTCGACGAAATCTCCGTCGAAGAACTCCAAGACGCCCTTGGCAAGGTTGAGGGAAACAAGCCGACACAACGGTTGTTAGCGGCGATTGCATACAAGAACGGCCTGACGCAGACCGAACTTGCAGAGTGGCACGACACTGGTCGAAGAACGATCTACAGCTGGCTCATGCGACTCGATACGGACAAACCGCTTGAGCAAGCCGTCTCTGATGCTCATCGATCCGGGAGAAAACGAAAGCTCTCAGGAACACAGCAAGAAGAGTTTGAACAAACCGTTCACGAACCTCCCGAGGAAGTCGGTATCGACGCGCCGGCGTGGACGCCGGCGCTCGTCCAGGAGTTTCTTGAAGAAACCTACGGCGTCGAGTACTCCTATCCGAGTTGCCGCCGGTTACTCAAAGAAGCTGGATTAAGCTACCACAAACCGCGCCGTACAGCCGCCGAAGCCGAGGAGTCAGACACAGAAGAGTTCCGCGAGGAACTCAAAAAAAGCGGCGGGAGATGGACGCCACAGTAGTCTGCATCGATCAGACCAAGAAATCCGTCCAGGTTGAGCCGCGTGCCGCGTGGTTTCCGCGCGGCACGCGGCCGAGCGTCGAACTTTCTGGCCAACGCGACTGGACGTGTCTGCTTGGCGCGATTACCGAAGACGGCGAGTGCTTCTTCTCACGGTTCACCGAGTACGTCACCGCCGATCACGCGAAGCATTTCATTCTCGCGTTATGCAAAGAATTCGAAGAGGATTTAATCGTCGTGCTCGATGGAGCACCGTATTTCCAGGCATCGGCCGTCACGGACCTGGCGGCCCGTGACGACCTCGCCTTCGTCACGTTACCAGCATATTCCCCGGAACTCAACCCAGTCGAAGAGTGCTGGAGACAGCTGCAATCAGCACTTAGCAACCGATTCTTCGACTCGCTTTCTGAGCTGACAACAGCGATCGATACCGCTCTTGATCAACTCTCTATCCCTAAATTGAGCAATTATTTCTAACGTCTACTATAGGTCAGTGTCTACGTGAGAGAAGAGCTTCACGTCGGAACGTGGTTCGATCTCGGAAGGCGAGGGACCGTATGTCTCAGAGTCGGGCGGATTTTGTCGGGCAACGACTAAATCCTCTCCCCTCGCCATCTGCTGCTTGTGACCATACTACCATCAACTTATTGGATAGTTGAAACTAACAAAAACAGTTAATGGCCATCACCACAGGCAATAGAACGCCTCCGACCCCCTTCCCCCACACATATGGAGGCACCCCCGTATCTCCCCATTCCGTTTTCAGTACAATATCGAAAGTATCGGAACCTGCCCTCCCGCGGTGGAGAGGAGGTGGATCTGTTCTCCAATGGTTTCGAGGCTCGCTTTAGCGACGAAGCGCAAGTTTAGGATATAGTCGAGCAGTTCTGGCTGCGGGATGAGGCACTCAGTCGGGAGACCTGAACGGAGGTGGACAGTAAAAGTGCGGCGCTACTCCCCGATATCGTTCCATACAATCTTTCAGCCTTCATCGTACTGGGCCGGAACCCGTCCAATCTTGTGACCTGGGACGTCACCCTGCGATTCGGTCAAATTCTTCAGGTGTTTTACTCTTCTATTCGTCGTTATTTCCATGAATCGTTTTGGGAGGTGATCCGGCCCTTTGACAGTAACCAAGACCACCTTTCGGTCATTCTGTGATTGGATCTCATCTACGATCGCCTCATATGTCTCAGTCATCATGCTTTCATATTGACAAAAAAGACTGTCCTTTTTAGAACCCCTCATTTGGCCATTTTTCCTTGAAACCGAATTATGTAGCCACCTGAATCACAGGTCATATGACTGTTCTAAGACCTTTGCGACCGTAAGCAGCGTATCGAATTTGGCCGGATCATCGGTGAGTTCGATCGTCTGATTGTCTCTATTGAAGTGAACAAACTCCAGTGGCCGCGTTTTTGGGAGGTGTTGGTGGTACAGCGTTAGTTTGATGTCCTCGAGATCGTCGACAGACTGTGTTCCCGCTGCCGTATCTGCTTCCATCTCTGCGACTGCTTCCACGACATCGTCTATGTGAACCGCCCCATTCTGCTCCTTGAGATAGTACAATGTGTACCGCCGACGCTCATCATTCAAGAGCCCTAACACTTCATCAACGGAAACCATGTGTGATATAAACAACCGTGGATGTAAAACCGTGATGGTCCTTGCGGAAAACATCCCCAAGCAATATAGCCGTCAGAAATACAATTTTCGCCATTTATTAATGCCATTACGTTTTAATCCTGCTATGGGAGGGAAACCAGCCAAAACAAAGATCATATCTAATGCTATTATTGATATTATTTCAAAAAAAAAAAGAGGGCGTAGGCTCGTTAGATCTTCCTCCATTGTACGACAGTATCGATCCTGACGCCCTTGGAAATCTGTTTTCGACGACTCAAGACGGGGAAAAGCGATCTGGTTGGATTAAATTCCGATATGCTGGGTATTGGGTCCTCGTTGAATTTGATGAAGAGCCAACGGTCAAAGTCGAAGAGAGCCCACCAACGAAATAACGGAAGTATTGGAACCAGCTAGGATAGCGCTAAGACGGTCCTCATCTTTCTTTGGATATGTATGACTACGTCAGAAACAGCGGGTCCTTCGATACGAACTCGGCCAAAGACTCCTTGAGCTCCGTGGTGAGATAGTCCGTAGTTCGTCGAAAGGAAGATATAGCGGCAGGGTCATCTGGGGGATGGCCACCTGCCGCATATTTGTATACCTGAGTTATCTACAAAACAATAGTTCCAATATGCTTTGGTATCTCGAGAAAACGCCGGCCAGAGGCCAGTGTTAGAGCCCCCATCCAATGTCAATGGGTATCGACTTGGGTGGGTCCGAGATCGATGATCTTGACAGTTTGGCTTCACGTCGGAACGTGATTTGATCTCGGAAGACGAGGGACCGTATGTCTCGTGTCGGACGGATTCTGTCAGACAATGACTGAACCCATTCCCCCTCGTCATCATCATATTGTGTCCGTTTCCGAAATAACTCTGTTGGCCGTATAAGTTGGTAACAACGATGTTACGAACAGATTATCGCAAGGGAAGTTCGCTACTCTCCGGATATCGTCATCACTGTTATCTATCTCAAATATACTGAGGTCTGCTATCAAATAACGGAATGAACGATTTTTACGTTTGGTTACGTTTATAGCGTCCACCACCCTGTTTTTAGCAGTCCGTGGGGTTTCGAAGCCACCACCTACCTGTCCCCACGGACGCTTTTCCCTTCGAGAGAAACTGCAATAAAGCAACAGGCGACAAATAGTATTACTCGTCCTCGAGTAGTTCGTCAGAGACCTGTTTTAGCTTCTAAAACTACCCCGGCGCCTGACCATATCAGGGCGCCTCTCAAGGCCCTTTATCCAGGCACATTTTATCGTGAAATATATGAACACTGCATGTGCGAATAGATCATTCTACTTCTTCTCTTGGGGGATAGAAGGAATCTCAGGATGCTAACACACGGATACAATCATTATTGTTGCACCGGAAACGTATTTCGGTAACAAATGTAGTTGGCTGATATTCCATTGGTTCACTGCAACGAGAGCACTCAACAGTGAACGTCATATTTCACCTCGAACTCTTATACGGGTAAACCTTCCTATTATTTCTCTATTAATTCTGGTGAAATAGCTGTGCTGAATTCTGTCTGTATTGAATGGCAACTACATATGCGAACTGAACAAAGCACACATACTTCATATCATTTTATGTTGGATTAGTCAAAACTCATACGAGACATGCTTGAACTCGGTGAGACAGCGCCTTCATTCACTCTTCCAGGAACGGACGGTGAGACAATCGACGAGTATAGCCTCAAAGAGTACACCAATGAAGGCGCTGCTGTGTTAGCCTTTTACCCATTCGATTTCAGCCCGATTTGCACGGAAGAGCTCTGTGACTTCCGCGATGTCGAGTGGCTAACGTTCACCGAGGGTGTCAATCTCTTCGGCATCTCTACTGATAGTGCGGACGTGGTGAATCGCCAGACGTAGCTTGATTTCACTGTTTTAGAGATCGCTTGGTGTTGTGAACCACACACATCAAAACGAGTTCACGAAATTCACCGTACCAAGTTCGCGCACGCACGGCGTCGCCGAGCGTGCGCTTGATCGTTGAAAAGACGGTCTCACACATCGCTCGTTGGCGGTATCGAGGCCCATCGATCCGCGCGTTATGCGCGTGATCGATGGGCCGAAACTCACGATGTTTGATCAGCGGTCTCACGCCGTCTTCGCGGAGTTTTTCGCGTAAATCCATCCAGTCGTAGCCTTTGTCGGCAGCGAGGCTGGCGAGGTCGCCCGCGTTGCGGCGGGCGACCTGCCAGCCGAGCTGTGTGTCGTGGCGTTTCTCGGTCGTACAGTGAACGTCCAGAATTGCTTGGCTTTCTGTGTCGACGAGAGCTGTCGCTTTGAGCGTCTGAACCCGGTAATTCGTCCGACGGCAGTAGTGTTTGCTAGCGTTTTCGCGGTCGAAAAACGTCGCGTCAATGGCGGCGTGACCGCTCTGGCCGTGCAGCTGCGCCGAGAGGCGCAGCAGCACTCGCCAGAGTGCGGTCTTAATCCTATCAAACCACTTGACTAGCGTCGAGTGATCGGGGAGATCGGTCGGTTCAAGGCCGATCTCCCCGAGTATTTGTGGCATCTCGCTCAGCAAATCGAGTGCTTCTCGGTAGGATTTTTCCAGGTAAACCCGCAGACAGTGCAGCGACACTACCGCATACTCGGCGAAGCCGCCACCCCCTTCGGGGGCGGCGACTTCGCCTCGCTCACCAACAGCATTTTTAGCTAACTGAACGACTTTGCTCGTGAAGCGGGAGATTTTCGACATAGAGCATCGGCGGTTTCCCGCTTCATACTCCTAGTTCTGACGGTCGAAACCGACGCCGTCCAACGATTCACCAGAGCCGATAGTGCCTATTCCCACCGCGCGTTCATCAACGAGCACGATTTGACATTCCCACTCTTGAGCGACAGCCTCGCTGAAGTCTGTGAGGAGTACGGCGTCCGATACGATATCTGGGAACAGCATCAAAACGTCTCACAGCGGGCACTCTTCGTTATCGACGACACACAAACCGTCCAGTATGCATGGATGACAGAGGATGCTCTCGTGAAGCCGGACCTGTCGGAGGTTCAAGATGCAATGAAGTCAGTCGATGTTTTCGACTCGTAGTAATCAAACCAGAGCGATACTACGTCCATTTTTCGTCTAAGACGTTCATGACTGTTCGCTCAAACTCTGGTGTTACAAGCTGAATCCCGCGAGGAAGGACGACGTCCGTTTCTTTCCTGTCGCCGAAAATGAACCGATAGATCGTATGGTTGCCAACATGGACCGTTATCGCAATCGGCATCTCAGCATCCAGTATCGTTTCAACCCCTAATGTGTCCACCGGGAACGTAGTGTGTATCGTTGCAATGGAGATATTACCAAGGTCCGAGGCCCGATTCCGATAAATAGTGTTAACCTCGCTCCCCTTCCGATGGGCCACCAACCGAAACTGGCTATTCGTCTCTGTCGCTAAGACATCCAGCAATAACTCGTCTGTGTACCCTGCGGCATCAGTGAGCGCTTCCGCAGCTGTTGTTGTCGAGAGAACGGCTTCGGCCGTATTGACGTCGTCAAGACTTCGATGGACCGATTCTACATCGTCCCGTGGCAGCGCTGCCTGCTCTGCATTGAACTTTTCCATGAACGTGTAGATGGTTGTCAATGCCTTGTCCCACGTCTCAACAGTCGTCGCCATGTTCCGATCCCCGAGGGTTCCTTTACCAGCTCGGTCCTGATGGACATGGACAACAAACCCTGTTGAATTTGTGTCAGACTGCCCCTTCCTACCCGCACGGGGTGCCGGTTTAATGCCTACTTCTATCCGTTTTGCATTGTTGCTGAATCGCACTGATCGCTCATCGAACCGATGCGTCGTCCATCCAGGCGGCGGAGAATCCATACTGACAATTCTCTTCACCATTCTAAAAATACGGTGGTTCGGCTTTGTTGAAATTCTCTTATTCAGACAGATTCTCGTCCGAAACAGCTAGTCAATAAAAGATGCAAATTGATCACTCAATTTCTAACTGGTCGCTCCCGCCATCCCCCTCATTGCCGTTTTCCTCCCATTCGAGTTCGAACTCGATACTCAATTCACCGGGCCCGTCCGTTGGCCCCTCGCGTTCGGCTTTGACCTCAAACGTCGGGCGTGCTGGTGGTTCCATTGTCACAGACTCGGAACCGGATTTGAGTGTGATTGCATCCCCTTGTTCGAGCTTATCAGCGACATTGCGGAGATACGATGCGATTTCTTCTCGGGTCTGGTCACTCTCTGATTTGAACAGGACTTCTTCAGGCATAATGAACGGTACGCTTCCTGCACCGATAAGTGAATCCCTAATAATAAAGCGATCATGACTCAGAAGCCCTTGCGATGTAGGGACATCGATTATGGAGTGAGCCTGCAGTATCTCATCCGGACCTCTTGTGAGGTTGGACACCATGAGTGAACGAGATACCCCACTCCCGAGCACGGATCTAGCACAGACGTACAACAAATCGGCGTCACATCGAAATGTAACAAAATGGACTGTGAATCCGTAATCCACACAATCGTTACTTCTGTCTCAAAAGCGACTGGAAAGAATCCCACCGAAATCCCCCCGCTCTACAACAGCATCGATGTCGATGCCCTTGCAGATCTCTTTGGACCACAATCTACTGATTCACATCATTTCCCATCGGATACTGTCAACTTCCAGTACGAGGGTTGCGATGTCACAGTCTTCGCAGATGGGGAGGTAGTCGTGAAAGGACCCGAGTAATAGCAGAAGGCGGATTCGGTGGGCCGTAATCAACCAAACTGTGCGCGGAATTAGTTTCCGGCATCGGGACCGTTAAACATAATTGTGAGTAGTTTCCGCTCAGCGGCTTGAATATGCTCGGAAAAGGTGGCTGATGTAATACCGAGTTCCGTAGCGATGTCTTCGCCGGTGCATTCGCGAGGCCACTCGTAATATCCTTCTTCAAACGCCGCTTTGAGTACTTCGCGTTGGCGATCCGTGAGATGATTCTGGAGGACTCGTTGGAACCCGGAGTCTGGAAATCGGGGCGCAATACCGTCTTTTTCCCGCTTCGAGAGCAGCGATACATCCGGATACTCTTGCAAAAATGTCTCGACGACTTCCGATGGATTTTCTTCAGCAGGGATTTCGGCGACGAGACGACCAACGCCTTCTCTCCCGCAGACTTCGCGCGGGAGCGCTCCGAGTTCGGTTAGTCGAAATGCAGGACAATCGCCAGATACAAGAAATTCCAAACTGCCTCCATCCTCATACTCGGCAAGGATCGTGACGTCGACGGTCTCCATCTCGGTTGCGTAGCCTGCTACTCGCTCCGGTTCGACTCCGCTAACGTGGAAGTATTCGGCGTACCGCCCATCGGGACGAGGGAGCATTTCGGCGAGTTCGAACCGGCACGATTCCTTCTTAGTGACACCCACGAACGGATACCGAGAGTCCTGAAAGCCAAACTCGACTTCACACACAGGTCTGGCTGATGGTTCTTGCAGAGACATTGGTGTACCCGTACTCAGGGATGGGAGAAATATCTTGTGGTATGCATTATCATGACACAATGTACTCCGGGATTATCGACCTAATTGCTGGGCTCTGGTCAAGACAGAGTGTCACTAATTGTGACGGCTCTGCAAATAGCAAGAGAAACCGGTAGCCGCCGATTGACGATCAAAACCACCTTGACAGTCAGGGAAGATAACTATTTGAGGTGGTGGGGAACGGTAGCTATGGGCAACACCCTCGACGAACCTCCCCAGGATGGGATTGTGAACGTAAATACGGACACGCTACACAAACGAAAGCGGGGTACCTCCGGGTTCCATACAGATTGTGGTGTGACCCGCCACCTTAGGCAAGAGCAGTTACACAACACCTCCGTAGAACAGGCAATTGCCAGTAATGGGATTAGCAAATGCGGACGGTGCTTTTCGGATGCAGGCGGCTATTGAAGAACGCCCCTCCAACTTTCTGTGCGCACGGATAATTAACAGGAAAGCAATGTTGGCACCATTAAGGTGGAGTCTAAGGCTATGTTGGAATCATCTTTGTTCGACATCTTGATCGCTGAAATATCTGTTGGGAGTGGTCACTGTGCTAAGCGATCTGTAAGTCCCCTCTTTTGATTACTCAGAGTGATCGGTCGATGTTGTGACTGAGACAGGTGATAGTGAGTTCACGGAACTGCTTCCACCACCGTCGTGAGCGGACGAACGCACCGAACTTCCGCTTGAGCGTTGAGTTGACAGTCTCTGATTGACTCCGTTGTCCGTAGAGATCAGCGTCCAAGCGTGCGTTCCATGCCCGGTGAAGTGACGTGAACTCACGATGCTTAATCAGTGGACGAACCTCGTATTGACGGGCAAGTCTCCTGATTTTCTGATCATCGTACCCTTTGTCACCGAGCAGAATATCGATGCTCTCGGGATTGCGTTTGATCAACGACGGAGCGATCTGGCTATCGTGTTTTCGTGTCGTCGTCACGTGGAGATCGAGAATTGCGTTCACCTTTGTATCGACCAACAGCGTCACTTTGAGCTGCTGAATCGTGAGCTCGGCGCGTTTCGTGTAGTGTTTCGAAGCGTGACTGCGGTCAAACCCTGACGCATCAACTCCAACAACTCCGCTCGTCGGAAGTAGCGTCGTTGAGAGAGTCAGCATAATACGCCATACGGCCATATCAAGCCGGTTAAATGCCTTACAGAGCGTTGATGGCGTAGGAAGTTCGGCTAATCCAAGAACTCGTCGGATGCGTGTCATCTCGATCAGTTCGTCAAGTAGACCACGGTAGGTTGTGTTCTTTCGAACTTTGAGACACAACAGAACAACGTGCTGCGGGAGTGTATAGCGGTGTTTGGAGAACTTCGAGGAGTATTGAGAGACCGCTCGGCGTGCCAGATGGATCGCCTTCTCAGTAAAGCGGAGAATCTGCGACTTCGGGAGGGCCTTCATCTCGTGGAATTACAGGGCGAACCTGTAACTCTTTGAGGATTTCAACAGAGCCGGTGGTTCCAAATTCATAAACTTCCCCTCAAAATCCGATTTTGTCCTCCCTCTGCCGTAAGCGGGCTATGTTGGTCAGTGATCTTGGCATCGTCTGCTTTGCTGATCTCGCTATGATGGGAGTGGAACATTCGTTATCTCGAAGCGCGCGCCGCCGTTCGACCCCTCCGTCACCGTAATCTCCCAGCCGTGCGCGTCGACGATTTCCTGAACAATCCTCAGCCCGAACCCAGTTCCATTATCGTTCGTCGAGTAGCCGGCAGCAAACACCTGGTCGCGATCGGCCGGTGGAATCCCCACTCCATCATCTTCGACGAAGAACCCATCGCGGAGTGGCCCAACAGTCAGCGTTACTGGTCCCTCGTTGTGTTCGATCGCGTTTCGAAAGAGGTTCTCGAAGAGTTGAGAAAATCGACTCTGGTTGGACCGCACGGTACAATCGTCGGTGATAGTCAGAGTAGCGTTATCTGTGTCGAGATGATGCCAGCATTGACGGACTACATCTTCAAGGGACAACGCCTCGAAATCGGCGACGGTCCGGCCTTCGCGGGCGAGCGTCAGTAGATCCTCGATGAGCGTCTCCATGCGCTCAAGCGCCGCGTCGATCTCCTCGAGAGACTCACTCTCGTACTCGTCTTGCACCTGGTCAAGCCGTCCGGTTGCGAGCGTCAGCGGATTGCGCAGATCGTGTGAAACGACATGCGCAAACTCTTCGAGCCGTTCGTTCTCCGTTTCCAAGGTGGTTTTCTGCCCACGGAGATACACTTCGTGTTCGACCCGGTCGAGCGCAGCGGTGATGGTTGTTGCCAGGATGTCCGTCAGTGCTTTATCGGTGTCGTCGAACGCGTGCGTATCGGGCGACGACGTGATAAAGACACCATGCTCGTCCAGGGCATGAATGATGCCACTCCGAGCGGGCGTCTCCGTAGCCTCGATCGCATCGTTCTCACAGACATCGTTGATCACAACCGTATCGCCGCGTTCGTACACGTCCCAGATGACGGAGTCGATGGATCGTGACGGGGCAGTCCGATCGTATGAGGGCGCTGTCCCGAATTGCTCTTGGAACTGGTCAGTGACGGCAACAGACTCGAGGGCTGTTCGTGCTCGATTGGCAAGGTAAATCCCGCTTAACGGAAGGTCAAGGGTATCTCGAACTGTTTCGACTGCGAGAGTCGCCACCTCCTCGCGGGTGTTAGCCCGGATAAGCGCCTCGAGCTGGAGATATAGCTGTTTGATGGTCTCTTCCCGTGTCACGCGATCGAGCGCGGCTTCAACATTGGCTGTCAACACGCTCGCCACCGATTTGGTTTGCTCGTCGAAGTCACGGGCGGTCGTCGACCCAGCGATGAAGACGCCGTGCTCGCCGAGTGGGAAGATCAGTTCACTCCGAATCGGTGTCTCCGGATTGTACACACCCGGTTCAGCGCTCACATCCTCGTAGAGTTGTGGCTCCATTGTTTCGAAGACCTCCCAGACGAATCCTTCGCCTGCATAGAATATTGGGTATTCGCCGAACAAGGCTCGTCCTTCCCGTGTCTCCGTCAGCGGCACGAGTGCATCCAGATTGTCGTCGTATACGAGCACACTGTTCACTTCAAGCCCAAGGAGGTCGCGCGCCGCGTCGGTCGCAATCTGTGCGACATCGTAGGTAGAGTCAGCCCGCATGAACATCCGTGTTCGCTCGTGGAGCGCGTCCAATTGTTGTGCGTGATCCATTTATTGAGCGGGGATCAAGGGATGACGATTCGGTGACAAACTCACTATGTTTGAGACCGATTAATTCGGTCTCGACTACCGGATGGCGTCTCGTGGCTGGTTCGGTTCCCGAATATTTTCTCAAAAATGTGGATAATTGTACTATAAGTAGACAGGTTCTACAGGTTGATTAATGCTCTGGCCATCTCGAGCGTGCTTTTCCAATTCAATGGCCAAGAAAAATATTTTCGTGAGCTACCATTTTTCGTGCAAGAGCTTTTCAAGGGGGACAGGACGAGCCAGCAGGCTGGGAGCTGTTGACATCATTCTGCAGTGTGAAGAGGAGTGTTCTAAAGGAGGTGTCCTGTGGGATACTGCCCCTCTCAGCCGGAGGCCCCTCCCGAAGAAAGTGTCACGCCATAGGCCCGAGATCTCAAAAGCCACCCAGACTCAAATTAGTGTTGGTGACTGACACGGAGAAGATCTACCGGCGTGTCCGAAAGGCGATGAAACGCTCGGCCAAGCGTCTTGAACAGCATGAGTCTGGTGAATTTAAACGGCCAGCTGTCTGAAACACACACAACCTCTGGATTCTGCATGGATCCTTGCCAGGAGTTGGATACATCCAATCCACCGTGGTGCATCGTTTGCCTGTACTTACCGGACCGAGTGTTCAGATTCTCACCTGTTTCTGAGTAAAGAGGTCGTATTACCAACTACTGTTAATCGGTGTCGACGACGATCTCGGATTTGACTTCGAACGTTACCGCTCCCGTTGAGAGCGTCTTGGCGATCTCCCGGCGCTGCTCGAGCGTGAGGTCGTCACGCTCGAGGACCTGGCGGGACGCCTGGACGAACTTCGGTATGTCATCGCAAGCGCTCACCACTGCTTCCGTCTTGTTCCAGTCGTAGAAGACGGCTGCGCGTTCGATCGCGTCCCGTCGGTACACATAGTCGCCGTCGGTTCTGATTCGCATACTCGTACACACGAGCCCCGAAATCCTCGTTTTTTCGGCTCACTGGATGGCCCATTTCGGCCCAAAACAGGCGGAACGTGTCGGTCATCCAGAGACGAACACGGTCTCGAGCGACTGAACGACTCGAGATATGTACACGAGGGTTCGTGTCTCGTGTGCATATTCGGGAAATGGGATTTGTCGACGTGCAATCAGAGAGGGTGAGGATAGAAGTTGGTAGAGTTACTCCGTCTCAGACTTTGCCCTTTTTTCCCTCAACCAAGCGGATATGTTCTCTTTTGCATATACAATAAATCCAGAAAACAGGGCAACAGATGAAATAATCCCGATTATAATAGACATCACAAATACAATCATAGATGTAACAAATGCACTGGTAGGTAACATCATTACTGCATTGTTAAGAGATAATGTCCCTACAGTCACCAATTCATAATTATCAGGTAACCATATCAGTCCATTCGATGAAATAACAATAGAAACGACCGACAATAATAGGAGGATACTCGCGAGTTTAATGTCAGACTTAATATTCCCATCTAAAAACTCAAATAAATACATAATTGCCCCTAGAACGAAAAACCCAATAATCGTGAGCGGGACTATTTGAAGTATTGAACTTTGATCGAGGATAAGCCATCCAATTGACCAAAATAGGAGATAATAGGATAACGAGAACAGTATTAATTCAACATTCTTAACACGTAAGTGTGCTCGCATGAGCTCAAACTTCCCTCCAAGTCTCTGTGTCATCTCCTTGTATATCAAAAATGTTAGAAGAGCCACGATTAATAACGAGCCACCATGTCCATATCCTAAATACTTCTCTGTAAGGCCCGCATCGCTACCCTGAAGATCATGAGTGTAGACCGCAGTTGCAGCGAACACGCCCAAAACAAGGAATAATTCTGAGGTGTCTTTAATGAACTCAGATAGGTCGAAATCAGTTCCCAT